>JBARJU010000235.1:0-16300 GCA_049800435.1 Solirubrobacteraceae bacterium
CGCCCCGTTCCAATGGAAGTTCACCCGCCAAGACCTCGACCGCGTCGCCCAGCGACTCGCCCAGCCCACCGCCCAAGCCGCCTGACCACGAATACGTCGGCGAACTTCCGAGCCAGAGCACTAAGACAACCCGCCGCCGCGCCGTCGGCAGCACAAAATGAGCCCAAGCGTCGACCCCGATTGGCCACGATGAGTCCGCGTGTGCATAAACCGCACGAGCCGGAGCAGATTCCCACTCTACGCGAGCCGCGCTACTCCCAATCCTTGGAGCGCGGATTGGCAATTCTCGGAGTTTTTACGCCTGAGCGTTCTGTGCTTGGGATCGCTGATATCGCCGACGACCTCAGCATGAGCCGCTCAACCACGCATCGCTACGTCATAACCCTTGTAGCGCTCGGCTTCCTTGAGCAGGGCACGAACCGCAAGTATCGGCTCGGCCTGCGCGTGAGCGACCTCGGAATGTCGGCGTTGAACTGCACGGGTCTACGCGAGCACTCACGTCCCTATCTCGAAGAGCTGCGCCAGCGCAGCAGCTACACGGTCAATCTTGCAGTTCTCGACGGACCGGAGATCCTGTACGTGGACCGGGCGCGTAGCTTCCGTCGTGGGCAGAACAGGATTGACATGAACCTGCGGGTGGCATCACGACTGCCGGCGTACTGCACCTCAATGGGGAAGGTGCTCTTGGCCTTCCTGCCCGACGTTGAGCAGCGTGAGCTCATCGCCACGATGGCGCTCGCCAAGCGAGGACCCAACACGATTACAACCAAGAAGGCATTGTCGGAAGAGTTGGCACACACTCACGAGGGAGGTATCGCCGTCAACGATGAAGAGCTCGTGGCTGGCCTCATTTCGATCGCCGTCCCGATACGTAGTGAGAGCCGAGCAGTCGTCGCGGCCGTCAACATGGCAGCGCACACCAACATGGTTTCTCTCGATGAGCTTGCCCACCAGTTCCTCCCGCACCTACTTGCGACGGCTGGTCAGATTTCTGCACGGCTTGGCTATCGACGTGACGATGAGGCCGTGCGATAACGGTGTGTCAGCAAACAAAGATACGACGTACGGCGATCCAGTTGTTATCAGAACTTGTCCGTAAAATGGGAAACAGTGGTTGCGCACTCTATGACCGTCTGTCTAGGTTACGCGCGAACATGTCGAAAGGGAGGGTAGGGGGATGAGCGGGTCTTTGCGGTCGGTGGCTGCTTGTGTCGTAACATGCCTCGTGGGCTTCGTCGCCTGCGCTGGACTAACGGAATTGTCGGTTGGCTCGCAGGGTGCTTCTGCATTGAAAGCAACCGCCACAAAGCCAGTTCGCCGGGCATCTCACGGAACGCATCATCGGAAATACCGTGGCAAGCGCCGCGCGTCAGTGCATCGGCAGGTTCACGACCCTCGCCACGTACGTGCGCTGGCGGCCTCCAGTTCGGACAGCGAATCTTCGTCACTGGATGGCTCCTTGTCCGGTAGCCCGCTGGTGATACCTGGCTCAGAAATGTTGGTCGGCGTAACTCCGGCTGAAGCGGAAAATCTCTTACGCAATAGCCCCGAAGCGGTGGCCGCGCGACAAACGAGTTCGACAGCCTACGAGGGCATGAGCAGCGAAAACTCTGAGAAACTGGCAGGCGAAACCTTCCCGGCCCTCATCAACGAACCGGCCGGAGGCACACCGCCACTGCCGAAAGGCGCGACGATCTCGTCCTATGCGACGCCAAGCGCAGCCACCCTCGAACTTCCCAACGGCACCCATGGGGCACTGGCCTCCGTCGAACCGATCGCCGACGAAACGCACGAAGGGCAGTATGTCCCGATCGATCTGAGCTTGACGGAAGCCGGTGGCGGCTTCGAGCCAAAGACGCCGGACACGGGCGCCCAAGTGCTTCTCCCCAAGCACCTTTCAGAAGGGGCGTCGCTGAGCGCGCTCGGGATCGGCATGGTCCCGGTGGGCCAAAGCGGATCGGCGCTTACGGCAGAAGGCTCGATCGACGGGGTAAGCGTCTTCTACGGCGACAGCGAATCCTCCCAAGCGGGCGTTCTGGACACGGACACTGTTCTGAAGCCGGATACGTATGGGTTCAGCACCGAAACGATCCTGCGTAGCGAACGGTCGCCGCAGAAGCTGTACTTCAAGGTGACGCTACCGGAAGGCGCGACGTTGGCGCAAGGCTCCTCGGGCGCCGTTCAAGTTGTGGCTGCAGGCAAAGTAATCGCTGCGGTCCTCGTGCCCAACGCGCACGATGCCGAAGGCACTTCTGTAGCGACGTCCATGAGCGTGTCAGGCAACACGATCGCATTGAGCGTTGCCCACCAGCCGGGGCAATACAAGATGCCAGTGGTCGTTGACCCAACGTTCATGGACAGTATCCTTGACCCGCAGGGCTGTTGTGAAAATTACAACTGGGCCTCCGCAACCACCAACCCCAACGCTCTAGCGCTAGCTGGCGGCGGTGGTGAATACGGCTTTGCGATGGTCGCAAACAACATCAACTTTCCAAGTGGCTATGCCGCCGGCGACCATGCCTACTACGTATATCCGACTCAGGGCGAATCTCACATTTACGAGATCGTTGTCAAAGCGATGCACGAACGGCCTACGAGCCAGATGCAGAACGTGCTTTCGCTGGCGAGCCCTTCCGGCAAAGAAGGCAACGAAGTCTTGATCCCCAACGAATGGGAAAACACGAGCACTGTCTGCGCTGTATGGCCGAGTTGTGAAGCTAACGCCGTCTCGTCGACGGACAAGGAAAACCGCGCGTACTGGGAAACCCGCGCGATCGAAGCCGGCAACTCTAGTTACACAAACGACATGAACAAAGCTTCGGTCTACATCAACCAGGAAAAAGGCCCGCAGGCAAAACTCGACACTACCGATCCCACGATAGAAGGTAAACCTAATCCGCTTTATGCCAATACGTGGGCCAAAGAAGGTGCTTATGTCGGAGTCAACGCTTTTGATCCCGGCGTAGGCGTCAACAAACTTTCGCTCAAAGTCAAACTGTCCTGGGAAGCTGGCGTATACACGCACTGCGCGGGCGTCCAATGCAACGAGTGCTTCGAAACGACGTGTCCAAACGGCGCCAAAGCCGCGCCAGCGGCCGTCTACATCAACTGGTCGTTGCCCGAGGGTGAAGACACGATTGAAGGTGAAGCCAAAGACGCGGCCGGCCTCAAAGCGACGGTCGGGCCAGCCACCCTCAAGTACGACAACGAAGTGCCGCACAACTTTGAACTTTTGGGACTACCGACCAACAACGAAATAGCGGAAGAGACGTACCACTTTACCGCGAAGGTGAAGGATGGTGAAGGGACCACTCCCAGCTCCGGTATAAAATCCATGGTTGTATCTATCGACGGGCGAAAATTGACCGAACAGCCGTCTGCGTCGTGCCCGTTGGGCCCCTGTGTGGCAAGTGGCGAATGGACGGTCAACGGTGAAGAACTCGGGGCAGGTGCCAACACGCTCACAGTTGTCGCCACCGACAACGCTGGCAATGTCGCCGAAAAAGCCTTTACCATACTGGCCCGTCACGCCACTCCCGTAGCGATGGGACCGGGCTCGGTGAACCCTCAATCCGGACAGCTCACACTACCGGGTCCAGGAGTATCCTTGGGTGGAGGGCTCTCTGTAGGCAGCGCATACCGCTCACGCAACCTCGCTGCAGTGTCAGGGCCCTTCGGCCCCCAATGGGGCTCCAGCCTCGCGGGCCAGCAAAGCATCACAAAACAGCCGAACGGAAGCATGCTCTTGGCTGGCGCTAGCGGGTATCAAGCGATCTTCGGCAAGAAAGAAGCGAGCTTTGAATCACCCAAGGGAGACCCGAACCTCAGTCTCTCGGAAGTCACGAACGAATCAATAAAAGAACTGGTCCTCAAAGATGCGAACGCCAACACAAGCACGAACTTCAGAGTGCCCACAGGAGGCAGCGGTGAAGTGTGGGTGCCAAGCAGCGAGGTTGGCGCTCTCGCCAGCGAAAAAGTTACGTACTTGTCAGAAACGACTACGGTCGAAGGCAAATCAATCACGAGGCCATCGTCGGTGGTCGGGACTGTCGCCGCAGGGATCACATGCCCGACTGGGAAAGAACTGAAAGAACTCAAAAAGGGTTGCCGCGGGCTCCTCTTCAAGTACGCCACAGCAACCAAAGCGACCGGCGAAAACGAAGCTGAATGGAACGAATACAACGGACGCTTGAAGGAAGTCGTCTACGTCGGCTACAACAAGACGTTTGGGTTGATGCTCGAAACGCCGGTCGAGAAGTACTTGTATGACTGGCTCGGCCGGCTACGCGTGGAATGGGATCCTCGGATCTCGCATGCGCTCAAGACCTATTACGGCTATGACAGCGAAAACCACGTCACGGCACTGACGCCTCCGGGACAGGAGACATGGGCGTTCACCTACGGCTCTATCGCTGGCGACTCGAACACGGGGCGACTCTTGAAGGTCACGCGAGCACCGAACTCCGCCCCGCTGTGGGCCGGAACGGGCGTGAAAAACACGGAAGTCCCGAAACTGACAGGATCGCCGGTCGTCGGCACAAGGATGACCGTCTCCGATGGAGCCTGGACCGGCAGTCCCGTTGTGTATGGCTACCAGTGGAAGGACTGCAAAATCCTCGGTAGTGAATGCAAAATCATCCCCGGGGCGACCAACCCCAACTACACACCAGTAGCGAGCGACGCCGGTCACGAACTCAAGGCAGTGGTAACAGCCACTAACGGCGGAGGGTCGGTAACGGCGGGAACGGCGATATCGGGGGTACTGGTTGGCTATGAAGCTGTTGTTCCAACGTATTCAAGCTCGTTCGGCAGCTACGGGACAGGTAGCGGCCAGCTGCGCGAACCCGAGGGCGGCCTAGCCACCGACGCGTCCGGGAACGTGTGGGTATCGGACACCTACAACGAGCGCCTTGAGGAGTTCAACAACAAAGGCGAATTCGTGCGGACCGTCGGCTCGTACGGCAGCGGTGCTGGACAGTTTGGGTGGACGTTCGGTGTGACTGTCGATTCCAGCGGCAACGTGTGGGCCACAGATGAGGGCAACAACCGTGTCGAGGAGTTCACCAGCGAAGGCGTGTTCATTAAGATGTTCGGATGGGGCGTCTCCAACGGCGAAGCCAAATTGCAGACCTGCACAACCTCCTGTCATACGGGACTTCAAGGCTCGGGGAACGGCGAGTTTTGGGTGCCCGAAGGCATAGTCGTCGATTTCAAAGGCAACATCTTCGTGGCCGACCGTGGAAACCACCGTGTGCAAGAGTTCAATAGCGAAGACGCGTATGTGCGCAGCCTGTCTCAACCCGTCGAAAAAGAAGGCCCCTTTTATCTCGGCTTGGACCCGAGCGGTAACATTTGGGTAGCGTATTCGTGGGATAACAAGATCGGGGAGTTCTCAAATGAAGGCGCCCTCATTCGCACATGGGGAGTTGAAGGCACGGAAGCTGGGAAGCTATTAGACCCATACGGGGTTGCGGTCGGGCCGGACGGCAACGTTTGGGTCTCCGAATACGGCAACAATCGGGTTCAGGTGTTCTCCCAAAGCGGAGAATACCTGTACGGGTTCGGCACAAAAGGCAGCGGAGCGGGCCAGTTCAACGAGGCACCGCACGGGCTTGCTTTCTCAGGCTCCTACGTTTACGTTCTCGACAGCGGGATCTGGTGGGAAAACACCGGCAACAGTCGTGTCGAGAAGTGGCTGATCAAAGAAGGCGGAGGGACGGCAGGAGAACAGCGCTCGCCCCAGCCCGGCAGCACGATCGAGTACAACGTGCCGGTATCAGGTGCAGGCGCGCCATACCAGCTAGGAAAAAAAGAAGTGGAAGAAGGATGGGCTCAGAAAGAGTTCCCCACCGAAGCCACGGCGGTATTCGCACCAGACAAGGCCCAGGGATGGCCGGCGTCTGACTACAAACGCGCCACGATCTACTACCGCGACATCAAGGGTCACGCCGTCAACGTGGCCACACCGTCTGGAGGGATCTCCACCAACGAATACAACGAATACAACGAGGCTGAACGTACTTTGAGTGCCGACAACCGTGCTGCGGCCCTGAAAGAAGGGGCGAAATCCGCAGAAGTCGCAAAATTGCTCGACACGAAGAACATCTACGCGTACGAAGGTACAATCCTGTGGGAAACGATCGGCCCACGGCATCTAGTTAAGCTCACCAACGGCAAAGAAGTTCAGGCACGCAGCCGTACTTCCTACAAATACGACGAAGGGGCTCCCACCGAAGGCGGCCCTTATCGCCTGGTCACTAAGATGACACAGGGTGCGCAGATCGAAGGCGAAGCCGAACAGGACATTCGCACGACCACGACGTCGTACTCCGGTCAAAGCAACCTCGGTTGGAAACTGCGCAAGCCAACATCGGTTACGACAGACCCGTCGGGATTGAAACTCACGAATACGACCTTCTATGACGAAACCTCTGGGAATGTGACCGAAGTGCGCGGCCCCAAGAGCGCCGGTGCGGAAAGTCCTCACAACATCAAGACGATCTACTACAGTGCCGCGAAAAACACGTCCTATCCCAGTTGTGGAGAACATGCCGAATGGGCAAACCTGATTTGCGAGACTCTGCCGGCCAAGCAGCCCGAAACGGGAGGACTGCCCGCGCTGCCCGTGACAAACGTATTAACGTACAACACATGGGGCGAGCCACTTATGACCGAAATTACGAGTGGCGCGTCCACGCGAACGATAACGGACGCCTACGACGAAGCGGGTCGCCCGGAAACGAGCGAAACGACGTCATCCGTCGGTACCGCCCTACCAAAGGTGACCAACAAATTCGATGAACACACAGGCGCACTAATCGAACAGAGCACAAGCACTCAGTCTCTGAAAAGCGCCTTCAACAATCTCGGACAGCTCATAAGCTACACCGACGCAGACGGTAACATCAGCACTTATGAATATGAAGCTGGCAACGACTATCGACTAACGAAAGTCAACGACGGGAAGGGCATACAGACCTACGCGTACGACGGAACGACCGGCCTGATAAAGGAACTGACTGATTCCTCAGCCGGCACATTCACGCCCGGTTACGACGTCGAAGGCAACGTCGTGAGCGAGAACTATCCGAATGGGCTGCTGGCCAAATTTGGCCTAAGCTCCGTAGACCAGGCGACTGGCCTCACGTACAAGAAGGAAACGCACTGTACCGAAAAATGCGAATGGTTCACCGAAACTGAGGTACCTTCGATTCACGGGCAGTGGGTCAACCGCGCGGGCAGCCTCGGGACACACGCTTACGTGTACGACGCTGCAGGTAGGCTTACCGAATCCCAGTCCACGCCCACGGGAGCGGGCTGCATCACTCGGAGATACGGCTTCGACGAAGACGCGAATCAAACTAGTCTGACGACCTACCAGCCAAACGCGAAAAACGAATGCGCTACGGAAACGAGTACGAGCCAGACACACAGCTACGACGAAGGCGACCGCCTGCTGGATACGGGCATCGGATACGACCCGTTCGGAAATACGACGAGCCTGTCGGCGGCTGACTCGGGCGGCACCGCATTGACGAGCAGCTTCTACGTAAATAACCAGCTTGCAAGCCAAACGCAGGGCGAACAGACAATCGGATACAACGTAGACCCTGCTCGCAGGACGCGAGAAATCGTCTCAACGGGCAAAGTGGTCGCGAGTGAAATTCAACACTACGCGGGCTCGGGCGCCAATCCCGCCTGGACCGGGGAAACCGCTGGAAACTGGACGCGCAACGTGTATGCCTTCGGCGGCCTAGCGGCGATCGAGCACAACGGTGCGACGCCAACCCTGCAGCTGGCAAACCTACACGGGGATATCGTTGCCACTGTAGAAGACTCCGAAACTGCCGCCCTTTCGCCGCCCATCAAAGAAGCGAGCGATTACGGAGTTCCCGCAACCACCTCGCCGCCGCCGTACTCGTGGCTCGGCGCGGACGCACTCCGTACAGAATTGCCGTCAGGGATAGTGGCGATGGGCGCGCGGTCTTACGTGGCTCAGCTCGGTCGCTTCTTGCAGACCGATCCGGTGCCGGGAGGCTCTGCCAACGCCTACGCTTACACTTACGGCGACCCAGTCAATAGCGTGGACGTAACGGGTGCTTACACAGCGTCGATAGATAGTTTCGACGAAAGCTACACAGCCGGTAGAGCCACAGAAGCAGCGAACATTCGGGCGGCGGAACGGGCGGCCGAAGAAGCTGCTGCCAGAGCCGAAGAGGAACAGAAGGCGCGCGAAGCATACGAAGCCATGATGGGGATATCCCACACCGAAGAAGGAGCTCCCGAAGCTCTTGGAGGCTCCGCAGGATGGGCGTGTGAATACGCAGCGGAGACCGGTCAGGAAGGCGAAGGATGCCCCGCTGGCGGTTCGTCGTCCAAGGCTTCTGCAGCGTGTTTCAAAAACAGCAAATACTATCACCACAAGGGCGAATGCCGTCAAGGTGAACCGGCGAAACCGCCAGCCAAAAAAAAGAAATGCGAAAATGAATACTACGGCGGGGAGGCATCGGCCAAAGCGGCGTCGTCTAACAAAGCCTGCGAAAGCGGCGCACCAGAAGAGATGACGCCGTCCGAGCCCACCCCCGACACCAACGACTGGATACCTGATCCAGGCTGGGACCCTGTACCAGTGCCTGTCGAGATACCTGTATGATCGTGTAGGCTTAGTGGCGAAATGTCGATGCTTAGGCACGAGAGCGTGGAGATTCGGTGCGGCGGCTGGTACTGCTTGCAGCCGCTGTAGCGATCGTTGCCAGCTTGGCCGGTGAGGCTGTGTACGTCGCCTTGCTTGTCGGCGTCATCGCCGGGCTGACTGTATTGTGGCGTACCAACACGTTTGCGAGCCGCTATCAGAGAAGTGTCGCCAAGGCTCTCCGTCCGCTGGGTCAGGCTAATAGGAGACGCACCGCGGACGGTCTAGATCTCGCGGGGGAGTGCCAACGTGTCCACGACCTTGACCCACCCCGCGAGTTCTCGGAGCTACACGAACGGATCGACGCCACGATGCGCAAGATAGTCGGGGAACCGAGCCAGACACTGCAACCGGATAACGTGGAAGATTATGCGCGCACTGCGCTGGCCAGCCACGAGTGTTTTGTCGAGGCGCGCTCAGTCAGTCCTGACGATTTGAGTTCGACCGGCTCTCACTATATCCGTCAGCTGCAGAGCGCCATAACCAGTTTCGAGGAGAAGCGAAAGTCTGCCCGCCTGCGCTACGTTGAGCACGTCACAACAGCAAAGGACACCTTGCGGGGAATCGATCCTCCGTCGCGTCGTAAGGCTCCCCACCGGGATCTGATTGCAGGACTGGAATGTGGGGCACGGATGATCGAGCAACAGAGCGTGTCGGCACGTGCAGGCGATCAGGTGGGACTCGAAGAGGCTACGCGTGAGCTCGTGGTTGCTAGGGAACGCGTAAAGATGGCGATACAAAGAATCAGGAGTTGGCGAGGAGTCAGGAAAGACCAATGAGTTGTGCCCCGCGAGCTAATGCTTTTAGGTCCATTGAGCGTGAGGAGTGGAAATGCCGTCCATGATAAGACGGATACTGGTCGTGATCGCGGCGCTGGTACTCGTAAGTCCGATAAGCGCGAGCGCGTACAGCGCGAAAACCGAAACCGCGGACGAAGAATACGTAACGAAAAGGGCCGCCGAAGCTGCCGCACAAGCGCAAGCCGAAGCCCGCCAGAAAGAAGAAGAACAGACGAAAAATGCTGCCGGCGCTAACAAACCCCAAGAAGAACAAGAGCAACCCACATCTGGCGGATCATCAGGTGGGGAACACAACGTTAGCTGTGTAGTCCCATCGCTCATGTGGGACTCTCTGAAGAAAGCACGGACCGTACTGCGCGAGCATCACTGCCAAGTGGGGAAGGTAAGCAAGTTACACAGTCGCCGGCATGGAACGCTCGTGATCACGGGCCAGGGCACCCCGGCCGGTAAGATGTTGCCCGCTGAAGCGCGAATCGAAGTGACGCTCGGACCGAAGGCGGTTCGAGGACACCAAAGCAGGCGCCTAAACTAATCGGAGGTTCCGAATGAGAGCGCGTGAGGGGTTTGTGGTCGTCGCAGTAATCCTGGCTGCAGGACTCATTGCTGCGTGCGGCGAATCGACTAAACAAGCACAGAGGGGCACGACATCAGCCGCGAACGGCCAGACGACGGCGACCGTGAGGAACCACAGTCCGGTGAAAAAGCCAGAAATCATCGAGGCAAAGGGATGTTTGAAGCGGGAACGAGTCCGGTCGGCAAGACATATTCCCGACAGGCAAGAAGTCCCGCACGGGGCGAACGAAATGACCCGTAACGGTCTCCCGATGACGCCACAGGAGTACGTAGCAACTGTACGCAGATGTCTGACGAGCACGAAGTCCGCGAGCGCGAGTACGCGCCGGAAATAGGCGTCGAGCGAAACACAAAGAGACTGGAGGACTCCATGAGGCGGCACGTGATGATGGTCTTGGTCGGATGCGTGGCTGTTGCGGGTGTTCCGGGAGTCGTGACATGCGCATCCGCGGGCGCTTCGGCGACGTGGTTGGCTTCGAACTCGTTGGCGCCAAGCGGAATTGTAGGGAATACAGTGCTCGCGACCAACCCGAAAGGCGAAGTGATCTCCCTGTGGTGGCGCGAAGGCGTTGGCATCGAAAGCGCGTTTCGCCTCGCGGAAAGCCCAGGCTGGTCTGTGCCCGCGGCGGTATCGACTCCTGGCCAGATAGCGAGGAACCCCGAGGTTGGTATCGACGCTCAGGGAGACGCTGTCGCGGTCTGGCAGCACGGCACGGAAGGAAATGTCGAAGCTGCGACCAGGCGCGCGTCCAGCGGCATATGGCAAGCGCCGGTTGCGATCTCCCCGGAAGGAGGCAGTTGGCTGCGACCGCAGGTCGCGGTTGACGCGCGCGGAGACGCGGTTGCGGTATGGAACTCTCCGCATCCCGAAGGCGGACCCGGTGGCACGCCGAAGGACACGATCCAAGCGGCTGCGAAGCCGGCTGGGGCCAGTGAATGGGAACCGGCAGTATGGGTGTCGGAATTCGGCAAAGCTCCATACAACGGACGTATCTCCGAGGTGCCGCAGGTCGCGATCGACGCCGAAGGAGGGGCTGTCGCCGTGTGGGAAGACCAGGCCGAAAGCGCCTCTGTCTTCCACAAATTCATCGAAGCGGCCGTGAAGCCGCCGAACAGCGCGACCTGGGGTCCGGCTGTGATCCTTGGCGATGGTGGTAGGCAGCCTAAGGTTGCGATGGACGCACGAGGGGACGCCATTGCGGTATGGGCGGGACCTGGCGGTCTGTACTCAGCGACGCTGCCGGCGTCGTCCTCAACGTGGCAGCCGGCTGTAACTATCTCGACGAATGAAGCCGAACACCCGCACGTCGCGATCGATGCTCAAGGCGACGCTGTCGCAGCCTGGGAATCGATCGGCACCGAAATCAACACGGTACAGACAGCTGCCAAGCTGGCAGAAGGTGCGTGGAGAGCACCAACGAGCCTCTCCGAACCCGTCGCATACAGCCACGGGTACCCGCCGCTTTACCCGAGTCTCGCGATCGACGCGAAGGGAAGCGCTGTCGCGGCGTGGGATGGCGTTCGCTCTCCTATGGGAGAGGGCGTGCAAGCTGCGGTTCTTCCCGCTATCGGCGCGTCGTGGCAGGCGTCGGTTCGTGTGGCCGAGACGGAAGGATTCTTGGTCGGCCCGTTGGTTTCGATGGACGAAAAAGGCAACGGAGTGGCGGCATGGGAACGTGGTGCAAGAGCCAGCGCGGCGATCGAAGTAGCCAACTACGACGGGTCCTCACCCGTTTTGGAAGGTGCGAGCATTCCCAGTACGGCCCAGACCGGGAAGCCACTCACGTTCGCGGTCTCGCCATTGGCTGTTACTACGGCGCTTGGTCAGACCACTTGGTCGTTTGGCGATGGGTCCCAGGCAGCGACTGGGACATCCGTAAGTCATGCGTTCGCCTCGCCTGGCTCCTATCGCGTCACGGTCACGACCGCGGACGTGCTTGGCAACGCCACGAGCGCTTCAAGCACGGTCGTCGTGACCAACGCACCGATAGGACGCAGGTGTGGGTGCAAGCGCAGGCGCCTCGCGTTGTCCAAAGTGCGCATCACCAGCAAGCGCTTCCGCGTGACAGGTCCACATATATTGAGAGGGAGGCTGCACCGTAGAATGCTTCCGTTCGGCACAGCCTTCCGCTTCGCTCTCTCGGATAGCGCGACCGTCCAAATCGAGATAACGCAGGCGGGTGCTGGAAGCTGTAAGAAACGGACAAGCCACTGCGCCCATACGCGGGCAGTCGGGACGCTGACGTACGCGGGCGCACCCGCCGGAAACGACGCGGTGACCTTCCGTGGGCAGGTCGGTAAGCACACCCTCCGTCCCGGCCACTACCTCGCGAGTGTCACCGCCCGCAATGGAGGCGGGAGCTCAAATGCGGTGCGCCTGCCGTTCGTGGTAGCGCAATAGCCGACTAAGCCTGCTTCACCGCGGACACCTCGACAAGGATCTTGACCTTGTCGGAGACCATCAGGTTGCCGGAGCCGAGTGCTGCGTTGAACTTGATGCCGTAATCGCCGCGGTTGATCTGCGTGCTGGCGGAGACGCCGATCCGCTCATTGCCCTGGGGATCGGTCTCGGTGCCCTCGAGCGTCGCCTTCAGCGTGACGTTGCGCGTTACGCCATGGATCGTCAGGTCCGCGTCGATCTCGAACTCGTCCTCGTCCAGCGGACGGATCTGGGTCGATTGGAAAGCGATCTGCGGAAAACGCTCGACCTCGAAGAAGTCGGCGGAGCGAAGGTGCTCGTCGCGCTGGGGCTCACGGGTGTCGACGCTGGTCGCATCGACGGTGCCAAACGCGCGCGCGACGTCGGCGCTCGCCTCGAGTGTCCCCTCGAACTCGTTGAACTGACCCTTTACCGTGGCGATGCCGAGATGCTTGACGTGGAACTCGACGCTCGAGTGAACCGGATCGACCTTCCAGGTGCCGGTGGGGAGCGGGGTGGTGACGACTGGGGCCGGTGCTGTGGCTGTGGCGGTGGCGGACATTGGATCTCCTTTGGCGGCGCGTTCTCGCGAGGGCTGTAGCCTCGAAAATAGTTGTACGCGCAATCGTAGCAGATGTTTGCACACGCAACTATTGCGGGGCGCAGATACGCCCCACACCATGGCTCTTGCGTCTGTCACGCAACCCAACCCGCCGGGCGCGACAATGCGCCAATGAATCTCGCAAAGCTGATCCTGTTCGACATAGACGGCACCCTCGTCGACACGGGCGGAGCCGGCGCGCGCAGCTGGGCGTGGGCGTTCGAGCGGCTGTTCGACCGGCGGATCGATATCGCCGAACACTCCACCGCCGGAATGACCGACCCGGCGATTGGGCGCACCACGTTCACGGAGGCGATGGAGCGCGAGCCGACCGAGGAGGAGCTCACGCGCCTGATGGCCGCATATCAGTCGGTGCTCCCCGACTATGTCGCCTCCTCGCCGGACTATTGCGTGCTCGATGGCGTAGGCGAGTTGCTGGAGCGGCTGACAGAGGCGGGAGTCCTGCTTGGCCTCACCACCGGCGGCCTGGAGGCCGTCGCGCACGCCAAGCTCGGACGCGGCCGCCTCAACCACTTCTTCCTCGTCGGCGGCTACGGCTCGGACTCGGAGGATCGGACAGAGCTCACCCGGACCGCGGTAGATCGAGGGCGGAGCATGCTCGACGCGCCGCTCGACCTTGGCGAGGTGTTCGTGGTGGGGGACACCCCCCTTGACATCGCAGCCGCCGAGGGCGTCGGCGCGGTGTCCGTCGGCGTCGCAAGCGGACGCTACGGCGTCGAGGAACTGAGAGCGGCCGGAGCCGATCATGTGCTGGCCTCGTTGGCCGACACATTCCCGCCTGGACCGGGTTAGGGAATATCCGCGTCGCGTTCGCGCCGCGTCGGGGTTTAGCGTTCCAGGGCCGTGGCCCAGCAGACCGAGACACAAGCCGAGATACAGGCCGAGACCGCGCTGAGCGTTGCGCAGGTGGCGGGCCGCATCGACGGCGCGCTGCGAGGGCTCGGCGATGGGTGGATCGAGGGGGAGGTCACGGCGATCAGCGTGCATCGCGCCTCCGGGCACGTCTATCTCACGCTCGCCGACGAGTCGGCGAGCCTCGACGCGTGCATCTGGAAGGGGCGCGCGTCGCGCTGTCAGCCGCTTCCCACGCAGGGCGACCTCGTCCAGGCACACTACGAGCGCATCGGCTTCTACGCGCCGCGCGGCGCCACCAAGCTGATTCTCGACCGTGTTCGTCCGACGGGCGACGGTGAGCTGTTGCGCCGCCGTGCCGAGACCTTGCATCGCCTGCGGGCCGACGGCCTGTGCGATCCCGATCGTCGCAAGCCGCTGCCCGCGTTTCCGCGCCGCGTTGGGGTGATCGCGGCTCGCAACGACGCCAACATCGACGTCATCCAAGCCCTGCGCCGCCGCTTCCCGCCACAGGACATCGTCTTCTGCGCGGCCTCCGTCCAGGGCGTGCACGCGGTCGGCTCGGTCATTGACGCGCTCGGGCGCCTTCAGTCCACCGATGGCGTCGACACGATCGTGGTTGCCCGCGGCGGTGGCTCCGCGGCGGACCTGCTCGCGTTTGACGACGAGCGCCTCTGCCGCGCCATCTTCGCGTGCGCGGTGCCCGTGATCACGAGCATCGGCCACACCAAGGACCGTCCAAACTGCGATCACGTCGCGGCCGCCTTCGCGCCGGTTCCGGCCAAGGCAGCCGAGCTTGCCATTCGCCACTCCGCCGCCGAATTGCTCGACGAGCTCGACCGCCACCGCACGGCGCTCGCTCGCGTGCTCGACCGACCGCGGCTGATGGTGGAGCGCATGGGCGAGCTGCTTCAGGGCTCCCGCGCGCGCGTCACGCGCAAGCGCCTTGACCTGATCGCCGCCCTGGATCGCCGCTCCGCGGAAGCCATGCGCGAGCTGCGCCGGCGCCTGGCCACCCAGCGCCAGGCGATCGATCGCGACACGAGCCGGCTTGGCCCCGTCAGCGGGCGCATGCTCGCGCGTCACGCCGAACGCGTGGCTGCGCTGGGAGCCGTGATCGACGCGAAGGACTTCCGCCGGCGCGGATGGGCGATGGCCACCGACAAGCGCGGTCGTCCGATCGAGAGTGTCGCCGGCCTGCATCCCGCCGACAGCCTCGGCTTGAGCTTTGCCGATGGTCACGCCACAGCAACAATCACCGACGTCAAGCAAGGGGATAGCGCATGAATCCAGACGCCATCGGCGACACCGGACAGTCGCGGGCGATCGTGTTCGAGCCCGCCGACGACCTGGAGCTGCGCGCGGGTCGGGGAGAGGGCGCTCAGGAGCGCGAGCGGATCACCTTCGAGCAGGGATACGAGGAGCTGAAGCGCATCGTGGCCCGCCTCGACGATCCAGAGCTGCCGATCCACGAGATGTTCGAGGGCTTCCGCCGCGGCAAGGGCCTGGAGAAGACCTTGCGTGCCTACCTGCAGGAGCGCGAGGGCGAGCTCGCCGAGCTCGAACAGGGCAACAATCTCGCCGAGTTCGAGATCGTCGCGCCGTCGAGCGGCGGCGTGGTCGGCTAACGCCGCTGGACCACGAGCGCCTGGGTCGCCCGACCGAGTGGCCCACGCTCGTCGTGCAGCACGCTCTCAGCCCAGGCGATCCCGCCCGGGTGAAGCAAGGTGCGGGCCTGCAGCGCGATCCACTCGCCCGCGGGACGGCGATCCAATGAGATCGTGAGGTCGGCGTTGATGAACAGGTACTGCTCGAACGGGAGCACCGCCGCCACGCCGTTGCCGAAGTCCGAGGTGGCCGCGACGCGCGCGATCGGCGTCAGGGGCTCGTCTGGCAAGAGCGGGTGGCGCAGGCGCATCCACACCGTTGCCGCGCCTATTGGCACGTGGTCCGCCGCTCCTCCGTGCTCTGGTAGCTCGCCGGTCAGCGGCTGTCCGCTGAGGAAGCGCATCTCCATGGCGTTGGCGGCGAAGCTCTTGCGCTCCACGTCATCGAGCGCGAACAGCACCTCATGACCGTCCCCTGGCGCGCCGATCGCGTCGGGTCGCGCGTCTCGCACCTGCGCGTTTGCCAGCTCCGGCAGCTCCTCGGGCGCCGCGAGGATGCGCAATGCCGTCGCGCGACACACGACCACGCCCTCGGCGCTCAACTCGGCCTCCAGGCCCTGCACACGCCGTCCCGGTCGCGACATGCGCGTCGTGAGCGTCAGTGGCGCCATCGGTACCGGGCGCAGGAATTCGAAGGACATGCGTGCCAGCGGCAGATCGGCGCCCGGCTGCATC
>JBARJU010000236.1:0-2401 GCA_049800435.1 Solirubrobacteraceae bacterium
CGAGACGCTCGTGCTCGCCGCCGCCGCGCGTGCCGCCGAGCTGGGCGTCGAGGTGCGCCTCGGCGCCGGCGTGGAAGGACTTGTGCGCGAGCCGACAGGCGAGATCGCGGGCGTGCGCGTCGATGGCCAGGACGAGCGCTTTGACCTCACGATTCCAACGCTCCAGCCCCCCGGGCTCAAACATCTGCTGCCGATAGAGCTACAGCCCCTGCTCGACGCCTATCCCGAGCGCTACCTCGGCGTGGTGTGCCTGATACTGAAGCTGCGTCGTTCGCTGACGCCCTACTACTCGATCAACATCTGCGACCCCACGCCGATCACGACGGTCGTTGAGACCTCGCACGTGGTTGGCACCGAGCACACCGACGGCCTGCGTCTCGCCTACCTGCCGAAGTACTGCGATCCCACGGCACCCGAGTTCACAGAGGACGACGAGTCGATCTATGAGCGCTTCACGGCGATGCTCGCGCGGCTCGTGCCGGACTTCAGCGAGGATGACGTCGTCGATTGGACCGTGCAGCGCGCGCCGCTGGTCGAGCCGGTGCATGCGCTCGGCCACGAGCCGCGCAGCGCGCCGATCTGGCCCGATGTGAAGGGCCTCGCGCTGGCGTCGGCCAGTCAGATCTACCCGCGACTGCTCAACGGCGAGTCGGTCGTCGGGCTCGCCGAGCGCGTCGCGGGCGAAGCGCTGGAGCGCACGCACTCGCGGACGGCGTCGGCGACGACGCCGATCAGCTCATCGGTCATCGCCGGATAGATCGGTAGCGAGAGGATCTCGGCTGCCAATGCGGTGGCGTTAGGGGCCACGTCCGAGTCGGCGGCGAGGTGGGCATACGCCTCCGAGCGGTGGATCGGGATTGGATAGTGGATGCCGGTCGCTATGCCCGCCTCAGCGAGCTGCTCGCGAAGCGTGTCACGCAGGCTGGTGCGGATCGCGAACTGGTGGTAGACGTGGTCTCCCTCGGCTGAGACGGGAGCCGGCAGGACTATCCCATCGATGCCCGCAAGGGCCTGGCGCAAGCTGTTGGCGACACGTCGCCTCGCCACGTTCCACCCCTCCAGGCGGGTGAGCTTTAGCCGCAAGACGGCTGCTTGGATCGCGTCGAGCCGCCCGGTCGTGCCAACGAGGCGATGGTGGTAGCGGGGGCTCTCGCCATGCGAGCGCATCAGCCGCACCTCCTCGGCAATGTCCTCGCGTGCGGTGACCACGGCTCCCGCATCCCCCCAAGCACCAAGGTTCTTGGCCGGATAGAACGAGAAGGTGCCCGCATCCGCGATCGTGCCGACGCGCCGTCCGCGATAGCGCGCTCCGTGCGCCTGGGAGGTGTCCTCGATGACCGTAAGCCCCTCGCTGCTCGCCAGTTCCACGATCGGGTCCATGTCCACCGTGCGACCGAACAGGTGCACGGGAATTACGCAACGCACACTCGGACCAAGCGCGGACGCGAGCGTCGAGACAGTCATCAGCTGTGTCTCTCGATCGACGTCCGCAAAACGAGGACGTGCTCCCACAAGGCTCACTGCCTCGGCCGTTGCGATGAACGAGTTCGCGGGGACGACCACCTCGTCGCCGGGGCCGATTCCGAGCGCGCGTAGAGCCAATACAAGGGCCTCGGTTCCTGAGGAGACCCCAACGGCGTATGGCGCCTCACACCAGCGGGCGTAGTCGGTCTCGAATGCCTCGACCGCGGCGCCTCCTGTGAACGCGCCCGTTTCGGCTACGTCCTTCACGGCGTCGAGCAGCTCTGCGAAAAGCTCTGGGTCGCCATGGTCCATGACGGTCATCGGCACCGGACATGGTGTCTGAACGCTGGAATCCAACACAGTTGAGTAACGTGCGGGCTCATGGCGGACTTTCGACGCGACTCGGGCCGGTATTCGTTGAGAGGCGCTCGACGGGCCAACACCATGTCGAGCCTCGAACATCGCCGCGCGAGCTCACCGGTAGTGAAGCCGTCGGCGACCGGGCTCCAAGCTCCTCCGGTGGACGTACCGGCGAGCGGCAAGGCAGGCGACACCGGCGTTGAGCAACGCAAGCTGATAGGCGTCGTTCCCCTCGGTGCCGTATCGGAGAGAAGGGAGTTGTTCGAAACGCTCGAACAGGCTTTCCCCGTTTGCTTCCAGGGACGCGAACCCAACGATTTCGACGGTGTCGACGGTGTGCTGGCGATCGGCGAGGGGAGGAATCCCGACTCCGGCCTGCCCGACGGCATCTCGGAGGCGATTGCTCGAAAATGCCCGTGTCTCGCCACCTACTCGGCGGACGGAGGATTCGCACCGTCGGGGATCGCGATCGAACTGGCTGAGGACGAGCAACTCGCGCGGCTACTGCGGGGACGGAGGTTGTCAGAGGAACGCGCACCCGTAAGGCCCACTCCATCCCCACCGGACGGCGATCGGG
>JBARJU010000237.1:0-20704 GCA_049800435.1 Solirubrobacteraceae bacterium
CGCCCGTGCCGCGCCGTAGCCCCAGACGCCGGCCACCCGCGGTTGCGATCGCAACGCTCTCGAGGCCCCTCACCTCCTGCTCTGGCGCCTGCTCGAGTCGGATCGCGATCCGCTGGCCGCCCGCGCCGGTCGAGTTCGCCTCGGTGCCTCGGACGCTCGCCGTGCCCGTCAGCACCCCGCCGTTGGACTTTAGGGGGCTCACATCCCAGCCCAGGCGCGACCCCAACCAGCCGACTAGCAGCATTGCGGCGACCGTCGAGTCGGGATGGTGGCGGACCGCCACCGTTTCCACCTGCTCGAGCTCGGCGCGCATCGCAGGCGAGTCGAACGCGGCCGCAACCCGCTCGCGCCAAGGGGTGCTCCGCAGCCACGCGAGATCCACCACATAGGCGCGGCTGCGCAGCTCGCACGCACGCCCGATCGCCTCACGCCACGACGGGTCGTCCAGCGAGTCGACCAGCACCGCTTGGGCGAGCTCGAGCAGCGCATCCACCGCCTCGGGATGGCCGTGTGGGGACCACAGCAACGTCGTCAGGTCGGTCACCACGAGCGGGTCCACGATCGTCACGAGGTCGTCGAGGTGGCGCTCGCCGATCTCCACGGTCACCGTCTCGTGCAGCAGCCCCAGCTCCCCCTCGGCGGGATCGCCGTCGGAGGACACCACCGCGCGCGCATCCAGGCGCGTGCGGTGGGGGTCGTAGGAGAGCACCACCAGGCGCGAGGCGTGGTAGCGGCCCACGCCGGCGAGGCGGTTAGCGACCTCCCCGCTGAAGCCGCTCTCCACGAACGCGATCATGTTCAGCGCGCGCCCCGGCGTCAGTCCGCCGTTTTCGCCGTGGCGCTGCTTCACCAGCTCGCGCAACGCCGCTTCGATCGCGTCGGGCGTCGTGCCTTCTTCGCTCCAGATCGTCTCGGCTGTGGCACTCATCGGCTCATCGGTCCTTGGGCTCGTCCATCCATAGGCTCAGATGGCGCGCCACGACTGCTCGGGGAGCAGGATCTCGGCCGCCTCCTTGGGTCCTTGCGATCCCGCCTCATATTGCGGCAGTGGCCCTGGAGTGCTCGGGTGGGTGGGCTCCCAATATTTGAGGATCGGGTCGCATATGCGCCATTGGGCCTCCGCCTCGTCGTCGCGCGTGAACAGCGTCGCATCGCCCCTCATCGCGTCGGTGATCAAGCGCTCATACGCCTCGGGCGACTGCGAGAGGAACGCGGTCCCATACAGGAACTCCATGTGCACCGGCCTTATCACCATCCTCGACCCCGGGATCTTCGCTCCCAGTCGCAACGACACGCCCTCGTTCGGCTGCAGCGTGAGGATCAGCTGATTGGGCAGCACCCCCAGCGAGCCGTCCTGGCTGAACGCGAGATGGGGCACGGGCTTGAGAGTCACCGCGATCTCCGTCACTTTGCGCGCCAAGCGCTTTCCGGTGCGCAGGTAGAACGGCACCCCCGCCCAGCGCCAGTTGTCCACCTCCAGGCGCAGCGCGGCGAAGGTCTCGGTGGTCGAGTCCGCTGGGATGCCGGGCTCCTCCAAATATCCGGCCACGTCCTCGCCGCCGGCGTGCCCGGCCGCATATTGCGCTCGCACCGCCATTCCGGGGATCTCCCGCTCGATCGGCTCGGCGATCGACTGCAGCACCTTCACCTTCTCGTTGCGCACCTCATCGGCGGTGAAGCTCACCGGCGGCTCCATCGCCACATGGCAGAGCAGCTGCAGCATGTGGTTCTGGATCAGGTCCCTCAGCGCCCCCGCGTGGTCGTAGTAGCCGGCCCGCGTGCCGATCCCGATGTCCTCGGCGGCTGTGATCTGCACCTGGTCGATGTAGTTGCGGTTCCACAATGGCTCGAACATTCCGTTGGCGAACCGGAACGCCATCATGTTCTGGACGGTCTCCTTGCCGAGGTAGTGGTCGATGCGGAACACCTGATGCTCCTCGAACACGGCCAACACCCGCCGGTTCAGTTCGCGCGCCTCTTCCAGTGAGGCGCCGAACGGCTTCTCGATCACCACACGCACCTCCGCCCCCTCGTGACGGTCCAGACCCTGCTTGCCCAGCGCCTCCACGATCACCGGGAAGAAGGACGGCGCGGTGGACAGGTAGAACGCCCTGCTCAGCGGCTCCCCGGCGTGCTCCTCGAAGCGGTCGAGCACCTGCTCGAGCTTCGAGTACGCGCGCGCGTCGTCGAACGTACCCGGCACATAGCGCACATGCTCGAGCAGCCGCTTCAGCACGTCCTCGTCGGGCTTGCGCCGTGAGAACTGCCTGATCGCCTGCTCGCACTCTTCGCGGTAATGCTCGTGCTCCTTTTCGCGGCGCGACATCCCCACCAGGTGAAAGCGCTCCGGGAGTGCCCCCTCGTGCGCGAGGTTGTATAGCGCCGGCAGCAGCTTGCGCCGAGCCAGGTCGCCCGTCGCGCCGAAGATAACGAGCGTCGTGGGCGCGACCGGCAGGCGCTCCAGTCCCGCTGTGAGCGGATTCTCCGGCTCGCCAGCGACCGCCGTCACGACTTGGGCGGCTTCTTCACGGCGTGGCCACCGAACTGGTTTCGCAGCGCCGCCAGCACCCTGTGGGCGAACTCCCCGTTCCCGCGCGATGAGAAGCGCTCATATAGGGACGCGGTGATCACCGGGGTGGGCACGTCCTTATCCGTGGCCTCTTCGATCGTCCAGCGTCCCTCGCCCGAATCCTCGGTCCATCCCTCGATCGCCTGCAGCTCGTTACCGTCCGCCTCAAACGCGCGCGCCGCCAATTCGCACAGCCACGACCTAACGACCGACCCCTGGTTCCACAGGTGGGCGATCTTGGCGTTGTCGAGCTCATACTCGGACTTGTCGAACACGTCGAAGCCCTCGGCATACGCCTGCATCAACCCGTACTCCACGCCGTTGTGCACCATCTTCACGTAGTGCCCAGCACCCGAGCTGCCGAAGCGCATCCAGCCGCGCTTCCCGATCGCGGCAACGCTGTCCTCGCTCGTCTCAGGGGCCAGCACGTCGAGGATCGGCGCCAGCCGCTTCACAGCCGCGGGGGGGCCACCCACCATCATGCAATAGCCGACATCGATCCCCCACACCCCACCGGATACCCCCACGTCTACGTAGTGGAGCCCCTGCTTTGCCAGCTCCTTTGCGCGGCGCTTGTCGTCCGTCCACTTCGAGTTGCCCCCATCGACGATCGTGTCGCCCTTCTCGAGCAGCTTCGCGAGCTTCTGCACCGTCTGCTCGGTTGGATCGCCGGCGGGGACCATGATCCACACGATTCTGGGCGCCTCCAGCTTCTTGACGAGATCCGCCAGCGAGCTCGCGCCATGCGCCCCGTTCTTGACGGCCCGCCCGACCGCCTTCATGTCGAAGTCGAACGCGACGACCTCGTGCTCGGAGTCGCGGCGGATGCGATGCACCATGTTGCCGCCCATCTTGCCAAGTCCCACGAATCCGATCTCAGCCATCAAGCCGGGATCCTAGCCTTCTCCGGCGCTCGTGTAAGTTTCCGTCCCGATGAGCTCAGACCAAGCACCCACGCGCCCCGACCGCAACCTCGCGCTCGAGCTCGTGCGTGTCACCGAGTTCGCCGCGCTCGCCGCGGCCCCGCTCGTGGGGATGGGCGACAAGGAGGCAGCCGACCAGGCCGCCGTCGACGGGATGCGCTACGCCCTTCACTCGATTGCGATGGATGGCACCGTCGTGATCGGCGAGGGGGAGAAGGACGAGGCTCCGATGCTCTACAACGGCGAGCACATCGGCGATGGCTCCCCCCCAGAGGTCGACATAGCCGTCGATCCGCTGGAGGGGACCACGCTTGCCGCCCACGGCATGCCCTCCGCGCTCGCGGTCATCGCGCTCTCAAGCAAGGGCTCCATGTTCGATCCTGGGCCGTGCGTCTACATGGAGAAGATGGCCGGCCGCCTCGAGATCGCCGATCTGCTCGACCTCGACCGTCCGCTGTCGGAGACCGTCAAGTTGATCGCCGCGCGCAAGGGCCACGCCGTCGGCGACGTCATCGTCGTGGTGCTCGACCGCCCCCGCCACGAGGCCGGCATCCGCGAGATCCGCGAGGCCGGCGCACGCGTGCGCCTGATCCCCCACGGCGACGTCTCCGCCTCCTTGCTCGCCGTCACCGAGCGCTCCCCCGTGGACCTCCTGTGGGGCATCGGCGGCACCCCCGAGGGAGTCATCTCCGCCGCCGCCATCAAGTGCCTCGGCGGCCAGCTGCTCGGCCGGCTGTGGCCCCGCGACGAGGACGAGCGTATGGCCGCGCTCGAGGCCGGCTATGACCTGGAGCGAGTGCTCGACCGCGACGACCTGGTGGCCGGCGACGACGTCTTCTTCTCCGCCACCGGCATCACCGACGGCGACGTCCTCCAGGGCGTGCGCTATCCCTCCGCCGGCGGCGCCACCACCGAATCGCTTGTCACGCGCTCCCGCTCGGGCACCGTGCGGCGCATCCGCGCCACCCACGATCGCGCCAAGCTGCGCGCGCTGGGGGGGGACGCGCGGTTCGGCTAGGGCCCCTTGGTTGCCTCGACCGGAGCGAACTGTCCCACTCTCGACTCGGCGAGGTCGAGCCGCGCAAGCGAGCGCAGGAAGCCGTTGGTCACGAACAGATGCAGTCGCGCCTGCGTGGCGTTGTACACACGCCGTCCGAGACGGGAGGCGATCGCCGGGTGGAAGTTCGCCACCTCCACCTCGATGTGCAGGCGTGCTTCACCAGGGGTCGTCTCGGGCAGCCGGCGCACGTCGATCTGCAGGTGACCATGGCCCCCGTGCCCGCTCCTGGCGACGAGCAACCCGCGCTTTATTCGCCAGCGCACAACCCCGTGTTCGCCATCCATCTCGTATTCCGGCGCCTCGAACGTGAGCAGTTTCAGCGGGCGCCCGAGCAGCACCACCGTGCGCTCCGACTCGCTGTAGAGCACTCTCACGAGCCCGAGCGTCACGCGCGCGAGGAAGCGCCAGTAGGTGCGCGCCAAGCGCTCCAGGTGCATCGGCGTCCATAGCCTGTCCAGCTCTCCCTCCGGGAGCGTCACGTCCGCGGCCTGCACAGAGCGCATCGCCCCGCTCGCCCTGTCTTCCGCGGTGCGGTCCTCGAACTCTGAGATCGTCGCGATTCTCGGCCTGCGGGTCATCCTCCCAAGGCTATCCGCGTGTAATGGGCGCGCCGCGAATTGCCGATGAGGCTGCGTCGTGTCCTTCGCTGGTGATATCAACCTTCTGTGAGAGACCAACCCGACCGATCCTACGCCGACGGGACCGCGGCCGAGCGCCTCGCCCGTGCCGCACGTGCTGCCCAGCAGCTCTGCGACGTGCTCTGGGAGGCATTGCACGAGGAGTTGCGCCACCCGAACGCCGAGCGCATCACGCAGCTCTCCGAGCGACTCGCCGAGGTCTCCTCCACCGTCGCCATGCTCGCGGCCGCCGCGCCCCGTGCCGCCGCTACCGCCGCTCCCGACATGGGGGTTCCGGACACCGCCGTGCGCGACACGGCTGCGCCTCCGACCGCGGCCCCTGACGCTCCCGCGCTCGAGCGCCGAACGCCGCCCGAGCCTTCCCGCCCGGATCCTCCGCCGCCCCTGGCGCTCCAGCCGATCCCGACGCGTGCCGGCGAGTACAAGTTCACGAAGCTCGTCGACGAGCAAGACCAAACCGCGCCGGGGGAGCCGCTCGCGCCTGTCCAGCCGATTCAGCCGGAGATCGAGATCAGGGACGTGCGCCGCGAGGAGGGACCGTCGGCCTGGGTGTCCTCCGTCGGACGGCTGCTCCAGCGTCACGCCGAGGACGGGCTGCCGTTCGCCGTCCTGCTCGTCGAGATAGTGGATGTCGCGCGTCTGGAGCGCTCGGAGACCTCGCACGACATGCACGGCTTGGTGGCTCAGGTCGAGAGCGCGCTCGGGCAGGGCATGCGCGCCAGCGACAGGCTCTCGCGCGAGACACTGGGCCGCTACTGGCTGGTGGCGCCTGAAACGAACGGCACGGGCGCGCGGATGCTCGCAGAGCGCCTGGCGCGGCTCGTGCGCACCTCCGCCAGTCATCGTGGGGTACCGCTCGAGGTGGCGATCGGAATCGCTGTGTGCCCCGAGGATGGCACCGAGGCGCCAGCGCTTGCCGCGCGGGCGGATCTGGGTGTGTATTCGGCGCGTGCCACGGGACGCTCGATCGCCCATACCGATCCGCCGGCCTGACGCTTCGGCTCTCACAAGTTTCCTGCATAGGGCTTGACACGAGGTCCGGTCTCGGGTATAAAGGAGCCATGTCCTGACATCCCGTCCGGGGTGTGGGCGAAATAAAGGTCGGGTTTGGGTTGGCCCCTGTGGTCGACGCCAACCGGTGAAGCAGGGCCCTTGGGAGAGGGACCGGGTCGCATTCCGAGAGGGAGTTGTTTTCGCGTGAAGTCTTTGGGGATAAACGCCGTTGAGAGTCCGTGTGTCACTGGCGAGTCCGTAATAGGACGCGTCAGCGGCGCTGACGCGTCTCTCTCTCTCTCTCTCTCTCTGCGACTCAAGCGCTAGGCCCCTCCGTTCGGCCCTGGCGGGCCGTCCGGGATCCCCGCAGGGGGGATGGGGTAGGTATGGGCGTCTAGGCGCTAGGCTCGCTCGCCGCGGTATCGCCGCGGCTTTGGCTGGAGGGGAGTTCCGGCTTGGTTTCTCGCGCGTAGGTCTCTCGTGCGTAGTCGGGGTGGCGCTGGTGTGTTGCGTTATTTTGACCGTTGGTCTGGTGGGCTTCTTGCCTGCCGTGGCGTCGGCCGATAGTTGCCCGAACGCGGTGTTTCGCAACGGGCCGTCATCACGCCTGCCGGATTGTCGGGCGTATGAAATGGTGACGCCGCCGTATAAGGAGGGGTATCCGGTTTACGTGACGCTCGGTGTGGCGTCGCCTACGTTGTCGTCCGATGGCTCGCGGGTTGAGGGAGAAAGCATCGGTGCGTTCGCCGGTACGGAAGACAGCAAATTCAGTGGGTACGGTGCATACTTTGTTGGCGGAGGGTTGTACACGTTTACTCGTGGGTTGGAAGGTTGGGGGACGATGGCGATCAGTCCTCCTCCCTCGCAGTACGAGCAGGCGTATTCTCCGTTTTCTAGCGCCTCTTTGTCGGAAAGCTTGTGGGTCGCTTCGACGCCTGCTCAGAAGGAAGCCGTTGTTAACGAAAAGGCCGGTAGGGCGGTCGATTTTTATGTTCGTTCGTTGAACGGTCCTCTTTCGGTGGTTGGTCCGGTCGCGCCGCCGTCGGTGGATTTGGCCGCGTTTCCACGCGAATATTACGTATTCCGTGGGGCGTCTTCAAATGATTTGTCGGATGTGTTCTTTTCGATGAGTGGTGTGCGTTGGCCGGGGGATAGGACCGTGCCGGGTGGCGAATCGGTATACGAGTATGTGGGTACGGGTAATCTTGAACCGTTGTTGGTGGGTGTCAGCGGCGGGCAGGGCAGCGAAAGCTTGATCAGTAAGTGCGGTACGAGCCTTGATCGTGGATTGGGTATTGGGAGGGAAGCAGGTCGTTATCCGCCCATCAGCGGTGGCGCAAAAGATGTCACTACGGCCCTGGGCGCGATTTCCGATGATGGGGATACGGTGTTGTTTACGCCGACGCCGTGTGGGTCGTTCCCGGTCGTGCAGGAAATCTATGCGCGGATCGATAATGGGTTGCCTGATGCGCATACGGTGGCGATCTCCGAGCCATCCGAAGAAGATTGCGTCGTGTGCGATACCGTCAAGACTGCGCGTCAGAATGCGGTTCCCGTGAGCATGTCGCGTGACGGTTCGCGGGTGTTGTTCATGACAAGCCAACCTTTGTTGGGCGGCGATTCGAGCAATAACTTGTATGAATACGATTTCGCGGGGGAACCGGAAGCGCGGATCGTGAGAGTGTCGGCGGGCGATTCGAGCGTTTCTAATCCGGTGGCGGGTGTGGAAAACGCGGTGAATGTGAGTCCCGATGGTTCGCACGTGTATTTTTACGCGTCGGGTGTTTTGACCAAGACGCGGGGTGTGCTCGGTCAGGAAGCGCAGGCTGGTCAGAGCAACCTGTATTTGTATGAGCGGGATGCTCAGTATCCGGATGGCAGGACGGTCTTCATCGCTCCTCACACCGATGTTCATGCTGTTTCGTACGTGTCGCAGAACGGTCGGTTTGTGCTCTTTGAAAGCAGTGTTCATTTGACCCCGGACGATTTGAGTAGCGTGCCACAGGAGTTCGAGTACGATTCTGAAACCGGGAGTATCGTGCGTGTCTCGATCGGCCAGGATGGTTACAACGACAACGGGAACACGGGTAGCGTAACCAAGGCGTTGGTCGCAAACGACGGCGCGGTGTTCTTTGAAAGTAAGAATCCGCTTGTTCCCGAGGCGGTGAATGGCGCTCCGGACGTGTATGAATATCGTGATGGGAGCGTGAGCTTGATCTCCGACGGGCAGGACACACACAGCCAACCCGGTGTCCTGGATTATATTTCTCCGTCGGGGATGGACGTGTTCTTCTCGACGTACGATCAGCTAGTTCCGCGCGATATCGATGCTCAGGAAGATACGTATGACGCGCGTGTAGATGGTGGGTTCCCCGAAGCGTCGGTGGCGCCGCCGTGTGAGGGCGATGCGTGCCAGGGTCCGTTGAGCGGTTCTCCAGTGTTGCTGTCCCCGGGTAGCGAGTTCCAGGCCGGCGGGGAAAACGCGACTGCCGCTCCCTCCCCGCCGCCGGTGGTGGTTGCCGCGAAGAGCAAGCACCACAAGCCCGCGAAGAAATCCAAGACCGCGAAGGCTAAACGGAAGGCAAAGAAGTCGAGCCGCCGCAAGCACGGTCCCCACAGGACTGGGGGTAGGGCGTGATGCGAAAGATCGTCCTTACCGCAGTAACGATGGGTGTCCTGTTCTCGGGGTTGGTGAGCGTCCAGAGTGCGGTTGCGGGTGTGCCCGCTCCAGGGTATCTGATCGAATCGATCCCCCAACCAACCGTTTTCTCAACCGCTTACAATCACAGCTGTAGGAATGGTGTGCAAGAGTTGAGTTGTAACGGTTATATCGTGACGGTTACGAACGCTGGCAGTCAACCCACTAACGGTACGCCGTTTACCGTCACGGATGGTTTGCCGGCGGGTTTGTCGGCTCAGTTCATTGGGGGTCGGATGCCTCGGACGGGTCGGGTTGTGGCGTGTTCGGTGGTGACTGTGAGTTGCTCCACGAGTGAGGTGTTCGCTCCCGGTGAAACTCTCGTGATCTACGTGTACGCGGCGTTGGAAACGAGCGTGTCGGGACCGGTTACGAATGCGGTGAGGGTGTCCGGTGGCGGTGGCGCGCCGGCGCTCGCGAGCTTCCAAAACAATGCCGGCGCTACCTCTGGCCCCCCCGGTTTGACGAACTTCGCGTTCACTCTCGCTGGGAACGATGGTTCTCTCGATAGTCAGGCGGGCGACCATCCCTACGGTGTGACGTCGAGCTTCCAGTTCTCCACCCTGATGCCGACCAACGGAGGACCAATCCAGACCACCGAACAGGGAGCGGGCACCTTTCCCACGGCGCAGGACGTGAAGGATGTGGTGGTGGATCTCCCGCCGGGGCTGGTCGGCGATGTGCAGGTCGCTTCGCAGTGCAACGAGAGGCAACTGGAACCATCGCAAGGGGAAGTATCGCTAAGCGGCGAAACGAAGTGTCCGCCAAGCAGCGCGGTCGGCACGATCAGCCTCGACACAGGAGGGGACTTCCAGGCCGGCGAGCCTAAAGGGAATCAATTTTTGAGCGATCCGAAGGTTTATAACATGGTGCCGGAGCATGGTTATCCTGCGGAGTTCGGGTTCAATTTCGCTGGTCACGCGATCGTGTTGTACGCGACGGCTGTTCCCTCAGAACATGGTTACGTGTTGCAGGTCTCCTCACCGGGGATCTTTCGTTTCTTTCCTTGGAACGCGATCTCGTTGACGTTTTGGGGTGTTCCAGCGGATCCCGGGCACGACGCTGTGCGTGGTGGCCCCAGCGGGTTGCCGCCGGTTGGATTGTTGACTAACCCGGTCGCTTGCTCAGTTGGTCCGTTGACTGCTACGGCGATGTCCGATACGTGGCAGAACCCTGGTCGGTGGACCGCGGATGGTTCTCCTGATTTGTCTGATCGGGCGTGGGTTGTGAAGAGTACGACGGTGTACCCGTCGATCACGGGTTGTAATTTGTTGCAGTTCGCTCCGGGGATCGAAGTTTCGCCTGAAGTGACGAGGGCGGATGAAGCGACTGGTTTGGGTGTGGATATTCGTGTGCCCCAAGCACCGCAGCTACCGCCGGATTTGGCGACACCGGAGTTCAAGAACGTCGCTGTCACGTTGCCGTCTGGGGTGTCTATCAACCCGTCCGCTGGTGATGGTCAGCAGGCTTGTAGTCCTGAACAGATCGATTTGAGCTCCAGGTTGCCTGGTGCTTGTCCGAATGGGTCGGTCTTGGGTAGCGTGCAGGCAACGACACCGTTGCTGCCGACGCCTTTGGAGGGTCAAGTGTTCTTGGGATCTCCGGGTTGTAACCCGTGCTCTGCTGCGGACGCCGCGGACGGGAACATGTTCCACCTGTATATCGAACTCACCGGCGCTGGTGTGGTCGTAAAGCAGCAGGGCACGATCTACGCGAACACGACCACAGGACAGTTGACGACAATCTTCAAGGAAGCACCGCAGGTCCCTGTGAGCGATCTACAGGTCCATTTCAAGGGCGGACTGAGAGCGGCTCTAGCGACACCACAAACGTGCGGAGAATACGTCACGACGACGGACATCACTCCGTGGAGTAGTCCGATAACGCCGGATGCGACGCCGTCCTCCGCGTTCAACGTGAGCTATGACGGTAACGGTGCTCCGTGTCCCGCGTCGCTGCCACTCATTCCCGGTTTTAGCGCGGGTACGTCGAATCCCAATGCTGGACAGTTCAGTCCGCTCACGTTGACGTTCAGCAGGGAAGACCGCGAACAGGATTTGGCGGGGATCCGGGTCATAACCCCACCCGGCCTGCTAGGCACTCTCTCAGGCGTAGTTTTGTGTGGGGAGCCAGCCGCGGACCTCGGGACCTGTTCGGAAGCATCGAAGATCGGGAGCATGACCGTAGCCGCTGGTGCTGGCGGGCACCCGTTCTACGAGAAGGGAGCCCTGTACCTGACCGGGCCGTATAAGGGAGCACCGTTCGGCTTGTCGATTGTGGTGCCGACTATCGCCGGTCCGTTCAACCTCGGCAACGTAGTCGTGCGTTCGAGGATCAACGTGGACCCGCACACAGCGGCGCTCACGGTCACGAGCGATCCCTTGCCGCAGGTCATCGACGGTATCCCCCTGCGCTTGCGCACCGCGAACGTCACGGTAGACAGGCCGGGCTTCATCTTCAACCCCACCAATTGTGCGCAACAGCACATAGAAGGCACGATCACCGGAGCCCAGGGAGCCGTGGCGCACGTTAGCGTCCCGTTCGCAGTCTCCGGATGCAAGGGGTTGGGTTTCGCTCCGAAGTTTAACGCGTACAGCTCCGCGCACACCTCCCGTAAGAATGGTGCGAGCCTGTTCGTCAAGCTCGCTTATCCCAAAGGCGCCCAGTCGAACATCAGTCACGTGAAGGTAGAACTGCCTAAGCAGCTCCCCTCACGCCTATCGACCCTACAACAAGCGTGTCCCGCGCAAACATTCAACGCTAACCCAGCAGCATGCTCTACAGGATCCCTCGTTGGGGTCGCGAGAGCATCCAGCCCGGTGCTACCCGTTCCGTTGACTGGTCCTGCGTATTTTGTCTCGCATGGTGGGGAAGAATTCCCGAACCTGATCGTGGTTCTCCAAGGCTATGGCGTACGCATAGATCTGATCGGCAACACGTTCATCGACAGACAGGGGATCACGAGCAGCACGTTCGACAACGTCCCCGACGTCCAAGTCAACAATTTCGAACTCTATTTGCCCGAGGGTCCCCATTCGGCATTGGCGGCGAACGTGAACCTCTGCACCCACAAGCTCACCCTACCCACGCTCTTCACAGCACAAGACGGCGCGACGTTCAAACAAAACACGCCCGTTCAAATCACAGGCTGCCCAAGAGCAAAGACAGCACGCAAAGCAAAGACAGCGAGAAGAAAGGTCAGGAGGGCGTCGAGCGCCCGAATAACTACCGGTCGTGTGGGGAGGGGTAGGCTATGAGCGCTCGTCGGGCAGTGTGCATGTCGGTTTCGTTGGCCGTCTCTCTTGGTGTGGTTTTCTGTCTTGTGAGTGTTCCGGCGTTCGCGGTATTGGGTCACGCTCGTCCGTCTTTCTCACCGTTTGGGTCTTTTGTTCGTGCGACGCGGTTGGCGATAGACCAGTCTGACGGTAACGTGTTCGTCGCTGATAGCAACGCGAACGATGTGCGTGTCTTTAACGCCGAAGGCGGCACTCCCGCCGGGGGGATACCCGCAGAATTGACCGGTGCACAGACACCGGCGGGATCTTTCGCGGACGACAAAGAATATTTGGCTCCCGGGATCGCGGTCGATAGCGCGTGTCATCAGCAGGGATTGGCTGGTGCTGCGTGTACGTCGTTTGACCTGTCGAACGGGAATATTTATGTTTCGGATCTGGGACATAACGTGGTCGACAAGTTCCGGATCAATGCTTTGAATGAGTACGAATATGTTTGCCAGTTCACGGGTTACGGGTTTACTGGTAGTGCTTGTTTGAAGAACGAGCCGACAATAGAAAAAACCCCCACCGAAGTATCATTCGGGGGACCCGATGGTGTAGCGGTCGACCGCGAAGGAAACATCTATATCTCCGACTACAAGAGCCGAACAATATACGAGTACACCTCTAAAGGCGAAGACGTCAGGAAGTTTCAAATCAAAGCATATTCCCCCATCGAGTTTGCTAGAGGTAGAGATGAAGGCGTAGTCACACCCCCAGCTGAAGTGTCGGTGGATGAGACGGGCGACCTGTATGTGCATGGCTCCGAAGCGGAAGTGGGTCTATATAGGCTCAAGCGTAGTTCTTTCACCGGAGGGGTGGAATCGGTGAGTGAAATCCAGACACCCGCAATGAACGCATTGATCATTGAGTATTTGGCCATAGAACGGGTCGAAGAAGAAGAAGGAAAAGAAGGACATCTCCCTAGCGAACAAACACAAAAAGAATCCCTAAAAATAGAGCAGGAAGTTTACGAAGTGGAGATGTACCCTCGGGGTTTCGCGTTCGATGAGGTGACCGGTAAATTGACAACCGAGTTTGAAAGATCAGGTAATTTTAGTCTTCTAGAATATGGTCAGGGTGGGGAATTCGAATCGACCTTCGATCCTGAAAACACCGGTAACGGTGCGGCTAATATTCGTCGTGGTGTCGCGGTGAATGAAACTAGCGGCGACGTGTATGTTGTGAGTGCTGACGGTAAAGCTGTTGATGTTTTCACGTCGTTGGTGGCGTTGGGTTCCGCGACGACCGGGAAGGTCGTGACCGGTGGTCGTACTAGCGTGACGGTTGAAGGTACGGTGAACCCTGAAAGTAAAACGCTTGAAGGTAGTTGCATTGTGGAATACGGGACTACGACTGCTTATGGGTCTAGCGTGCCTTGTTCGCCCGGGAGCGTGGGTACGGGCGAAACGCCGGTTCATGTGACGGCGGTATTGACGGGTTTGTTGGCGAGCACCACCTATCATTACCGGGTCGTAGCGGTGAACACAAACGGTGGGAACCCCGGTCTCGACGCCACAGTTGAAACGCTACCTTCTGTAGAAGGCGTACTCACGGGCGAAGCGATAGACCTGTCCCAAACAAGCGCAGTATTCACCGGATCGTTGAGGCCTAATGGGATGAGAGCACACTATTATTTCCAGTACGGTGAAACCACCGGTTACGGTTCGACCGTGCCCGCCCCGCCAGGGCTGGAAACGGGGACGGAACCGGAAAAGCGAGTAGAAATACCCGTCTCTGGGTTGAAAGTAAACACCGAATACCATTACCGGCTGGTAGCGACGAACGAACTCGGTACGACCTACGGTCATGATCAAACGCTCATAACGCTGCCGAACAAGCCGAGCGTGATCTCCGAGACAGCCTCTGAGATCTATCCCGGTTCAACGTTGTTGAGCGCGGTCGTAAACCCCGAAACGGCGAGTACGACGTACCATTTCGTTTATGGTCCTACGGAAGCTTACGGGTCCAGTGCTCCCACGAGCGACCTGACACTGGGATCGGGCGCGCAAGCCCTGCAAGCGTTGCTAACCGTCGAAGGTTTGCTGCCAAGCACGACCTACCATTACGCAATCGTCGCGACCAACCGTGGCGGTAGCACGGTCGGTTCGGATGAGACGTTCACGACACTCGCGGCGGCACTCCCTAGCGTAACGACCGGTGAAGCGAGCGAAATGTCCGCGAACAGTGTGACGCTCACTGGAACCGTCGATCCTGGGGGTGTTCGGACGATGTACGAGTTTGATCTGGGGACCGATACGACGTACGGGAGTCGCGTGTTCGGTGGGGCTGGTTCGGGGAACGGACCTGTGGGTGTGTCTGTGGGGGTACAGGGTCTGGCTGCGGGCACGCTATACCACTATCGTCTCCTGGCGAGGAACGAGTACGGCACGGTCTACGGGGTGGATGAGACGTTCCTAACGCCGGGTTTCCCGTCCTCGCTGCTGGTCGCGCCGGTAACCGCACCGTTGGTCCCGACACCCGTCTTTCAAGTACCGTCGGTTGTGGGAGCGATCACGGTCGCCGCGAACACTCAGACCGCGAATACCAAGACCAAGAAAAAGAATAACGCCAAGAAGACCAGAGCCAAGAAAGCGAAGAAGGCCAGGAAGGCCAGGAAGGCCAGGAAGGTTCGTGGGGTTCGCTCTTCTACCGGGACGGGGGGTCGGCGATGAGCGCTCACGATCGTCGGGTTGGAATGTTGCTCGACCGTTTTGGGAGGGTCTTTGGTGGTCGGGGTGTGGTGTTGCGGTCCGTCTTGCTCATGGTGTGCGTGGTAGGGGTCTTCCTGTTGGATGTGACGGTGGTGTTCGCGTCGTTGGCGCCGTCTGTTGATGATCGCCCGGCGTTTGCTTCTAATGTGTCTCAGTTCTCCGCGACGTTGAACGGGACGATAGACCCGCACGGGGAGCCCACGAACTACCATTTCATTTACGGTCTAACAGAAGCATACGGGCTTGCTGTGCCGGTGCCCGATGCGTATGTGCCTGTCAACGAAGCCGAGGATCCCGTCACCCAGGTCGTGTCGCGGCTCTCGCCGGATCGTACGTATCATTTCGCGCTAGTGGCTGATAGTCCGGCTGGGATGACTGTCGGTCCGGATGAGACACTCCAAACACCCGCGGTGCCTGTTCCTGTCGTGGTTACGGGTGGTGTTAGCGAAGCGACGGTAGATTCGGTCACGCTAACAGGGCTTGTCGATCCGCAGGGTTGGGAAACGGGCTACCAGTTCCAGTACGGGCCGACCACGGCTTACGGGTCTGTGTGGCCAGGTATCCCAGTCACGCTAGGTGCGCTAACCAGCAGTCAGGGAGTGATCAGCAACATTCAGAACCTGCAGCCCGGCACGACCTACCATTACAGACTCGCCGCGTCTGACCAGGGCGGTACGACTTACGGTGCCGACCAAGTGTTCGCGACGGTCGAATATCCCGTCTCGACGGTCGCGCAGACACCGGTGTTGAGCGCGAACCTCGGGTTCCTCAACCCCGAACCGCGAACGGGGAAACCGGCTATCAAGTCGCTGACCCGGGCGCAGAAGCTCGCGAGCGCACTCAAAGCTTGTAAACGCGAACCAAAACGGCGACGAGCAGGGTGTGAAAAGCGCGCGCGTACTCGTTACGCGCCAACGAAAAAGAAATAACGGAACTTTCACCACTAGGGAGGATTAATCGTGTTCAAAAGACTACGCAGGAGCGTCACGTACGCGAACGTGACAGCGACGTTCGCGCTCGTGTTCGCGATGAGCGGCGGCGCGCTAGCCGCACAACACTATCTGATCAACACCACCAAACAGATCAGTCCCAAAGTACTCGTCGCGCTGAAAGGCAAGAGCGGAACACCCGGAACAACAGGACCACAAGGGTCAGCCGGTCCAACAGGCGCGCCAGGTAAAGAAGGACCAGCCGGCAAAGAAGGAGCAGCCGGTAAAGAAGGAACCCCAGGTAAAGAAGGCACGCCAGGTAAACCAGGCAAAAACGGTGAACCGGGAGAACCAGGCAAAGAAGGCTCACCATGGACCGCCGGCGGCACCCTACCACAAGGATCATCAGAGAAGGGACAGTGGAGTATTTTCTCCCATGCCACTGAAATCGAGGCCGAGTCGGCCACGGTCTCCTTCCCGATCCCGCTGAAAACAAAACCGACGTCTTATTTCATCCACATCGAAGAAGGTGAAGGCGAAGCAAAAGAAAATGTAGTGTTCAAATCTGGGGTATGCAAAGGAACGTACGGGAATCCGGGAGCGGGAGAAGGAAATCTTTGCATCTTCGAACAATTTTTGCGCAGAGCGAATTTCTTTACCACGTATGACATGGAAGGAGAAGGGCAGGGATTTGCCGGAAGGACCGGGACAGCGCTGTGGCTCCTCTCGACAGAAGCAGGCCAAGTGTCTGGTGGTGGTACCTGGGCGGTGACGGCCGGTCCGTGAGCGCGAGCTAAGAGTGCAGGCCGTGTTCTTGTGCCTTTTTTTGGATGATTCCCCTTGGGCGCTCTGTCTCTCTCCGTGCTGAGGAGTGCCCAAGGGGAGATCGTGGGGTGTTTGGATGGTTCGTGTAGCACATGATCGCGAGAGTGAAGCTGGCTCGATTGTGGCGAAAGTGCGTATCGCGCATAACGAAGGTCGGACTGTCAGCGGGGATCGCGTTGTCTCGGCCGGGCGTTCGCGTCGTGAGGGTGGGCATGTGGTCGAGATGCAGCGCCGGCGGTTGTTGGGCGCGACTTGTGAAGTTGTGTTCGAGCGCGGGGTTCACGCGTTCAGTGTCGCGCTTGCGTGTCAGCGCGCGGGTGTGTCGCGCAAGACCTTCTATGACCTCTTTGAGAACCGCGAGGCGTGTCTGCTGGCGGCGTTCGAGGAGGCCCTCGCGCAAGCCGCCCGCGCGGTCCTCGAAGTCGCTTCGCGGCAGGCGAGCTGGACGGAGCAGGTCAGGGCGGGGCTGACCGGGCTGCTGTCGTTCCTCGACCGCGAGCCCGTCGCGGCGCGCCTGTTGATCGTGGAGGCGCTCGGCGCGGGCGCCGAGACGCTGCAGGCCCGTCAGCGGGCGCTGGTCGAGCTCGCCGCGATCGTTGACCGGGGGCGCGGCGAGGCCAAGGCGAGCCGCAAACCGCCGCCTTTGACCGGGGACGGCGTCGTCGGGGCGGTGTTCGGCGTGATCCACGCGCGAATGCTCGCCTCCATGCAATCCCCCACGGGGAAACTCGACCCGCGTCCACTCACCGACCTTGTGGGAGCGCTGATGGCGATGATCGTCGCGCCCTACCTCGGACCCGCTGCTGCGCGCAGAGAGCTCGACCGGCGGCCCACGCCGGCGGACGATCGGATCCCACACCTTCCGGCCGACCCCTTCAAGGATCTTCCGATCCGCCTCACATACAGGACCGCACGCGTGCTCTGCTCGATCGCCGGCGCACCCGGAGCCTCGAGCAAACAGATCGCCGCCGCATCCGGCATCACCGACGAAGGCCAGACCTCGCGCCTGCTCACACGCCTGCAGAACGCCGGGCTCATCCACAACAGCGGCGGACAACCAGCCAGGGGTGAAGCGAAGGCCTGGATACTCACAGGGCGAGGAAAGGGAGTTCTACACGCCGTGGGACAGGGTTGAGGCCGCTGTGCCAATTACTGCGGATGGGTATGCTAGTATGCATGTATGAGGCGCACAACCCTGTCGCTTCCTGACGACATGGCGGAAGCGCTCGCTCGTGAGGCGCGCAGACGCTCCACATCGGCTTCCGCGGTCGCCCGTGACGCGCTCGCCAAGCACTTGCACCTGGTTCCCGGCGACACGCGACCGCTGTCCTTCGCCGCGCTCGGGCACAGCGGCCATCGCACCACCGCTCGTGAGATGGAGGAGCTGCTTGCCCGCGAGTGGGATGACGACGCTCGCGGTCGTTGACGCCGGTCCGCTGTATGCCGCAGCCGACTCCGACGACCGCGACCATGCCGCTTGTCTCGCGATCCTCTCGCGATCCGAGCTGCGCCTTGTGATCCCTACCCTGGTCGTGGCTGAGGCTACCTACTTCGTTGGTCGACGCCTTGGTCCGGCCGCGGAGCGTGCCTTCCTCGCCGGCCTCGGGGAGCTGGAGGTAGAGGGGCCGACGAGCCAGGATCTCACGCGCATGGCCGAGCTGGTCGAGCAATACGCGGACTTCCCACTTGGCGGAACCGACGCGTCCGTCATCGCGCTCGCAGAGCGGTTGCATGCCACCACCGTCATCACCCTCGATCGACGCCATTTCGCGGCCGTCAGACCGCGTCACCGTAAGGCGCTTGAGCTGCTCCCCTGAGTCGATCGAAGCGCGCGATTCTACCAGTGCAGCACGGTGCTACACTTGGCTCGGTGCCGACCACTCGCCCGCGCTACACGATCACTGAGACGCCGCCCGTCCAGGAGGCGCTCGACGAGTTGCGCTCCAACCTCGGAGAGGGCGAGCGGATCGACTTTGCCGAGCTTGTCACGCTTGGCGCGCGGGTGAAGGCGCGGCGGCTGCGGGCCGACGACGCGGAGGCGCAGGCTGCCCGCAAACGTCTCGCCGACATGATCCGCACCCGGTCGATCCCGATCCATGTGGATGTCACGGCAGCGGATGAGGTCAAGCATCTCGGACTCATCCCCAAATACGAGTAGGCGTGCTGCTACTCGACAACTCGGCGTGGTCGCGCATCGTCGACGGCGTCCTGGATCGGGAGCGGGCTGAGACGATCGCCGAATGGATCGATCAGCGACATCTCGCCACAAGCTTGCCCTTCCTGCTCGAGGCCGGCTACTCGGCGCGATCGGCTCCCGATCATCAAGGGCTAATGGCAGAGATGGATCTGTTCCCGCGCATCCCCGTTACGCGCGACACGGAAGAGCGGGCACTCCAGGCTCAACGCGAACTCGCCTCTGTCGGCCACCACCGCCTCGCGCCGATCGACGTGCTGATCGCCGCGTGTGCCCACGAGGCCAACTCCGGGGTGCTGCACTACGACCGCGACTACGACATCCTCGCGACTCGCACCGCCCTCGAGTTCGAGAGCGAGTGGCTCGCGCCAGCGGGGACGCTTTAGGGCCGCGCCAAGATATGCACAAGTCTGGCGCTGGCCACGCACAACGCTCGCGATTTCAAGCGTGTCCCCGGGCTCGAAGTGCTCGCAATCTGACGCGGGCGCCGACTCGGCTCAGCCCGCGGCCGTACCGCCGCTCGCGGCGGATTCGGCGGGCGGCGTCGCTTCGGCCGGCACGCCGAGTAGCGGGCTGTTCGCCGCCTGGCCAACGACCTTTGTCTTGATGCGCACGGTTTCGGTGATCGCCAGCGCGCTCGCCGCGCCCCACGTGAGGTCCCATGTGGCGCCGTTGTTGGCATAGGGGCCGCGGTCGATCACGGGTACCGTCAGGCGGTGGCCCCTGTAGTTGACGAGCACGAGCGTCCCGCAGCGCAGCGTCCTCGATGCCACCCCCACGATCACCGGACTCATCGTCTGCCCGCACGCCGTCTTCTGACCGTAGAAGCCCGGGCCGAACCAGGTCGCGATCTGCGCCTTGGTGGGAGCTTTGGCGGGTATCACGGCCGGAGCGATGCTTGGCGCGCTCGTCCCGCCGGCGCCGGCAACCGCGGCGGCAGGACTCAGCGCACCCGCGCACATCAGCGCGGTGACAACGGCGAGCAGCGTTCTTTTCGCAAGCGTTCGGTTCATCTCTTCGTGCGCGCCTACGGGGTGAGCTGACGGGCTCGCGCTCTACATCCGCGCTACGGCCTGGCTTCAGGCCGATTCGCCCCCGCAGACCGCCTGCCCCCCATGGGGTGCTTGCGGTCCGCATTGGGTCCCCCGCTCCTCGCGATCTGGATCGCGAGAACTCGGCGTCGGCGCGAGTATACATGTTCGTGCCCCGGTCATCTCCGATGAGATGCCGCACGTTGCGGAGCTTTGAGCGGTCTCGCGGCCCAGGGCCGGCTCAGGACTCCAGGGCGGCTCAGGAGTCCGGACCGGCTCAGGGGTCCGGGGCGGCTCAGGGGTCCGGGGCGGCTCAGGGCTCAGGACCGGCTCATGACTCAGGACCGGCTCAGGGCTTGGGTCGGCGCAGGGCTTGGGTCGGCGCAGAGCTTGGGTCGGCGCAGAGCTCAGGGCCGGCGCAACAGCGAGAAAGCGTCCTTCAAGAGGCGCCCGCCCGCCGCGAGCCCCGAGCTCGCAAGCTCGCCCACGATGTCCGCCACCGACTCGACGACCTCTGCCCCGCTCGGCGGGTTCACCGTGGCGCCCAGCTCAACCTCCTCTTCGGGCTCATAGCCCTGCTTCGGAGCAGGCGGCTCGGCAAGCTTGGCCGGCTTGGCGATCGGCTTCCTTCTGGCGGCTGGTTTCTTGCTCTCGACAGGAGGATTGGCTGCGGCTGGATTCTTGCTCGCGCGAACGCGGAGGGGCTTCTCGGGCTTGACCCGCTTATCGGCCGCCATGGCGGTCTGGGCGGCGTTCCGTCGCTTGCCGCCGCTCGGCGTGCCGGGGGACACGGCTGTCTTCGTCGTGTCGGTCGCGTTTCGCGCGGCGACTCTGCGCGCGCTCGCGCGCTGGGGC
>JBARJU010000238.1:0-18782 GCA_049800435.1 Solirubrobacteraceae bacterium
CGTTAGGGACGGGCTCGCCGACGCCAGGCAGGCGGTCGGCGCGCTGCGCGGCGAGCGGCTCCTCGGCGTCAACGAGCTCGAGGCGCTGATCGACAGCTTCAGCGCCGACACGGCCCTCGAGGCGACGCTGCGCGTCGAGGGCAGCCCGCGCACGCTGCCCGTCGACGCGGGCCTCGCCCTCTACCGCGGCGTACAGGAGGCGCTGACCAACGTCGCCCGTTACGCACCCGGCGCCGGCACCACCGTCGTCCTGAGCTACGGGCCCGGTCACACCACGCTGAGCGTTGAGGACCGCGTCCCAGCCACGGCCCCGCCGGCCGCAGCCGGGCTGGCCGACGTGGGGGGCGGACGGGGACTCGCGGGCATGCGCGAGCGCCTGGAACGGGCCGGCGGCAGCATGCACGCAGGCCCGACCGACACAGGCTGGCGCGTCGAGCTGCAGGTGCCCGGGTGACCGAAGCGCCAATCCGGGTGTTGGTGGCAGACGATCAGCGCACCGTGCGCGATGGGCTGACGATGCTGGTCGGCCTGATCGACGGAGTCGAGGTCGTTGCGGCTGCGTGCGATGGCGTCGAGGCCGTCGAGCTCGCACAGAGCGAGCGCCCGGACGTCGTGCTGATGGACCTACGCATGCCGCGCATGGAGGGAGCCGAGGCCACTCGCCATATCCGTGCTGAGCTCCCCGACACACAGGTGCTGGTGCTCACGACCTACGCCGACGACGAATCGCTGTTCCCCGCGCTACAGGCCGGCGCACGCGGCTATCTGACCAAGGACGCGAGCGCCGAGGAGATCGAGCAGGCAATCCGAGCTCTCGCCGCCGGTGAGACCCACCTCGACCCGATCGTACAACAGCGGCTCGTGGCCGCCGTCCTCGACACCAAGCCGATCCCCGACGCGCCAGCGCAGCCGCTCCCCGACGACCTGACGCCTCGGGAGGCAGAGGTGCTCAAGCTGATTGCGAGCGGGCTATCGAATACTGAAATCGCCGAGGCGCTTGTCGTCAGCCAGGCGACCGTGAAGACCCACGTCAACCGCATCTTCTACAAGACCGGTTCGCGAGACCGCGCACAAGCTGTGCTCTACGCGTACCAGCGCGGAATAGCCTGATCTCGCCTGCGCGCCGGTCAGACGTAAACCTCTTAGGTCGACTCCGCAACTATGCCGACGCGTGGGTATCCGACAGCGAGGGGCATCTCGAAGGCGGGCGAACTCCAGATCGTGGCGACGCGGCTCCTCCCTTCCTCCGGGCCTCCTCGTAGCGATCATCCGCGGGCGAATCGCGTGCCGGCAAAACCGAAAGCGTAGAATTGTCTGATCGACGTCGAAACTTGGGAGAAGATATGCCGCGCTATCTGGTCGAGAGGGCCTGGGATGAGCTGGAGGATGGGGGGGCGGCGAAGGGTCGCCTCTCAAAGCGCATCCTGGCTGAGAACCCGCAGTTCTCCCCAATCGTGTGGGAGCACAGTCACGTAGTCATGGACGAGGAGGGTCGGCTGAAGTCCTTCTGCGTCTATTCCTCGCCCAACACAGAGCTCATACGGGAGCACGCCGACCTGGTTGGCGACCACACGATCGGGGGGATCTACGAGATCGGCGGCGACATCTCGCCCGGGGACTTCGACTGATCCATCGGCACGATGTCGTGGCCTGCGTGCATCTCCGCCGTCGCGGCGACGGCCCGTCGCAGTCGTGCGCGCCGCCGATGTGCCTCATCGCTCTTCGGGATCAGCTCGAGCGCCTGGTTGCACAGCTCGACGGCCTCGTGCGGCGTCCCCCCTCTCCAGGCCTGGTCTGCCGCGGTAAGTAGGTAATCGGCGGCGTTCGCGTTCTCGCCGGCCTCACGCCAGTGGTGAGCGAGGATCGCCGCATAGGCTGTCGGGTCTCCCGCCGCCTGCTCGACGAAGCGGGCGACGACCGCGTGGCGCTCTCGGCGTGCGGCCTTGGGGAGTGTCGCGTAGGCGACCTCACGGACCAGCGCGTGCTTGAAGTTCAGCTCCTGATCACCGCGGATACGCGAGGCAGGGCTGTGGCGGATGAGACCCCGTCGCTCGAGCGCGTGCAGTGTCTCAACGAGCGTGCCGTCGCTTCCGAGCGCTTCGAGCGTGCCCTGCCAGAAGAAGTCGCCGATAACGGAGGCGTCGAGGATCACCTGCCGCTCTCCTGCCGGGAGCTGGTCGAGGCGGGCCGCGATGATCGTCTTGATGTTCGCCGGGACACCGGCGGCCTTCACGGTGTCACCCTCCGAGAGCCACGCCGCCAGTTCCTCGATAAAGAGGGGATTGCCGCCGGCCGCCTCCTCGACGCGTTCGGCGACAGTCTCCCTGTCGGGCGCACCCGATAGGAGTCGGTGCACGAGGTCTCGAGTGTGGGCCTCGGTGAGCGCCTGGAGCTGGACGGTGACGTTGGTTGGGAGGCGTGCCCAGCTGGGCCTCGCGTCCAGGAACTCGGGTCTGGCTAGTGCAAGCAGAAACAGCGGCACGTCCTGGAGCCTGGCCGAGAGTCCCTCGACGAGTTCCAGAAGGCTCTCGTCGGCCCAGTGCAGATCCTCGAGCACCACCAAGGTGGGCTGCTCACGGGCGAGGGCCTCGAGAAACCGCTGGGCGGAGGCGAACAGCACCCGCCTATCGTCCACGGTGTCCTCAGCCAGACGGGCCATGATCGAGAGATTCCTCGCCATTTCCTGCGCCTCGGTCGCGGGCAGCAGCGATGCCGCGCGCTCGGCGAGCTTGTCGGAGGCGACGTCGGCGGGATCGTTGGCGAAGATCCCGGATGCGTCCCTGATGACCTGTCCAAACGCCCAGTAGGAGGCAGCTGCACCGTAGGGAAGCGGGCGGCCACTGAATATCCGTCCGCCTGCGCTCTCCACACGCGCGGCAAACTCCAGCGTCAACCGTGTCTTGCCGATCCCTGGGGCTCCCACGAGGGTGACGAGCTGCGGATGCAGCTCGCTCGAGGCCCGCGTCCACGTCCGCGCGAGAAGCTCCAGCTCGGTGTCTCTGCCGATGAACGGGGCCGCCGAAACCGGGCGCTCAGCGGGCGCCGAAGTGGCAGCCCGAGCCAGCCAGGCAAGTATCGGCGCTTCCTTGCCCTTGGCGAGGATCGGCTCCACCGCCTCGTAGGCGATCGCCCGCGCGCTCGCAGCCTGCGTCTCCTTGCCGACCAACACGGCCTCGGGTGGAGCGGCTGCCTGTAGTCGGGCCGCGGTGTTCACGGCGTCGCCCATCACCGTCAGCTCCCGCCGCCCGTGCGGGCCTACCGGGGCGAATATCACCTCACCCGTGTTGACGCCGATGCTGACACCCAGTCCGCCGAAGTCATGCGATTGCTCGGACGCGCGTCGCTGAATCTCGAGCGCGGTGCGCACAGCCCGCTCGGAGTCGTCCTCGTGGGCGACCGGCGCTCCGAACACCGCCATCAGCGCGTCGCCTATGACCTTGTCCACGGTGCCGCCGAACCGGTCGACGACCTGGCTCATCTCGCTCATGCAGCGATCGACCATCGAGCGGATCTCCTCCGGGTCCGTGCGCTCCGAGAGCGCCGTGAAGCCGGACAGGTCGGCGAACATGATGGTCACCCATCGCCGCTCCCCATCGATGTTCTCGACGGAGCCCGACGGGGACGCAGGGCTGGTATCGCACGCGGCACCGCACGTCCCGCAGAAGCGGAACCCCGGCGGGTTCTCTTCACCGCACGCGGCGCACTTGTGGCTGAACGCCGATCCGCATTGGCCGCAGAAGCGCTGCGCGGCGTCGTTTACCTCGCCGCAGACGGGGCAGGCCGTCGTCCCAGACACGGCTGACCCCTACGCGTACATGTCCGCGGAGATGCGGTTGACCTCGACCACGGCGTCGGCGGGGATGCCGACGCGCTTGGCGGCTGCGACGATCATGTCGGGTGACGGCGCCTCATACAGGCAATAGGAGCGACGCCTGTCGGCGCTGAGGAACGAGAACAGCCAGCGCACGCCCTCGTCCGCATTGACCTCCTCTATCAGCTTGACGTCATCGCTCGTGAGGTCGAGCTGCTCGGCGAACGCGCGCTCGATCACGTACATCGGCATGTGTTAGATGCTACGCCATCGCTCAGCTCTGGGCCAGTCCGCGCCGAAAGGCGTAGGCCGTCGCCTGGGTGCGGTTCGCGCACGCGGTCTTGCGGAGAATGCTGCGCACGTGGTTCGCGGCGGTGTGCTCGCTGATGAACAGTGCGGTCCCGATCTCACGATTCGAGAGACCGCGAGCCATCAGCCGAAGCACGTCGAGCTCGCGAACGGAAAGGCCGTCCGGCAGCGGCGAGCTCGACACCGGCGCGAGGGTACGGACACGCGCGAGCAGCGTGGGCATCCCCACCGCCTCGGCTAGGAGTGCAGCCTCGACGAGCAGCTGTTCCCCGCGATCGGAGTCTCCGTGAGCGCGCAGCATGCGCCCGTACTCGTAGGCGGTATGGGCGAGCCACGTGTCCGCGCCCATCTGCCTGTTGAGGTACAGGGCCGCCTCGAAGTGGCTGGCCGCGTCGTCGGTGTCGCCGAGCGTCGCGGCGAGCATTCCCAGGTAACGGTCGGCGGCGCCGTAGCAGGCGACGCCGTGACCGATCATCACGTTTCTGCCGGCAAGTGGCGCGAGCAGCGGATAGACGAGCGAGGCGACCCCCTGGTGCGCGACGGCGCCGGCGGCATCGGCGAGGTAGGTGAGCGACGCCAGCCAAAGCCCCTCGCGCAGCGGGTCGAGGCCCTCAGCTTGCACGCGGTCGAGCTCGCCGCGAACCTGCTCCTCCATCGCGAGCTCGGCGAGCATCGCCGCAAGTCCTGGTCGCCACGCCCCGTCACCTCGATCGCCGGCCGCGAGGACGCGGATCACCGGGGCAAGCTCGGCAAGGCGGCCCTGCTCGCGCCGGACTCCGAACATCTGGATGCCGTAGACGCTGGAGGCGTCGCGACCGACGAGCAGTTGGCCCCATTCGCGCGAGCGCTCCGCTGCCGCGTCGGCCTCTGCGAGGTGACCCTCGAGCAGCGCCAGCGCCGATCGGTAGTGCTCTGTCACGTGGAGCATGAAGGGCTGACGTGTGCTCTTAGCCATGTCGAGGGCGATCGCGAGCTCCTCGCGTGCCGGCACGATCTCCCCGAGCGCCATCAGCGCGGGGACCCGCCACTGGGTCGCTTCCGCCTGGCCCTCGACGTCGCCCATCTCCTCGGCCAGATCGCGTGCCTCGCCAAGCATCTCGAGAGCTTCCGCGAGGCTTGTGGTCGCGCGCGCCCAGTAGATCCCCACGAGCACCGTTGCCAGTCCGGGCCGGTCGTCGATTCGCCGTGCCATTGCGATCGCGTCCGCGCGCGCGAGGGCCGCCTGCTCGGAGTCTCCCTCGAACTCGAGCGCGCGAGCAAGGCTCGCGAGCAGGCCGACACGGAGCGTTGAGTCCTCCCGATCAAGGGCGGACGAGGCTTCCTGGAGCAGCTCGCGGGCACCCTGGTCGGCGAGTCCCGGTCGCCAGCAGCTCGTCTCGAACCCGATTGCCGCGCGGGCGAGCAGCTTTCCCTCCCCGAGGTCTCGTGCGATCTCAGCCGCCTGGCGGAAGGACTGCAGCGAGTCGAGCGACCTTCCGGCGCGGAACAGAGCCGTGCCCAGGTCGAGCAGGATCTCGGCGCGTTGGCGCTCGTCCAGCACGCCCATCTGCAGAGCTGTGCGCAGAAGCACGGTGGCCTCGTCGTACGCCAACGCAGCCGACGCCGCCTTCGCGGCGAGGAGGTTGTACTCCACCGCTTGGGCCGCTCCGCCGATCGGGGCCGCCGCCGCGAAATGGTGCGCCAGGTCGGCGAGCACACGCCCGTGCTGCGGCTGGTCGACCGCCTCCAGCGCCTGGGCGATGCGGAGGTGCAGCTCGGCGCGGCGCAGGACACTCAGCCGGTCATACAGGGCGCGGCGCACGAGCTCGTGCGTGAAGCGATAGGCCAGCGCTGGGAAGGGCAGCTCCTCGATCACCCCGCTGCGCATCGCCGGTTCCAGCGCGTCGATTCGCTCGAGCTCGACGGGCGCCGCTCGGCGCAGGACGTCGAGCTCGAACTCGGGGCCGGCGACGGCGGCCAGCTCAAGCAGGTCTCTCGTTGCCGGATCGAGCCTCATCAGGCGCTGGTTAACAACCTCGTGCACGCTCTGAGGCGTCGCGATCTCTTGCAGGGGTGCAATCAACCGGAGGGTGCCGTCTTCGATCGCGACTGCGTCGGTCTCCACAAGCGCCCGCCAGAGCTCGCAGAGCAGGAAGGCGTTGCCCTCAGTGAGATCGCGCAGCGCGCGGGAGAGTCCGGGCTCGGCGGGATCGATCTCGCCGCCGCCGGCTCGCCGCACAAAATCTTCAACATCGTCCTCACTGAGGCCGCCCAGATGGAGGCGCACGACGTCGTCTGAGCGGCGCAGGTCAGCGAGCACGTCGGCGAGCGCGCCCGGAATGTCGGCCTCGGTGTCTCGGAACGTCGCCAGTACGAGCACACGGGCCTCACTGCTCGCACGAGCGAGGTGACGCAGTAGCACGAGCGTGGGTGTATCCGCCCAGTGGCAGTCCTCGAGCACGAGCAGCAGCGGCTGACGGCGACCGGCGACCGCCAGGAGGTCTGTCACCGCCGTGTGCAGACGATGGCGCTCGGTGTCGGGATCGGCGGCTACGGGCGCGGGCAGCCCACTGACGCGAGCGTCCAGGTCGGGAAGCAGGCGGGCGAGCTCGCCGCCCGCGTTGCCGAGGTCCGCACGGAGCACGTCGGGGTCGGTGCCGCGAACGAGCTGGTCGAGCGCCTCGGCGAAGGGCCGGTAGGGCGTGTGCACCACGGCGTCGCAGGCGCCGTAGAGCACGAGCACCCCTTCGGAGGCGACCCCGTGCGCCAGCTCCCGCACAAGGCGGCTCTTACCCGAGCCGGCCTCGCCGCCCAGCAGTGCGAGCCGACCACGCTCCCCGGCCTCGCGCGGAACAAGGACCTGCAGCGCCGCGAGCTCCGCCGAGCGGCCGACGAACGGAGAGGGCGGGGGGAGTCGTAGAGGGCCGGGAAGCGGTTGCATGGCAGGAATTGACGCTAGTCAGATCTGATTATCGCTCTCCGATGGGTCATGCTTTGGTCGGTGAGCAAACTGTGTCAATCCAGGTCATGACAGCGGCGGTGGATCCGGTTACCGTCACCTTGCAATCGGGAGCACTCTCGGCGCGGAGTCCAACGAAGCGGAGGCAGACATGAGCATCACCACGAATGCGGCACAGGCAGCGCGAGCAGAGCTCGGGGCAAAGTTCGCGGGTGAGCTGGTCGGTCCCGAAGACCCAGGCTACGAGCAGGCGCGCGCGGTCTACAACGCGATGATCGACCGCCGGCCCGCGCTGATCGCCCGCTGCGCCGGCACCGCGGACGTGGCCGAGACGATCTCCTTCGCGCGACGCCACGACCTCCTGCTCGCTGTTCGCGGAGGCGGCCACAACGGCGGCGGACTGGGGGTGTGCGACGACGGAGTCGTCCTGGATCTCTCCCTCATGCATACCGTCGAGGTCGATCCGGTCGCGCGTACCGTTCGCGTCGGCGGCGGCTGCACGTGGGCGCAGGTCGATGCCGCGACACACGAGGCCGGTCTGGCCACGCCGTCGGGGATCCTCGGCACCACGGGCGTCGGCGGTCTGACCCTGGGGGGCGGCATCGGCTACCTCTCACGCAAGCACGGGCTCACGATCGACAACCTGCTCGAGGCCGACGTCGTCCTCGCCGACGGCACCCAGGCCCGCGCGAGCGCAGATGAGAATTCTGAGCTCTTCTGGGCGCTGCGGGGCGGCGGCGGCAACTTCGGCGTCGTCACGTCATTCAACTTCCGGGCGCACCCCGTCTCCACCGTGCTCGCCGGACCGACGCTGTGGCCGCTGGAGCAGACAGCCGAGGTGATGCGCTTCTATCGCGAGTTCCTCCCTTCGGCTCCTCGCGAGCTGAACGGGTTCTTCGCGACCATGACCGTGCCCCCCGCGGACATGTTCCCCGCCGAGCTGCACCTGCGCAAGGTGTGTGGTGTGGTGTGGTGCTACACCGGCCCGCAGGAGGCGGCCGCCGAGCTCTTCGCGCCCGTGCAGGCGCTCGGAACGCCGCTCCTGCACGGAGTGGCACCGATGCCGTTCCCGGCGCTGCAGAGCCTCTTCGACGGCCTCTACGTTCCGGGCCTGCAGTGGTACTGGCGCGCGGACTTCGTCCGTGAGCTCCCGGACGCGGCGATCGAGCAGCACACCGCGTTCGCGGAGAAGCTCCCGACGCTGCACTCGACCATGCACCTCTACCCGATCGACGGGGCCGTGCACGACGTCGGCGCCGGTGACACTCCGTTCAGCTACCGCGACTGCAACTGGGCCGAGGTGATCATCGGCGTGGACCCCGACCCCGCCAACGCCGGAGTCATCCGCGACTGGACCGTCGACTACTGGGAGGCCACACACCCCCACTCGGCCGGCGGGGCATACGTGAACTTCATGATGGACGAGGGACACGAGCGCGTGCGCGCAACCTACGGCGAGAACTACGACCGCCTCGCAACCGCAAAGGCGACCTACGACCCGACGAACACCTTCCGCGTCAACCAGAACATCGAGCCGTCGGCGGGGGCGTGAGCGAACCGGCTCGATCGAGGCACAGGCACTCAAGCAGCCATCGAGAACCTGGACCTCCGGTGCAACAGGGAAGCCTGAACCGACCCAACGGCGCCCGAGCCCCTGAGCGCTCCGAGCGCAAGGCCCACCGCAGCGGCGACATCCAAATCCGACAGGAGGAAGAACATGCGATCCATCCCACGTGAGGACGTCCCGGTCGTAATCGAGGACAACGGCGTCGAGGTCCGTTTGCGCGACGAGGACGGTCTCTCTGTCGGGTTCGTGCGCCTGCCCGCCGGCGCGGATCTGCGCCCCGCCACGGTTGGCCTCCCCAACGACCTCTGCCCGTGTCCGCATTGGGGGTACATGATCAAGGGCCGCGTGCGGATGCACACGCTGGACGGGCATCAGGACTTCGCCGCCGGCGAAGCGTTCTACTGGGCCCCTGGCCACGCTCCGGAGGCGCTCGAGGATTCTGAGTACGTCGACTTCTCACCGACAGAGCAGTTCCGTCCGGTGATCGAGCACATCACCTCCGGAGCGGGCGCGTCCGCGTGATAGCGCGCGAGCGGCGCCGAGCCCGAGGAACGCTTCCAGCATGAGCACTCACCCGATGACGGAGGCGATTGTGCTCGGCGCGGGCACCGCCGGTCTCGCAACGGCGGCCACGCTTCAGGGCGCTGGCGTCAACACCGTTGTGCTCGAGCGGACCGACCAGGTCGGTGCCAGCTGGCGGACCCGCTACGACGGGCTGCGGCTCAATACGACGGGCTGGATGTCCACGCAGCCCGGGTTTCGCACGAGCCGCCGCCGCTACGGCGAGTTCCCGTCACGGGATGCGTGGGTCCAGTACCTCGAGGACTACGCTGCTCACCATCGCATCGACGTTCGCTTCGACACACACGTCCACGCGGTGAGATCAGCGGACAGTGGGTGGCGTGTAGAGACCGATCGCGGCGAGATGCCGGCACGCTTCGTGGTCGTCGCGACCGGTTTCGACCACGACCCCAACCTTCCTGACTGGCCAGGACTCGACGACTTCACCGGCGAGCTGATCCACTCAAGCGCCTACCGAAGCCCCGAGCCCTACCACGGCCGCGACGTCCTCGTCATCGGGCCAGGCACAACCGGGTCGGAGGTCGCCGCCTACCTCGCCAAAGGGGGCGCGGGACGGGTGCGCGTGGCCTGCCGCACACCCCCGAACCTGATCACGCGCAAGATCCTGGGGACTTCGATCAACATCTCCGGGATCGTGCTCAACCACCTGCCTGTGCGCGTCGGGGATGAGCTCTCATGGCTGTCACAGCGGATTGTTTTCGGCAATCTCGACCGATACGGGCTTCCACGTTCACCAATCGGGCTCGCCACAACAATGCGCTACCACCAACGGGCGCCGGCCTACGCCGAAGGGTTCGTGCCACTCCTCAAGGCCGGACAGATCGAGATCGTCGCCGCCGTCGAGGGCTTTGACGGCCTGGGCGTGCTGCTCGCCGACGGCACCCGCATCGAGCCGGAAGCCGTGATCGCCGCGACGGGCTACCGCCGCGGGCTAGAGCCGCTCGTCGGCCACCTCGGCGTGCTCGGTGAGGACGGCATCCCGCTCGTCAGCGGCGGCAACCAGCACCCCTCGGCGCCAGGGCTGTTCTTCACCGGCTACAGGCCCGACCTCAGCGGACACCTGCGACTCATGCGCCCCGACGCCCGCGCGATCGCACGAGCAGTACGGCGTCAGAAGCCTTAAAACAGTTTCATAATGACCTGAGCCTCCGCCAGCAGACGATCGCGCAGGCGAGGCGCATGAAGGCAAGGCGTTGGTTGGGGTCACGCTGCTGTTGACCCTCAGTCGTCGCCGGGGTAGCATCGCGTTGATCCCGAAGGTTCAACTTGAAAGGCGTGGGCCTATGAGTGACAGCATTCCCGAGCTCGCCCTGGCCTACAGCCAGGCATGGGCGAGCCACGATCCAGACGCGATCGTTGCCCTCCATACCGAGGATGCCGTGTTTCACCTGCACGACGTCATGGAGCCTTGGGTCGGCCGCGAGGCGATCCGGGCCGCAGTCGTTGGCCTCTTCGCCGACCAGCCAGACCTCGGCTTCGAGCCGGTACGCGTATATCTGGGAGACGATCACTTCGTCTCCGAGTACGTGATGACCGGCACCCGCGACGGCAAATCCTTCGCATGCGACGGAACCGACGTATTCACCGTCAGCGATGGCCTCGTGGCACGCAAGGACTCCTATGTCGATTGGATCACCTACCAAAAGCAGACGGGTGTCGACGTAGGCTCTGTGACCGAGTCCGCTTAAACTAACTGAGAACGAGGAGTCGTCATGAGCGATCAGACACACCCTTCGATGGGCGAGTTGCTGTACGAGTACACGCCGATGGTCACGCACGTAGTGGAGTACGGCGCCTCGCTCGAGGCTATCGCCTCCCGGCAGTCACCGCCGCCCGCAGAGGGGGCGCGCGTTGACGTCTACTTCGAGGGACCCGTAACCGGCGCGAGGTTGAGCGGCTCGGTCAAGGGTGTCGACTATCTGAAACTACGCGCCGACGGCCGCTTCGAGCTCGACATCTACGCCGAGATCACCACCGAGGACGGCAAGAAGATCGCTCTCGCCGCCGACGGCGTCGCGCTGGGCGAGGCACCGGTTCTGCAGCTGCGGGAGAACGTGAAGCTGACGACCTCACACCCCGAGCACGCCTGGGTCAACCCGATCCAGATCTGGGCCTCCGGGACGGTCGACCTCGCGAAGGGCGAAATCCGGGTCAAGGGTTACGCGGCCTGAACATGGTCGCCAAAAACAGCATCTCAGCAGTTCTCGTCTCGACGGATCTAGAGGCGAGTCGCGGCTTCTATGAGGGCAAGGTCGGCCTGAAGTTGTCGCCTGGGACGATCGAGAACCATCTGGTCTTCGACTGTGGCAACGGCACAACGCTGCTGATCTACGGCCGTGGCAGTGGCAACAAAGCCGATCACACTATTCGCAGGGATCTTCGCCTTCGCGCTCGGCCGTGTTCTGGTCCTCGTTGCCTGCCTGATCTCGCGCGCGCACCACGAAGTAAGAGGGTTCATTCAGGGGCGGAGTTTCGAAGCCGGAGACGCCGGGTGCTGTCGTCCAGGTTGGGTGGGAGAAGTCCTCGCCGCCACGGGTGTGAGAAAGGAAGATGTCGTAGACGATCTGCGAGCTTGGCGTGACGTTGTCCGTGGCAGCCTTCCAGGTGAGTTCGTACGGCCACGGCCGCGCGATTGGCGAGCAGGCGAACGCCTTCTGCAGCCCTTCGAAGCTGGGTGGCGTCGTGCCGCCGGACGGAGGCTGAGTACCAGACAGGACCACGAACGAGAACGAAACAGCGTAGGCGGGTTCCGCGACGATGTTGCCTTCCTTGATCGTGGCGGCAAAGGTTCTTATCTCGATCTGGCTGGGCGAACAGTCAGGGGCATGCGGAACCCACTCCGCGCTTATGTCGGAGGACCGCTCGTCTTCTGTGTATACGGCGCTGGCCACAACTGTGGCGGTGCCCAGTTCTATCCCACCTTCCAGAATGAAGCACCACGTGCCAGGGGGCTTGCCTTGGACATCGGTCCCGTAAGCATTACTATGCCCCGCAAGGGCGACATTCTTGCTTTGCGCTGCCTGCAGCGCCGTGAAGTTGAGGGGAAGTTCTCCACATCCGTTGCAAGGAGGTTCCACGTAAGCGTATGCGCGAGCGTCTCCTGGAACGCCCTGAGGACCCTGGCCTCCAGTCGGTCCGGCTGGTCCGGGAACGCCCTGCGGCCCCGGAACCCCCTGCGGCCCAGAGGGACCGCGCGGCCCTCGAGCACCCGGCAAGCCGCGTGGTCCCCGGTGTCCGAACTTCGGCGTCAGGGGATGGTGCTTGGCTGCGTGTGAGTTTCCCACAGAAGCCGCATAGCCGGTGCCGCCCAAGGCGACGAACAGCGCAACCAACGACAGCGCCGTAGCCGGGGACGGCAAACGTTTAGGGACCGCTCCCCTCGGAAGCCCAGAACCCATGCGTTTCTTTATATCACGGATCTGCTTCGCCGGGTTCCCGTCAAACGTTTCACTCAAGGGAGGCTGACCGAGTAGACCCAAGCAGGCCCCAATCATCCTCGACGCGGCCCAGGCCCAGTCAGTCGGCGAGCGCGACGACGACCATAGTTGCGATCTCGCATTGCCGCTTTCGCAGGAAAGCGGTCATCTCGTGGAAGCTGAGGATCAAGCTGGACTGCCGCGTGGGGCCAGCCGGACTGAATAGATACGATGCGCCGTCGACCGTCGCGTAAACGAACTGGTAGCCTGCGCCGCGCTGACGAGGTCGAGTGAGTTGGAGGTATGGCGCGGATGGTCACGAGTCTTCTGATCGCACGCCTGCTCATAGCGGGTGTCCTAGGGATAGCGGCATTGACAAAGGCCGTAGATCTCGCTGGCTCGCGTCAAGCCATGATCGACTTCGGTGTGCCCGAACGGTTGGCTGCGGCCGCAGGGGTCGGCTTGCCAGTTGTTGAGGGGGTGCTGGCGGTCTTGCTTCTCCCGCGCGCGACCGCGCCGGTGGCGGCTGCGCTCTCGGGAGCGCTGATGCTGGCGTTCGCCGCGGGGATCATGGCGGCCCTGGTGAAGGGGCGTCATCCTGATTGTCATTGCTTCGGCCAGCTGCACTCTGAGCCGGCTGGGCGGTCGACGGTAATCCGCGACCTGTTCCTGGCTGGTGTCGCTGGTTTCGTTGCTGTGGCGGGCTGGAACGATCCCGGCACTAGCGTCACGGGCTGGATCGGATCACTCAGCACCGCGCAGGCGATTGGTGCCGGTGCGGCGGTTGTGTTCGCGGGCCTTTTTGCTTTCCAGGTTTGGTTCTCACTGCAGCTGCTGCGCCAGAACGGCAGGGTGCTGACCCGACTCGAGGCGCTCGAGGCGGCCGTCCAAGGGCGTGCGGCGACCGAGCTGCTGGGTTCGCGCGATCACAGTACGACACGGGTCGCTGGCCTGCCTATCGGCGCACCCGCGCCCCCGTTTGCGCTTCCCGCCCTAGACGGCGAGATTGTGACGCTCGATGGATTGCGCTCCAGCGGACGACCGGTGCTGCTCGTTTTCTCAGATCCGAGCTGCGGCTCGTGCAACGCGCTGCTGGCTGATGTGGCCCGCTGGCAGCGGGTTCAGTCCAAGCGGTTGACGATCGCGCTCATCAGCCGGGGAACTGCCGAGCAGAACGCCGCGAAGGCTGGCGGGCACGAGCCTTCAGACGTGCTGCTGCAGCGGGATCGCGAGGCCGCCGAGTCCTATCGCGCCCACGGCACCCCAAGCGCGGTGCTCGTGTCCGTCGACGGGAGGATCGCGAGCCCGCTTGCCCTCGGCCCGCAGGCGATCGGTGCGCTCGTCGAGAACGCGACTTCGGCCAACCCTGTCCTCCAGGTCATGGCCTCCTCCAGCAACGGCGGGAACGGGAGCTTCGACACCAGCAAGGCAGCCCCGACAGCTTCGCCACAACCAGCGGTGCGGCAGAACTCAACGATCCCGGAGCCTGTCGCGGCTGGACCGGCGCCCGATCGTGCTGACCTCGCCTCCCAGGAGCGCGAGCTGCCTTGAGCGATCACCCATTTGACCGGCTAGCCCGGGCTCACGCTGATGGGGTCTCGCGTCGAGAGGTCATTAGGGCCAGCCTCGCGGGTGCGATCGGCCTGTATGCGGCGGGTCCTGGCCATCCGCTGGCCTCGGCGTTCGCGCGTGCCAGCCGAGCACGAAGACGCGGGGGTGGCTCTGACTCCTGCGTGGCTTGCCACGACGCCGCAGGCCGACTCACCTGCGGCCGATGCCAGGACCAGCTCGAGCCATCGGTTAGACAACTGCTAGAGCTTACGCACCGTGACCGCGCGCACGCCAAGCTCCTCGCGTACGCCACCACACTCGGCTTCAAGACCTCCGGCAGCCGCAAGCTCTCGTACATGAAGGTGGGCCGTAGCTACCTCGCGGCCGTTGAGCAGCCTCTACGAACAACAGGAGGTCAAGTCGCCAGCCTCTCATACGTCCATAGACCGCCGCCCGCCCAACCGAGATCCGCGTCGGTTCTCCTCGTCGAAACATCACAGGCCGACGAACCATTCTACGGAGTCACCGTGGACTCTCATGGCCGCCTCCTCACCGTGAATCAATGGTCAAGCGGAGGAGCCGCCTCCCACGGCCTCCTCGCTGAACACACCCCGAGCGCGCACGCCGCAACCTTGGGATTCGACCTCTGTAGCTCGGCTGCCAAGTACGCCTGCAGTAAGCCCTTCAAGGAAGCATGCAAGGTGGGCATAGCGCCGTTGCTAGAGGCATTTGGCTGCGCAGAGGCCGGGCCCGAGGGATTCGTTGCCTGTTACTTCGGAGGTAAGGTGCTATGCAAACTGCTCGCACACACCCAAGCCGATGCGGTCACCGAATGTCAGAAATGCGCCGTCGCCTTGGCTTGTCCGTGCCCGGACGGTGAGACAAGGTGCGTTACTCCAGCGGGCAGTGACTGTACACGTGAGTGCGTCGATACCCAAACGGACCACAACAATTGCGGGGCATGCGGTTCGCCGTGTCTAGCGGGTCAGATATGTAAGAAAGGCACTTGTGAGGCCAACTGCCCAAATGAATGCGGCGCGTGTGAATATTGCGACTCTAACACCGGGACCTGCCAGCCGCGATGCTCTTCCACGAATTGCTGCGGCGATGTATGTCATGATCCCTGTCCTGAAGGTCAGACTCGAGATCCGTTCAGCTGTGGCTGCTGCTTCGACTGTCACGGTAAGTGTTGTGGACCGCAGGAAGTGTGTTGCGGTCAGGGGTGCCGGCCGCTTTGTCCCAACGGACAACTACCAGATCCAGTGACGTGCGAATGTCCACCGCCGCAGAAGATCGTCTGTCATTGTAATAAAACATGTTACGACAGCCAGGGCGCCTGTGAACTTGTGTGCAGCACTTATGGTCTCGATTGCCTTTCGCTCTGTTTCCCCGCGGAACCGGGAGAATGTTGACGCGTCGCGCCCATGGGCTGCTTCACGGGCATCTGTGGGCCCGCGGAACCAGGCCAATGTTGAACCAGATGCTTGGTCCTCGCAATCTGTGGTTCGCAACGGCTGTGATTGTCGCTCAGCTTACGTTCGTGGCCCCGAGTCATGCCGCGAGCGAATACCGAGCGAAGGCCGATCTGCACGCCACGCTGCGCCTCGTGCCATGTGTTGCGAGCCGTTCCCCATGCCAGCCCGGTGCCGTCGTTACCGTGTCGCTGACGGCAAGCCGGGTCGCCGGCCCTGGCACTTCGTGCGAAGCCGCGCGAACGTCTGTGTTTCTTGAAGGACCCTACCCCGTTAGTGGACGCTACGAAGAAGGTGCCCACAGCGCCCCGTTTCCTGTCACTACGGGAGCAGTCGCCGAATACGTGTTGGGTGAAGCTCCTCGACTGGTCACCGTGTATGGCGAAGGAGCATGCGAAGACGCGGAATACAACTTCCAGAAGCCATATCTCCTGCTGACGCTGCCAGCAGCGCACACGGTCCTTACGCCGGGCACGACGGCCCCGCAGCCCGATCCACCGTCTACCGATCCGGCGACACTTGGCGAGACTGAAACGATCGCGGCACAGCGCAACGCCGATGGGTGGCTGGCGGCAATCTCGTGCGCAGCGGTCGCGGCCCCAAGGTCAGCGCCAGGAGCCGCGCTCGGGCCCATCGGAAAGCGAGTATGCGAGTCTGCCAGCACGATAGCGGTCGGCGCACAGGTGTCGCTGGGCGCCGGCGTCACCGACGCGCACTTCGGCGCTCTGCCGTCAACGACGTTTTCTCCTGCAGCCTTCAGGCAGAAGGCGACCCCGTTCGGCGCCTGCTCCTCAAGTCGCACGCCGAAGCCGGCGAGGATGCGAGGACGAGCGCGGCATGCCCGCCAGGGCGCCGCGGCCAGCAAGCCAACCAAGATCCACGGAGCTTCCAAACGCCGCCTCGCGCTGGCGTGCCGGAAGCTGGCCGTCTTGATGCCGCAATGGCTCGCCGATCTCGGCGAGGAGGCATGGCTGTATCGCGCATTGGCTGTATCCGTTGACCGCTACGCGAGTGCTGCGGCGGCGGAGGCTTTTCCTGAAACACGTAACGAAGCGCTCTGGCTCCAACGCGCTGCGGCGCTCGGCTACGTCAAGCGCGCCGTCCGGCTGCAGGCTGGTGCGGCTGTTATCGCCCGGAAGATGGCCAGCACCATCCGAGGCACGCGACTCGATGCGCCCTTTACGACGTCCTTTGTCAAGCGCGCGCTCGCCGTATATCGCGCCGGCAGCGACTTTCCGATCGCGGCACGACAGGAATTTGCCGGCGAGGACATCCAGACGAGCTCCGGATTGTTGAGCGCCATCCCTGTCCCGGGGCCTGCGCCACGGTCACTGGCGGCGCTCTTCGCAGACGCCGCGGTGATTCCTGTCCCTGGACCGCCGGCTTTCATTGCACCTCGCGGCGCCGCGGCTGTGTTGCAGGCTTGGCTGGGAAGCTCGGCAGCTCACCTGCGCGCATCCTGTGGAACGGACTATGCAGCTGCGTGGGCGGAACTTAAGCTCGGACTCGAAGCCCTTGGCTCGGGCTCGGAGGACTACGGACAGGTGCTCGCAAGCACATTCATAGCGGAACACGAACCTGGGTATTCCGAATGCGGCGCCTCGCCCGAAAGCTCGACGAGCGTTGCTGACCCGCTCAGCAACTTGTTCGAAGGCAGCGTCACACCGTTGATCGCAAGCCTCGCAGCCGATCCAGCGGGCGTTGGCAACAGCGTGGGTTTGTCGGTCGCGCCCGACGGGAGCATACTCGTCCCAGACCAGCTGCTACGGATCGTACACCACTATGACTCGACCGGGCATCCGTTGGCAACGATCGGCGAAGGTGGCAGCGGTCCAGGGCAGTTCACTGCTCCGGGCGACGTGGCAGTCGACGCAAGCGGCCACATGTACGTATCGGACTACGCGGCGCACCGTGTGTTGCGCTTCGGGGCTCATGGCGCATTCGAATTCAGCTGGGGCGAACCCGGCAGCGGCGCCGGCCAGTTCGAATATCCCGCCGGACTGGTTTGGAGCCCGGCGACTAACGAGATCGTGGTGGCCGACAGCAAGGGCCCGAGCGGGGGCGGACGGCTGGAGGCCTTTGACCTAACCGGCAAATTCCTTTGGGCTACCGCTTCGCGCGAAGGCGAACCTGGCTATCTCGCGCGGCCACGAGGACTCGCGATAGCCCCGGATGGAACGATCGCCGTCGCCGATAGCAATCTCGAAGATCCACGGATCGTTTTGTTCGGCTCTGACGGATCCTATCTCGGACAGACACCAGCGGAACTAGGATTCGTCCAACCGTACGGCGTGGCGTACGATCCCGCTGGCCATCTGTGGGTCGCGGATAAGGGCGCCGGCATTTTCGAGATGCAGGGGTTTACGTCGATCGCAAAGCACTATTCCGTGTTCGGAAGTAGTGGCACAGTGATTGCGCCCGCGAGCCTCGCCTTCGCTGGATCGCGGCTTCTGATCCTCGACTACGCTGGCGCGGAAGTGCTGTCAGTTCCAGTCGCAGGTCTCTGATAAGTGCCGACCTCAAGCCGCTACCGGATGATCGTGAAGGTGAGCGACTCGGATGCCGAGGGAGCACCTGGCTTCGTCGCCGTGATGACAAGCGTGTAGAGGCCGGGCTTGAGCTTCTTGCTCGATGTAAGGCGTCCTTGGAAGCGAACCGTGTTCACGCCCGCGTGGCCGGTAATGCCGAGCGTCCCGGCAACGAAGCTCTGCGTACACTTGCGCTCCTTTCTGTTGCGACCAGTCTGCGCGACGCACTTGCCCGCGACATTGCGTCCCGACTTCGCCTGGGTGAAGGCAAAGCTGACGCTCGCCGACGTATTGAGGTTGAACTTGAACGTTGTGCCGACAGGGGGCTTGTGACCCCGGCTTATCTGCGCCAGCTTGTTGCCCTCGCGCCATCTACTGGCCGACTGCGTGGCGTTCGAGATGACAGCCGCGACAACTGGTGTGGGAGTACAGCACGTGGGAGCCGAAGGTGGCGGCGTCGCGGGCGGAGCTAGAGCGTCAACCGCTAGCCCCATTTTCCGCGGTTGAGTGCGGGTAGCGGCTCTGGTTTCCCCGGTGGGATGGGGGTTTGTGCGGTGTTTGTTGCTGGACAGTTGCTGATTGTTGTGGCAACAGTCGGCGTATCTTGG
>JBARJU010000239.1:0-11161 GCA_049800435.1 Solirubrobacteraceae bacterium
GCCCCGGACTGCGCCACATGTGGCGCAGTCTTCCAGGATATGGAGATACGAACTACCGCTGCCGCTGTCAGGAGCGGCGCTGCTGGTTCTGCTGGCGCTCGCCGCGAACGAGGACGGCGATGAACACCACGATCGCGTTCACGATCAGGCCGATCCCGAGGAACGTGGCGAGCAGGCCGATGTCCTTGCTGACGGCTTCGCTGGTTGCGAGAAGCATCGTGCGGCAGTCTACCAACGGCCCGCGCCCGCGTGTCGTAGCCTTCAGGGGGCCGCTTGCGCATCGCAAGCCAAGGAGAGGTGCCAGAGCGGTTGAATGGGCGCGACTGGAAATCGCGTAACGGGGGTTGACTCCGTTCGAGGGTTCGAATCCCTCCCTCTCCGCTTGCAGTTCGTTGTTCGAACCCCCAAGTAGGAGCGAGCCAAAATGAGCACGACCGCATCCGAGCAGCAGATGAGCGCCAACGACGAGGCGATCCGAGCGTGGGACGGTCCGCTGTACGACCGCTTCGTGCGCTTCCGCGAGACGGTCACAACGGGGCTCGGGTCTCACGGCGAGGAGGCATTGCGCCTGCATCCCCCGATGCCCGGGCAGCGAGTGTTGGACGTCGGCTGCGGCTTCGGCGACACCACTCAGCGGATCGCCGGGCTCGTGGGCGCGAGCGGCGAGGCCGTCGGCGTCGACGCCGCTCCGCGCTTTATCGAGGACGCGATCCGCGAGACGGGCGAAGCCGGAGTGGCAAACGCGCGCTTCCTCGTATGCGACGTCCAGGAGAGCCTTGGCGAGGAGCACGGTTTCGACATGGCGTTTTCGCGCTTTGGCACGATGTTCTTCGCGAGCCCGGTCGCCGCGATGCTCAACGTACGACGCGCGCTAGTGCCCGACGGAAGGCTTCTGATGGTGGTGTGGCGGCGGCGGATCGACAACGACTGGCTGTATCGCGCCCAAACGATCGTCGAGGGGATCGTCGCCCGACCCGAGGAGTACGACGAGCCGACCTGCGGCCCCGGCCCGTTCTCGATGGCCGACGCCGACACGACCAGCGAGATCCTCAAGCTGGCGGGCTTCTCCGACATCGCATTTCAGCGCTGCGACATACCGATCGCGATCGGCGCCGATCTGGACGAAGCGCTCGAATTGGTCATGGCGCTGGGGCCCGCCGGAGAGATCCTGCGCCTGGCGGGCGACCGCGCCGTCCACCTCCACGGCCAGGTCGAAGCCGCCCTGCGCGAGGGCCTGGCCGAATTCGCCGCCGACGGAGAGCTGCTCGCCCCGGCCTCCACCTGGATCGTAACCGCGAGAGCGGCGGGCGAGCCCATTCGCGATTGAGCCGGTGGGCGGGTCAGGAGACGCGAGATGGGGCGGCCCCGCGCGGCCTACCCTTCAGTCCCGATCCTCAACGTGGCCACCATTCCCGCATGGTCGGACGGCCAGATGAACGAAGCCGGTGGGGAGCTCGGGGCGAGGTTTCCCACCAGGTGCTCGTCCACCGCGGAGAAGTCTCCACGGGTGAATATGTGATCGAGAGCTTCGGTGTAGCTCGCGCTCGGTTCGCTCACGAGGTCATTGGGGGCAAGGTGACAGCAGGTGAGGGGCGGCGGACCGAGCCCCGCGGCCGTCCAGCTGTCGGCCAGGCCCCCGGCGAGGAAGGCTTCGTAGGCCGCGGGACTGGAGCCGGGCCCCGAGTTCATGTCGCCGCTCACGATCACCGGCAGCGACGTGTTGGCCGGTCCCGCCAGCAGTTCCTGTGCCTGCGGGCCGGAAACGACCCCACCGGGGGCGAGCGCGTCGAGATGGGTGGTTATGAAGCGGAAGCTCTTGCCGCGCACCTTCACATCGATCGACTGCCAGCTATTGGTGAACTGGAAGCCGTGTGGCGGGTCGGGGTCCAGCGGGTTGGGGATCAGCGGTATGCGGGCGTTATAAGTGCCCGACTGGGGGTTCGACAGCTTCAGCTGGCCGGGCGGGAGGTCGGTGCGTGCGAGGATCACACCACTCTCGACCATGCCCACAGCGATGAGCCCGGTCGGCGTCACGATCGGGAAGGCCAGCGTGAAGTTGTCGTCGTGGCGGGAAACCGCCGCATAGTGGATGCCGTCGGCGGCGAGCGCGGCGATCAGCACCTGTGTGAAGTCTTCGCTCACGGGGGCGGGCAGCGCGAACGGGTGTTGCGGGTCGAATGCGCCCGCGTGCCACGTGGCGACCTCCTGGAGTCCGACGAGCGCCGGCTTGTTCTGCGCTATCTCGGCGGCGATCTGCTTCGCCCGGTCGGGGAACCTGGTTGCGAGGTAGGTCCCGTAGTCGGCCGTGGTGGCTTCCAGGGCCTGTTCGAGCGTCGGGTTGGCCCCGGCGAGCGCTTGGATGTGGCGGAACTCGGTGCCCTGATAGAGGTTCTGCGTCATCACCGTCACCGAGCGCCGATCGGCTCGGGCGACCCCCGCCGCCGTGGCGGCCAGGGCGAGGATCGCGGCCGCCACGGCGACCGCGAGTAGGGTGACCGTGCGAGTGGTTCGCACTCGTCCGATGGCCGAATGAGCAAGCGCACCCGACTGCGTTGTCACGTCCGTGTTCACGCCATGCACATGAGATGCTTACCCGCTTCGCCCGACACTTAACCGGGCCCAACCGGGCGAATCCACGTCGCCCGCCCGCCGCCCGGCCACCATTCGAGCCTCGGCCCACCAGCGGCGCGGCGTGGAGCACGAGCCGAGCGCGACAGTGAGCTGCGCGCAGCGGCTACCGCAGCCCAGCGCCGCTCCCGTGGCCTCCGAGCGCGCCCGGTAGACTAGGCGGCTCTGCGCCCTTAGCTCAGCTGGATAGAGCGTCGGTCTACGGAACCGAAGGTCGGGAGTTCGAATCTCTCAGGGCGCGTGGCTCAGAACCCGCACAACTGTGCGGGTTCTGGCGTATCTGGGCTCGGTTGCCAGCGGCCAAATGGGGCGGGGTGGTAACGGAAGTGGTAACTCGCCGTCTGCTGCTGGCGGCTGGCGTGCCTATGCCCGCGACGGCTGTTGAAGAGATCGCTCACGCGTGTTCGTGGCCTCTGGGAGCTCTTCGATAGCCCGTCCCAGCTGCTCCAGTCGTCCGCCCTCCAGTTTGGTCTCTTGGCTGTTGAGCCACCCGCGTAGAGCCTTGCCTTGTATCCGGAGCACGCCGTCGTCCTCAACGACACATGCTCGAAGGGCGCCCAGATCACGACGACCGGTGTGACCCACGGTCGCTTGCCTGTCTCGTGGCCCAAGTCGTCGGCGAGCTCTGCTGCGGCGCCTCTCATGCGTCCGGCGAGCGTTCGCTGCTCGTAGTGGTCCTCCGGGTCCTCGCGTCTGCGTACGGTCATCACCTCGCCCTCGACCGTGACCGTTCCGACCGGGGCCTTCGTGTCGAGTAGGTAGACGCATGGTGGTCCCACGACGATGTGATCGCGGTTGCCGTAGCGTGAGGCGCGATCGTGCACGGCGGTCCAGTCTCTGGCGCGCAGGAGCGGTCTGAGCTGCTTGGCGGTCTGCTTCTTTGCTTCGGCACCGTCGCGCCAGCGCTCAATGTGCGCAGGGATTAGTAGCAATCGGACCGTGACGTACAGGACGATCGCGGCACCGACCCCGAAACTGGCGAAGGAGGAGCTGTGTGCCGGCCAGAGCAGGGCGCAGGCGAGCACCCAGGCCAGGAGGGGTATGAGGGCGAGCGGGAGGAAGGTCTTGTTGTGTGCTCGCCAAGAGTGCAGCAGTGTGCGATAGCGCGCCTCGGCTGAGGCGCCCGCGCTCACCCGGTCCGCATACGCGATAGGCAAGCGCTTCATGCATGAGCCATCGGCCCCGACGATCCGGCGCTTGAGCGCCGAAAGACGGCTCCAGCGTCGGGCAGGGGCGAGGGGAGAAAGCCCGCTTACCAGTTCGAATCCCGTTGGCGGTATCGCGTTTGGCCCCGTGTTTGCGGGGCTTTTCGTGTCTTTGAGGGCGGCCAGGGTACCAACGAGGTACCAATTCCCGGCGCGAGATCCCGTTGTACGAGCAGGCTCGCGGTCGCACAAGCCGGTCTGCGCTGCCGTCGGATCATGCGGAGCTCGACCCCGGCGGGCTGTAGATGGGACCGAAGACCCGGAGTGGCCCCGCAGGCGGGGCCACTGATGCCCTGGGCATCAGGCCCGACAGAGTCCTTGGGCCACCGGAACGGGGTTCTCGGACAGTTCGCGGTTGGCAATACACGCGATGGCTGTTGCGATGCCCTCAACGTCTGCGTGGTTGAGCCGGTTGGGACGGCCCTGCATCAACGCGTGAAGTCGCGGGCCGTGGACAAAGATGCAGCGACCGTCATCGACGAGTCCTTCGGGAAACTCCGACCAGAAGACGACGATGGCTTGTACCCATGTGCGGTGGCCGGTGCGCGACTCGATGTCTTCCTTGAGGCTTGCGGCGGCTGCCAGGGCGCGTGGTCGGATGCGGTCAAGGCGCGTGTCGGCCTCCGGGTCCAGTCGTCGGCGCAGGTGCGGCACTCCGTCGCGGAGCTCGACGATGCCTTGTAGGTTCTTGGTCTCGAACAGAAACACGCCCGCGGGTCCGACCGCTATGTGGTCGTAGTTGCCGTAGCGCGCCTGGACATCGTGGACGAGCTGCCATCCGGATCGCCCGAGCGGCTTGAGTGCTTTCTCGGTCTTGCGCTCGCCTTCGGCGCCATCGTGCCAATTCTCGACATAGGGGGGAGGGGTCTCGCGGAAAGCGATCCATACACCCGTGCAGATACCTGTCAGTGCCCCCGCATACCACGACAGATGATGCCCGTCGAGGATCAGTACGGCGAGCCCGGCGAGGATGAAGGGACCAAGAACAGAGGTCAGGATTGGGCGAGTCTTCGATCGATAGCGACGCAGACCTCGCCGGTAACGCCGCTCTGCGTAAGCGCCGGCTTGCGGGGCCTTCCTGTTGATAAGCATGAGGCTCTATCGGCACGAGCTCGACAACGGTCGAGCCGAGTGGGCGGCAAGTGTGGGCGACCCGACGACAGTCGCTGGTGGTCGGCGCGTGGCAGTCGAGTGGGACGGGGTCTACGCCAGTGGGCCGCGGGGCGAGAACCTACTTTCGGTGAGCTCGCGTCGAAGTTCGTCGCTGGCAGCACAAGTCCGCGGCCGTCGCTCCGGAGGACAGATGTCTAGCGTGAGCGCGACCTCGTGATCCCTTTCAGGGCGATCGCTCTGACCTCTCCACGCGCATAGCGCCTCTCCGCGACGAACACCCCACACCTACCCAATGCTTGCCCGCCATACGCCCCCGCCAAGGCGCGGAAGGGCCACAAGCCCAGGCGGCGCCTGACAAAAGTCCCCGGTTGCCGGCATTTGGCGATTATCCAGGATTATAACTATTTGCCATTATTCGAATTCGTTCCGTCTGCATGCATTTCCGTCGCTGGATCGTGTACAGTGCCCGCACTTCAGGGCGAGGCTCGAGCCTGGAGTCGCTGAAGCTCAACTGAAGAGGGAGGATGAGGGATGAGAGTCGCTTTGGCGGTCGTTGCTGGTGTTCGTCTTGGGGTCGCGTTGAGGAGTCGCTCGACAGTCGCGTCCGTCCAGCTCGCGCAGTCATAAGAATGGAAAAAGTCGCAAATTGGGATTCACCAGTGTGTCGGATGATTGACACTGTTGAGCGAGATCGACTAGGGTTCGTCGTAGATTTCTGTCTGAGCAATGGTTCACTTAAGGAGATGAATGTTGTTGAAATGTAGGCGTAGGTGCCAGGATGAAGGTTGTCGGCCGGGGGATCACGCATCGAAGGCATCGAGTCTTATGTACTCGCGTCTCCTCTTCTTCTGCGCCGTTCTGACCGTTCTGACCGTCTTGGTTCTTCCCACGGCTGGTGCAAGCGCTCGTACTCTGTCTCCTGAACCGTCTGGTGGTGGTTTGGTCGAAAACCCTGACCATACCTGGACCCTTTACTCTTACGGTCACGTGATCAAGGTCTATTCGCCTGCTGAAAAGGAAACCATCGACCGTGTGTGGCACGCGGAGGAATTCGACCTTATTCCCGGTCGTGCGATCGGTAGCGAAGTGACGGGTATCTCGCCGGCTGAAGTCGAAGCGGCTGGAGGGCTGCTCAACCGTTTGCGTACGGGCAAGCCTTACGCGACGACGGGTGAACGCGAAGTCGGCGAAGGCTATATGCGCACCCTCGAAGAAAAGGGAATCATCGAGAAGCGAGCAGAAACATTGTTTGGCGGTATCGAAGGAAAGACCATTTTTGCGGGTGCGCCCTATGCAGTCGCCATCTCCATTGGCCAGAGCATTGAACGGATGTTCACGCTGCCTGCATGGAGCGCCGCAGCGCTCACCGGCGAAAAGGAACACGGCGAATCTGGAGGGCAGCCGATCAAGTACTTATGGGAATGGCACACCCAGTTCAAGGTCCTCTCGCGTGTCGTTGCCTGCACGTCGATCCCATTCGCCAGCGGCGTGAAAGAAGGCGAAACCTGTGTCAGTGCCGGACAGCCGGTCGACCTGACCAACGAACAGTGGGAACCCGTAAAAAAAGAATGGGTGCGCACGAGTACCTACGACGAAACCGGCGGCTACTCAAACAGCGAACCGTTCGTGCCCATGAACTGTGTCGCGGATAGTCCCTACCCCACTTGCGGCGATCAGCCGACCGGGGAACATGGCGAGACGATCGGCGAGTATGTCAACGTCTCACAGCTCGAAAGCACGACCGGTGAAATTGGCTTTCCCGCCGTCGGTCTCGGCAGCTACACGCCGAATGGTTATGAAAAACTGAGCGGTACCAACATCTCTGAGCCCCCATATGGTTTTGGTGAACATAAAGAAGCCACGCCGTTGTCGAACCCTGATGTGGCGCCGCTTGCCGACGAGCTTGAGATCGCCTACGCGCTGCAGTCCTCGCTACTGCCGGGCCTGGAAGGCGAGATCGTCCCCAGCCCGATCGCTCCCGGTGAACCGCCGCTTGAACTTCGCCAGAATCGTTCCACGTGCGGTAAACCCGTCGATTGCGCGACGGGTAACGAGACGATTTCGCAGACCGACCTTCACGTCGGCGGGCGCGGTGTGGGTCTCGATCTGACCCGCACCTACAACTCCCAGGCCGCCGCGGCGGGCGTCAAGGGCATCTTCGGCTACGGATGGACCAACTCCTTCGGCGATCACCTCATACTCGAACCCGCGTTGCACCTCGTGTCGCTCGTGACGGCCGGCGGGGCCACGCTCCCCTTCTCGGAAAGCGGCGGCTCCTTCACGGCTCCGGGCCAAAGCCAGGACAAGCTCTCGGGCTCCCCTGAAGCTGGCTACACGCTCACGCTGCCCGATCAGACGCAGATGAAGTTTCAAGGATCGAGCGGGCGTCTTGAAACGGTCACCGACCGCAACGGCAACGAAAGCAAACTGGCGTACAACGGAACCACGGGTCTGCTCGAAACGATCACGGACCCTGCGGGTCGAAAACTCACGCTAAAAGAGAATGTCCAAGGTTTCGTGGAATCGGCAAGGGACCCGATGGGCCACGAAGTCAAATACACTTACGAAAACGAAACGATCGCCACCGTCATACTACCCGGCGAATCCTCGCCGCGCTGGAGCTTCAAGACCGACGGTTCGCACCAGATCACTGAAATGACAGACGGCCGTGGCGGAAAGACGATCAACAAATACAACGTTAATCATCAGGTCGAAGAACAGACCGACCCGATGAACCGCACGCTCGTGTTCACCTACGCTGCGCTACAGACCACGATCACGAACAAAGCGACGGGAGCCGTAACATTAGATCAGTACGCTCCCAACCTGGAGCCCGTGTCGATCACCCACGGTTACGGCACAGCTTCCGCTACCACCGAAAACTGGGAATACAACACCGCAGGCTACGAGACGTCCTCGACTGACGGCAACGAACACAAAACGAAATACGGTTACGACAGCTCAGGCAACCCTACGAGCATCGTCGACCCGAACGAACACGAAACGAAATGGGAATACAACTCAACCCATGACGTGATCTTAGTTACCACCCCGAAGGGCGAGACGACGACGATCAAACGCGACAGTCACGGCAACGCTGAAACGGTTTCCCGTCCCGCGCCCGGCAGCACCACCCAGACCACGACCTACAAATACGATTCCCACGGGAACGTGGAAAGCATGGAAGACGCGCTCAAACGGGTGTGGAAATACGAATACGACAGTTATGGGGATCGCACGGCCGAAACAGATCCCGAAAGCGACAAGCGCACATGGGGCTACAACGAAGACTCTCAAGAGACCTCGACCGTCAGTCCGCGTGGGAACGTGACCGGCGGGGAACCCGCGAAATACACCACCAGCGTCGAACGAGACGCCCAAGGTCGCCCACTGAAGATCACCGATCCGCTGGGACACGCCACGAAATACACCTACGACGCCGACGGCAACCTCGAAACCCGGACCGACGCGAACAGCCACACGACGACCTACACTTATGACGCCGACAACGAGCAGACCAAGATCAAAGAGCCCAACGGAACCCTGACCGAAACAGGCTACGACGGCGCCGGCCAGATCACAAACCAGACCGACGGCAACAAACACGAAACGAAATACGTCCGTAACATCCTTGAGCAGGTCACCGAAGCGATCGACCCGCTCGGACGCAAAACAACCAAGGAATACGACAAAGCCGGTAACCTAAAGAAACTCACGGACGCAGCGACACGCACCACGACCTACACGTACGACCCTGCCAACCGGCTGACCGAAATAGGCTACTCCGACGGCAAAACGCACCTCGTCAAATACGAATACGACGCCGACGGCGACCGCACCAGCATGATCGACGGAACCGGCACCACGACCTACACTTACGACCAGCTAGATAGGCTTACCGAAAGCAAAGACGGGCACGGCGACAAAACCGGCTACGAATACGACCTCGCCAACCAGCAAACAAAGATCACATACCCCAACGGAAAAGCCGTGACGCAAAGCTACGACAAAGCCGGACGCCTCGAAAAGATCACTGACTGGCTCGAACACACAACCAAATTCGCGTACGACCCCGACTCGAACCTCACGACGATAACGTTCCCCACCGGAACTAACAACGTCGACAAATACGCATACAACGAAGCGGACCAGATGAGCGAAACCAAGATGACCAAGAGCGCCGAAACGCTCGCATCGCTCATCTACGCTCGCGACAACGACGGTCAAGTAAAAACGATTACGTCGAAAGGTCTCCCCGGCGAAGAAAAACCAGGCTACGAATACGACACCAACAACCGTCTCGCCAAAGCAGGCGCGAACACCTACGAATACGACTCCGCTGATAACCCGACCAAAATCCCAGGCTCGACCAACTCCTACGACAACGCCGACCAACTGAAAACCGGCACGAGCCTGACCTATACCTACGACGAACTCGGAGAGCGCACCAAACGCACCCCCACAAGCGGGGCAGCCACCACCTACGGCTACGACCAGGCCGGAAACGTGATTTCCATCACCCGTCCCAAAGAAGGCTTAATAGCCGAACTCAAAGACACCTACACATACGACGGCAACGGCCTGCGCGCCTCCCAGACCATCTCAGGAACCGCCAGCTTCCTAACGTGGAACCCCACCACAGGCTTGCCACTGATCCTCAACGACACCACCAACAACTACATCTACGGACCACGCGGCCTCCCCGTCGAGCAAATCAGTAGCGGAGGCACCGTCACCTACCTACACCACGACCAACAAGGCTCCATCCGACTGTTGACAGGCTCGACAGGCGCCGTCACCGGCAGCACGACCTTTGACGCTTACGGCAACAAGACAGGTTCAACCGGGACCACCACAACACCTCTCGACTACGACGCCCAATACACAAGCACAGACACGGGACTCATCTACCTCCGAGCGCGCCTCTACGACCCAGCGACCGCACAGTTCCTCAGCGTCGATCCAGCCGTGGGCGTCACGCGGGCGCCCTACAACTACGCCCAGGGCAACCCCCTGAACTATGAAGACCCGACCGGGCTCGGGGACTGGCTCGGCCTCGGCATCTCCTCCCCCGGTGAAGTTCTGTTCCCCGGCGGCGGATCGACGCAGGTTTGCGTTGGGGGGACCGTGAGCCTTGGCGTGACGGTTAGTCTGGAAGGGTGCTACGTGCACACCCCCCACGGAGAAGGCGTCACAATTACGCCGAGTGTCGGATTCGGCGCGGGTGCGGCGGTCAACGGGCATTTCGGTATTGGCGAAAGTAATGCGTGTCGTCCAAGCGAATACGGTGGCCTGTTTAGCCAAGCGGGCGGGAGTGCCGAGTTCGGAACTGGCGGCTACTACAACCGTTTCTCCAGCTTCCCTTTCAACGAATTTTCTGGAGCTAAGCGGGTTGAAGGTTGGACGACTGGTGGCTCTGTCGGTTTGGGCGCCGAGGGTGGGGGCGGAATCTCGGACACCGTGGCGATCCCGCTCGGTGGCGGCGGTTCGGGATCATCGGGGTGCGGATGCAGCTAGAGGCAGCATGAGGCTCGGAGCGACGAACTGATGAACGGTGGAGTGGTGCTGTTTATGGTGCTCGGGGCGGTGCTTGCGGTTTTCGCGCGTCCGTTCACGGCGTGGAGCCTTCGCAGGGTTTTCTCGCAGCAGCAGCTTGCTGAACGCAACCAGCCTGGCCATGAGCGCCTGCGCCTTTACTACAGGTTTTGCGTGGCAGGCCACATTGGTCTTGGCCTTTTCTTCGTTGTGGCGGGCATCGTTGTGTTGTTGAAATAGACATCTCGACCAGATTTGGATAAATACTAAAATATGCCTATGCCACCCGACGCAAGTGATCAGGTACTTGGGAGACGCATACTGGCAGGACTCTTGGATGTCTTGCTACTCGGGCTAGTGTTTGTGCTGCTCGGCGTGATTACGGGGGGCGCGCACTCAAGCTCTAGCTCGGCGAGTGTGACATTGGGGGCGGGAGGGACCGTGATCTTTGTCGTGATCGCCGGAATGTATTATTTCGGCTGCGAGAGCACAGCTGGTCAGACGATAGGCAAGCGACTCGTTGGTATCCGAGTTAGGAGCGACGACGGCACACCCGCTAGCCCCATTTTCCGCGGTTGAGTGCGGGTAGCGGCTCTGGTTTCCCCGGTGGGATGGGGGTTTGTGCGGTGTTTGTTGCTGGACAGTTGCTGATTGTTGTGGCAACAGTCGGCGTATCTTGG
>JBARJU010000240.1:0-8096 GCA_049800435.1 Solirubrobacteraceae bacterium
TTGCGGCCGTGCGCCGGCCGGCGCATGCGCCGGCCGGGAAGACAACACCTATCGAGGCGAGAGGCGTTTGGGTCGGCCGAGATAGAAGCCTTGGGCGAAGTCCACGCCCCGATCCTTGAGGGCCGTCAGCGTGGCGGCGTCTTCGACGCCCTCGGCGATTGTTTTCTTGTCGAGCGAGTGGGCGATGTCAACGATCGACTTGACAACCTTCTGGTCGGTGTCGTTGCTAACAAGGTGGCGAACGAACTCCACGTCAATCTTCAGGTAGCGCGCGTTGAGGTGCTTTAGATAGATAAACGACCCAAAGCCAGTGCCGAAGTCATCGAGCGCGAGGTTGCAACCGATGCTGCTGAGCTCCTGGGCAAAACGCTCGGCTTTCTCGAAGTTGGATACGGCCGCGGTCTCGGTGATCTCGAAGATCACGTTGGAGGGATTCAGTCCATCGGCCAGCGCCTCGCGTACCAGACTCAGCACTCTCTCGTCGCCGATGGACGGCCCGGCGAGGTTAATCGTCACGCGCTCGCCGTCGATCGCCAGGCGCAGCGCATGTTCTGTGACCCAGCGATCGATCTCAACGATCAGATCAAAGCGCTCGGCGGTGGGAAGAAAAGCGCCGGGCGCGATGATTTCGCCATCCTCTGAGAGCATGCGGATCAGCAGCTCGTGGTAGGCGACCTCGCCGCTGCGCAGGTCGACGATCGGTTGGCCGTAGAGCAAGAAGCGGTCCTCAGCCAGCGCTGCGCGAATCCGCTCGACCAAGGTCAGCGTCCCGGCGGCCTGTCCGCTGAAAACGCGTGCTTGGTCACCGCCGCGCTCCTTGGCTTCATATTGGGCGCCGTCTGCCGCGACCAAGGCGTCGTCGGCGGTGATCTGCTGCTCCGGCGTGAACAGGCTGATCCCAACGCTTACCTTGATCGGCCCACTCGGTCGCTCACAGAGCAGCGAGCGAATATCCGAGGCCACCTTTAGGGCCTCCTCCTCGGTCGCCTCAGGCAGCACGATCGCGAACTCATCGCCACCGAGACGGGCGACGATGTCCGTAGCGCGTGTTCGACGTTCCAAGACTTCGGCGACGACCTTGAGCGTCCGGTCGCCCGCCTCATGCCCCTCGCTGTCATTGACGAGCTTGAAGTTGTCGACGTTGAGCACGAGGACGGCACCAGCGTGCCCATAGCGTGCGGCATACCTCAGACAGGCATCGAGCTCGGGGATCAAACGGCGACGGTTACACAGATCGGTCAGCCAATCGTGATCGGCTAGATACCGGAGTTCGCGTTCCATGCGCTTGCGCGCGCCGATGTCGCGCGCGATCCGCGAGACACCTATCACCAGCCCCTCCGAGTCACGGATCGGCGAGTCGGTCAAAGACACATCGATGACGCCGCCATCCTTGCTTAGATCCTGGCTCTCGATCTGGGGCTGGTCATCGCCTGCAGCCACTCTGGCCACGAGCTGCTTGCGCTCTGAAGGATCGCGCGCGAGAAAGCTCGGCGCGTGTTGATTCAGCGCCTCCATCGCGCTGTAACCGTACAGACGGGATGAAGCATCGTTCCAGGACTGGATCATGCCGCTCTTACTCATGCCGACGATCGAATCGGCGGACGACCTGACGATCGCCGCAAGGTGTGAGCCTTGGAGGAGGGCAGCCTTCTGCGCGGTGATGTCGGTGACCATCGCCAGCGCGCCCACATACTCGCCGTTGCGGTTATGCAGCGAACTGGTCGCCATCAGCGTCCAGACGTCGTGACCGTCCTTGGCGCGAAACGGAAACTCGAGCCATTCACGAATGCCCTCTCGGCGAAGTTGGAGGCTACGCTGCGCCTGCTCGACAAACGCCGGATCCATAAAGTCGAACACCGACTTGCCAAGCATCTCCCGCGGCTCGTAGCCGAGCATCTCAGCCAGTGCGCGGTTCGCGAGCGTCGTCAGGTTCTTCTCGTCGATCGTCCAGATCCCCTCGCTCGCCGTCTCGACGATGACTCGGTAGCGCTCGTTCCTCATATTTGAGCCTCGACTTGAACTCGAGCTGCCTGAATCGGACGAACGGTCTCGGTCGCCAGCCCGAAAGATAGAACGCCGGCTTACTGCGAGGGAGTCGCTGAGAAGCGACTCGTCCGTCTGCGGGACGCCGCTGTTCATAGGCGTCTCCTCACTGCGGCGTCCATCGCCGCGATAGAAGGGGATGGCTCCCCGGTCTCTTCAACCTCTGAGTTAGACCGACAGTTCGCCTCTTCAGGATTAGCCTGGCATGAGCAACTCAACATGTGTTGGGCAGAACCCGAGCCCGATGGCGACGTCACCTCGTCATCAGGCGGGCTGCGACGATGCCCACGAGCAGAAAGGTCGTGCTCGTCGTTTGGACGACCATGGACGGTCGAACTTGGTCCCGGCGCGGGCCTGTGTGGCCTGGCGCGCTCGATGAGCCGGATTTCAGGCCAGATTGTCAGCCTCAGCGTATGTGCGTTCGGTATGGCAGACGGCCCCCGTCGCTGCATCCACATCGTGCTGGTGAGAGGACCGGGATTCGGAGTAGCGTCTGCGGCGTGATGCCGCCGGGCACCGACAGCTTCCTGAACGAGCTCGGGATCGAGTGCCCGGTAGTGCAGGCGGGGATGGCCGGTGGCGTCGCCGGTGGCGAGCTCGCGGGCGCCGTGTCAGCCGCTGGGGGCCTGGGGACGGTCGGCATGATGGCGCCGCGAGCGTTCGCTGCGGCTATGCGCGAGGCACGGCGCGTCGCTCCTGGCCATCCTGTGGCTGTGAACCTGCTCGTGCCGTTCATCAGGCAGGCTCACGTGGATGCCTGCGTGGAGGGAGACGCGACTCTCGTGGTACTTCACGGTGGCCTCTCGCGGAGGTGGGTCGCGAGCCTGCGTGAGCGGGGACTGAAGGTGTTCGTCACGGTTGGCACGCCACAGCAAGCCATCGCGGCGCTCGCCGCGCATGCCACCGGGCTCGTGGTCCAGGGCGTCGAGGCCGGCGGCCACCTGCTGGGGGTCGAGCCGATCGAGCGTGCCTTGCCCAGAGTGCTCGATGTCGCCGGTGACGTGCCAGTCCTTGCGGCGGGCGGTGTCGCCGATGCTCGGGACGTGGGCCGCCTGCTCGACCTGGGGGCGGCGGCGGCGATAGCCGGTACCCGCTTTCTGCTCACCGAGGAGTCGGCCGCGCACCCGGACTACAAGCGTCGCGTGGTCGAAGCCGAGCGAACGCTCGCGACGCTTCTGTTCGGGATCGGCTGGCCACTGCGCCACCGCGTCATTCCCAACGCCGCCACGGAACGCTGGTGTCGCTCTACCGAGCTCGGTCCTCATGCGGCTCGCATGGCCGGTTGGCTCAGCGCGCCCGTCGGGCGCTTGACGCCACTCGATGCGATGGGAGGACTGGTGGCCCTACAACGTCCTGGACTGCCCTTTTTCAGCCCCGCGCTTCCGCTAGCTGGCATGCCGTCAGACACCGTCGACCGCACGGCGCTCTACGCGGGGGAGACCGCGAGTCGCTTCTGCGACATCGTCTCTGCCGCGCAAGCTGTCGAGCGCCTCACGCCTTCATGACGCACTATTCGCCCGCGCGGCCGACTAGTCCACCTGTGGGGAGGTGTGGGAAGAAGTTCGGCGGCGTGGAGTCCTTGTATGAGTAGGCATTGTCCGTGCAAATGCCTGCCGCCATCCTGTTTCCGTTGCGTTTCACCGAAGGAGTCCCTCAGATGCACTCAGCTTTGAAGCTCGTCATCCCCGTGCTCGCCGCATCGCTCGTGTTGGCTGCGTGTGGGAGCAGCTCGAAAGGTTCGGGCCCCTCGTCGCAGGCCGCCTCCACCTCGGCCGGCACCACGTCGTCATCGAGCGGTGAAAGTGCGGTCGTCGTAAAGAGCGCTTCGAACGCCACGCTTGGCACTACCGTGCTCGTAGACGCGCCGGGCATGACTCTGTATCACCTCAGCGGTGAGCACAATGGAAAGTTCATCTGCACGAGCTCGGCGTGCGTGCGGATATGGCATCCGCTGAGCGTGGCGTCTGGCACGCCGAGCGGTACCGTCGGCTCCCTTGGAACGGTCAAGCGCCCTGATGGCACCGTACAGGTGACCTACAAGGGCATGCCGCTGTACACGTTCGCGTCCGATCGGAAGCCCGGGGAAGCCAAGGGACAGGGCATCAAAGACGTCGGCACCTGGACCGCGGTGACGGTCAGCTCCAGCAGTTCTGGTGGCGCCACTTCTGCGCCGGCCACGACGCCCACGCAGACAACTCCTCCGGCGAGCTCCGGCGGTTACGGCTACTAGCTGCCGCTCGGGGAGGGCGCTATCTCTCCCCGGCCGGCTGCCTGCAAGTCCTCGGGTAGGCGCACTGCGGCGTGTCGAGCGAGCACTTCCAGGCCGGTGCGCCACTGGACGATCGCGGCTCGCTGGGCGTCCTGTGTTTCGGGCAGGCGATCAAGGTTGTGCTCTGCCAAGCCGGTTGTGAGGGCGCTCAAATACGCGTCCTCCAGAATGTAGGTGTGCCCATAGGGTTCGTTCAGCGAGCGGAGCTCCGCGGTTGCGGGCCGAAGGGCGGCTATGTCGACCGTGTACGTGGCGAACCTCCGCTCCAACGCGCCCATCTGAGCTGATGCCTGTCGCGGTGAGATGCGATGGTCGCGGTACTCGGCCAGGATCGGATCGGCTCCTTCAAGCAGCCGGTTGACGGCCAGCCTGATCGGCTCAACCTGTCGCAGGTAGCTCGTGAGTGCCGCTCGTTCGCTACGGGGGGAGACGCTTGCGGAGGTCGAGTGGCCTCCGCAGCCACCCAGCGCGGTCGCCGAGATGGCACACGTCAACGCGAAGACGGTCCCGATGCGGGCCCTACTTGACGGTGTGTCCGGAGGAGTTGATCGCGTACCAGGTGCCTCCGAACGCTTTTTCGCCGACATATGAGGTTTCTCCAGGCCCGCTGTCGGCGCTGTAGAGGTAGAGCGCGTGACCGGCATACGTGACCTGCTTGGCCCCGCCTGGCAGTTTGATCGTGGACAGCAGCGAAGCTCGGACGCCGGGTCCCGCGGTGGGTTTGCCGCTGGTCGTGAGCGCTGGCCATATTTCAGAGCAACCGCTGATTTTGACGCAGGTGTTGCTGTGCGCGCGATCCCGCGTGAACTCGTACAGGGTGCGACCCGAAGCGCTGACGAGGATCGTTCCGACAGCTGTGTGGCGGAGCCCGACCTTGGCCGCTCGCGCGGCGTTAGCGGTCGGATGAGGGCCCTGTGCGCTCGCGACCGCCGAGATGCTCGCTGCGCTGAGCAGGACACCGAGCAGGAAAATGCAGGTTCGTTTCACGGGGATCTCCTTCGGTCAACAGTCCTTGTAGCCCTGAGGATCGCAACGGGCTCGACAATGAAGACGTCAATCGTCTCGACACCTTCCCGAATAATCGGAGGCGAGCTAGGCCGAGCACCGTCAGTGAGTGTGGTCGTGCCCCTCGTACCGTCCTCCACGACTGTCAGGCGATCCGCGGGATCGCAGCGCAGATCAAGAGGCCGATGGTGGCGCACTGCCGCTGCTCCTACTCGGGCCTGTCGGGTTTGGGGCTGGGCGCCTCAGCCATACCCGTTCGCGATGTACAGTCCGATCCATACGACCGCGAGCGAGCTGAGGAAGATCGCGCCCTCCAGGACGTGCAGTGTGGGACGGCGCATATGCCAGAGAACGAGTATCGCGATGAGCGTGACGAGCGCGAGCTTGACCTGGAAGGTCGTATCGCCCCAGAGGTGCAGATGGCTCGCCATCGCGCTGCCGGTCGCCAGGAGCACGCTGAGCGCGGTGAGCGTGCCATAGCCAAAGCGTCGGGCGATCGCGCGCAGCCGTTCGCGGTCGGGCGAGCGGCGCTCCACGGGTACGACGATCGCGGCGAGAAAGAGCTGTCCGCCCACGAAGAACGCCATCGCGAGAATGTGCAGCCAGCGCAAGGTGAACCAGACGTAGCTCATGCGCTACCGATCCGCGATGACCAGCGCGAGCGCGAAGCCGTCGTGCCCCTTGCTGCCCACCGTCTGAATCGCCGTGGCGCTCACACGCGGCTCCCGCGCGAGCATCTCATAGAACCGGCGTATGCCCTCGATGCCCGCATTCCCCAGGCTGGGGTCCTCGCCCGCGGGGTCGAGCACTGCTCCCCCTCTCACGACATTGTCGGTGACGATCAGGCTGCCGCGACGGGCGAGCTTCAGGGCCCACTCGAAATACTCTGGGTTGCTCTTCTTGTCGGCGTCTATGAAAATCAGGTCGAACGGACCGCGGTCCTCGGCAACGAGTTGCGCCAGCGAGTCGCCCGCGAGGCCGACGCGCAACTCGACGACGTCGTTCAGCCCCGCCCGCTCGATATTCGCGCGAGCGACCTCGGCGTATCGCGGATCGGCCTCGAGGGTGACCAGGCTGCCTCCGCTCGGAAGCGCCCGTGCGAGCCAGATCGTGCTGTAGCCGCCGAGCGTGCCCAGCTCCAGGATCGTGCGCGCTCCCTGGAGGAGGGCCAGCAATTGCAACAGCTTGCCTTGGTTGGGCGCTACGGCAATTGGCGGAAGACCGGCCGCGGCACTCATCTGGAGCGCCGCATCCAGCGCGGGGTCGGGCGGTACCAGCAGGTCGGTGATGTAGCGGTCCACCTCAGTCCACTGCTCCTGGTTCATCGGCACTCGCTTTCTAGTCAGATCGTGGTTGGCACGGGAGGGCAACGTATACGCTCCCACATGGGACCTACGAGCATGGCTGAGCGGAGCACGAACGAAGACGATCGGCTCGCGGATTTCGAGGCCCGCGCGGTCACCCTCGACGGCGTTACGAAGGTGGTGCACGTAGCGGGCGCCCGCGGTCAGGGCGACGCGGCTCTCCTACAGCGACGCCTCGATCTCAACCGGATTGCTGCCGAGCGCGCGTAGTGCCTCCTCGATCGTTGAGATCACGATCTCGAGCACCTTCACGCGCGCGTAGTGCTTGGACTCCGCGGCGATCACATGCCACGGCGCGGCCGGGTGGTCGGTGGCCGCGAGCATGTCCTCGATCGCCTCTTCATAATCGGCGCGGTGGGAGAGGTTATGCCAGTCCTCGCCGGTCAGCTTCCAGCGCTTGAGCGGGTCGCGCTCGCGTGCGCGGAAGCGACGAAGCTGCTCATCCTCGGAGACCTGCAACCACAGCTTGACGAGCACCGTTCCCTCCGTGGCGAGCCCCGTCTCCCACTGCACGATCTGCGGGTAGGCGCGCCGCCACTGCGCCTCGGTGGCGAGGCCCTCCACGCGCTCCACCAGCACGCGCCCGTACCACGATCGGTCGAGCACAGCCATTCCGCCCCAGCCGGGCATCGCGGTGGAGAAGCGGTGCACGAAGTGGTGGCGTCGCTCGTCGGCGCTGGGAGGCCCGAACTGCGTCACGCGCACATGCCGTGGGTCCAGCGGGCTGACCAGTCTCCTGATGCTGCCGCCCTTTCCCGATCCGTCCCAGCCCTCGAACAACACGCACAGGGGTGGACCAAGCTCGGCCTTCCCGATCAGTCCGCCGAGCTGCAACCGTAGCGCCAGCAATCTGCGCTGGGCTTTGAGGACTTGCCGCTCGCTCTCGCTCGCGCTCAGCTTGAGAGTCAGATCCGCATCGCGCGCCGAGGCCATACCCACATCCTTTCACCCTCCGGCGCCGGCGCTCCTCACACGCGCAGGGCCTACCGCCCCTGCGAGGACCAGTAGGCCTCGGCCTCTGCCTCCATGATGGCCAGGCGGGAGTAGTAGTCCGGGAACTCGTTGAGGTGCGCTCGCGCGATCTTCGCGGTTACGGTCACATCGTCGTCGGTGACGTTGGTCTCCAGGTCCCGCGTGCCGTGCTCGAGCTCGACGTCCATCCCCATGCGAAACTGGTCGACGTCGAACGACGATGCCACCCAGTCGATGCCGATCCGCTCGCCGGCCGTACGGGCCTCGTTGGCGGTGAAGTGGGCCTTATCGCTCATGTCACGGAGCATACGCTCGGCGCGTGGGCGCTGTCGGACTTGCGCGATACGTGCTCTCACGGGTCCTCGGGTGGGCGCCGCTCGCGCTTGCGCTCGGTCCCCCGGCGCTTGGCCTGAAGGCGGCGCTCGCGCGATGCCGCGGTCGGA
>JBARJU010000241.1:0-2325 GCA_049800435.1 Solirubrobacteraceae bacterium
CCCACGCCCCGTGGTAGCAGCCCTCGAAACGCACCACCCCGTCGCGACCCGTCTGCGCGCGGGCGGCCCTCACGGCGGCCATCGCCGCTTCTGTGCCCGAGCCGGTGAAACGCCAGCGCTCGGCCCACCCGAGGCGAGCAGCCAGGTGCTCGGCAAGCTCGACCTCGGCGGTGGTCGGCAGCCCGAACGCGGACCCTTCGGAAATCGCGCCCCGGGCCGCCCTCACGACCGGCGCATACGCGTGACCGTGGACGAGCGCGGAGTAGTCCCCGTGGAGGTCGATCGTCTCATGCCCGTCCACATCGATCAGCCGCCAACCCTCACCCCGGCGTGCATATGGAGGGTGGGGCTCAACGAACAGCGTCGTGCGCGAGGAGCCCCCCGGAAAGCGCCGCTGGGCGCGCTCGTACAACTCCTCGTTGCTCACCTGGACACCAGCACCGGCTCGCCCGCCGGGGCGAACAGCTCGAGCGGCGCGCCCAGTGCCAAGCCCTCGGCTTCGCGGGAGTCGAGCACCGCGACGACCCGTCCGACGCCCGCTGTCTCGAGCACGATCTCCTGCTCGTCGCCGAGCAGCAGCAACTCCGCGACGATCCCCTCGATCCGCAGCGCCCCGTCGGCACCGGCGCGACGCAGGCTGCGACGGCGCACCGCGAGCAGCACCTCCTCACCCGCTGCCGCCGTCGCCCGACAGCGAATCTCGCTGTCGGCGCAGCGCACGCGCGCGCTGCCGTCGCCCGAGATCTCATGCGCTTGCACCGCGAGCAGGTTGGCACTGGCGAAGAAACCGGCGACGAAGCTGTTGGGGGGATCGGTGTAGAGCACCTCCGGCCTGCCCACGCCGACGACGCGACCCTCGCGCATGATCGCGATCCGATCCGACAGCGCGAGCGCCTCCTGCTGGTCGTGGGTGACGTACACGATCGTCGCCCCCAGCTCGCGGTGAATGCCTCTGATCTCTTGCTCCATCTCCATCCGCAGCGCCCGGTCGAGCGCGCCCAGGGGCTCGTCCATCAAGATCAGCTCGGGGTCGTAGGCCAGCGCTCGACCGAGCGCCACGCGCTGCTGCTGGCCGCCGGAGAGTTGGCGTGGGTAGCGCGCGTGCAGCCCGGTCAGGTGCAACAGCTCGATCATCTCCCGCACCCTGCGCTCGCGCTCGGCGTGCGGCGTGCGGCGTAGCTTCAAGCCGTAGCCGATGTTCTGCTCGACGGTCATGTGCGGAAACAGGGCGTAGTGCTGAAACACCATCCCCACGCCCCTGCGCGCCGGGGAGAGCCGCGAGATGTCGCGTCCCCTCAACAGCACCCCTCCCGAGCTCGGAGCCTCGAATCCGGCGATCACCTTGAGCAGCGTGGTCTTGCCCGACCCGCTCGGGCCGAGCAGCGTCACGAGCTCCCCCTTGGCGACCTTCAACTCGACGCGGTCGAGTGCGAGCGTCTCGCCGTAGCGCTTGCTGAGCGATTGGATATCGAGCACGTTCTCGCGAGCCTCCGCTCCCACCGGCTCTGTGTAGGACTCGTCCATAACGCTCTGTGCCTCGCTCACCGTCGATCCGCCGCCAATCGCACCGCCAGGATCATCGCAGCGCTGGTGCCGAGGATCAGCAGCGTGGCTATCGCTGTGACCACGGGATCGAGGCCGTAGCGGATCGAGTCGAGGATCGCCTTGGGGAGTGTCTCCTGTTCGGGCCCGGCCAGGAAGTTCACGAACACGGACTCGTCGAAGCTAGCCATGAACGCGAGCACCGAGCCCGCGAGGATCGCCGGGGCGAGCAGTCGCACCGTAATGCCCAGCCATGCTCGCGCGCGGTTTGCGCCGGCCACCATCGCGGCCAACTCGAGGTCTTCGGGGATGCGGCTGAGAGCGGGACTCGTGACGAGCAGCATCACGGGGATCGCGAGCGTGAGGTCGGCGAGCACGAGGCCGAGGTATGTGCCGAGCAGCCCGATCTGCGCAAACACGCCGTAGATCGCGACCGCATAGGCCGAGATCGGCAGCACGAGTCCGGTCAGCCCCCCAAATTGCAGTGCGTGGCGCCCGGGAAGACGGCTGCGGTGCACGGCGAGCAGCGTCGGCACGACGACCGCCGCCGAGAGCAGCGCGACGGGGACGGCGACGCGCACGGACAGCCACAACGCCGAGCCCCAGCGAGGATCTGCGAAGAGGACCCTGTACTGGCGAAGGCCCCACGCATGCGGGGGGAAGGCGAAAAAGCGTTCACCTGAGAACGACAAGACCACCACCAGGGCTGCCGGAGTGAGCATCGTCAACACAACCATCGCGACCACGATCGCGCCGGCGGCGCCCGCCAGGCGGTCGCCCCTC
>JBARJU010000242.1:0-17487 GCA_049800435.1 Solirubrobacteraceae bacterium
GAGCCGGGGATGGGCCGGCTGTTGGTCGTCGAGTCCGCCGGGGCGGGAGCGGAGGCGCTCGAGCGTCGCGGGCGTTTGATCGCGGGTCTGGTCGCGGTCGTGGACGAGGGCCGCGACGAAAGCAAGCTTGGGAGGGAGCCGTCGCGGCTCGCGGCCGAGGGGATCGTCGGCGGGGTGCTCTCGATCCTCCACACCCGGCTCCTGGCCGAGAATGACGGTTCGCTGCAGGAGCTCACGGGTCCGTTGATGGGCATGATCGTGCTGCCCTATCTCGGCGGCGTGGCCGCGCGACGAGAGTTGGAGCGCGCGATCCCGCATAGGGGCGAGACGCCGCGTGCCGGCTCGATGGACCCGTTGCGCGATCTGGGGATGCGCCTCACCTACCGCACGGTGCGCGTCCTCATGACGGTGGCCGAGCACCCCGGCTCGTCCAACCGCCAGGTCGGCGAGGCCTCCGGCATCCAGGACCAGGGCCAGATCTCAAAGCTCCTCTCGCGCCTGCACCGCCTTACGCTCATCGAAAACACCGGGATCGGACCCGCAAGAGGCGCCCCCAACGCCTGGACCCTCACCGCCAAGGGACAGGACATCCAAACCGCCCTCGGACAACCGGCTCGCAAGCAGCAGGTCGGCTGAAGTACCACAGACAGTGGGTGCGGCCGTGCGTCGCCTGATCCGCAGAGGCCGCGACCCCTCGCGGCCACACTTGAGAGACGTCGGGGCTTGGCATCAGGAGAGGGGAACGATTCTTTTCCACCCCAAAGGCTTGACAACCACACCCACTCCTGCTTATAGTGTTCGAGTCAAGGCATTCCACGAGGGGTGTCGGGCAAACATAAGGTCGGGTTTTGGGTTGGCCCCTGTGGTCGACGCAAACCGGTAAGCAGGGCCCTTGGGAGAGGGACCGGGTCGAATTCCGAGAGGGAGTTGTTTTCGCGTGAGATCTTTGGGGATAAACGTGGTCGAGAGTCCGCGTGCTATCGGGGCTGGCGTAATAGGACGCGTCAGCGGCGCTGACGCGTCTCTCTCTCTCTCTCTCTCTCTGGGACGGCCGGCGCCTAAGCGCTAGCGGCAGCCGCGGCGGCAAGCTCGCGGGCACGGTCGGGCGAAGGGTCCGGCTTGGCCACTCGCGCTCTGCGAGGGCGCTCGCGCTCGCAATCTGCTCGCTTGTAGCTGCCGGTGCGTTTGCCTTCCTGCCGTCGGTGGCGGTAGCCGATAGTTGTCCGAACGCAGTGTTGCGCAGCGGGCCCTCTTCGCAGTTGCCGGATTGTCGCGCGTATGAGATGGTGACGCCTCCATACAAGGAGGGGTTCCCCGTGTACGTGGGCTCCTCGGGCTTCTCGAGGAGCATCTCAGCCGACGGGTCGCGGATGGAGGGCGAAAGCTTGGGTGTCTTTGCCGGCGCCGAAACCTCCGCCTTCGGAATCGAGGAATCTTTTCTGGAGCAGGGCGCCGGTTATGTGTTCAGTCGTGGGGAAGCCGGTTGGGGGACGACGGCGGTCAGCCCTTCCGCCGCGCAGTATCCGGATACGTTCTGGATAGATTCAAGCGCAGATCTCTCGAAGACCCTTTGGGCTGCCGCGACGACGGAGCAGGAAGAAGAAAGAAGGAGAGTCGCGGGTTCGGTGCCGCTCGAGAGCTTTTACATGCGCGACCTGAACGGACCCGTTGCCGCGGTTGGCCCGATCTTGCCGCCGTCTGTCGGCTCGGCCGAAGTAGACCGCAAAGACTACTTCAAATTTGGGGGCGCGTCTTCGGGCGATCTCTCGGCGGTGTTCTATGGGCTGAATGTGCATCACTGGCCGGGCGATGAAACCGATGCGGGTGCCGAATCCCTGTACGAGTATGTCGGGACGGGCAACTCGGCGCCGCTGCTGGTCGGTGTGAGCGGCGGCGAGGCCAGCACGAGCCTGATTAGTAAGTGCGGGACGAGCCTGAGCATCGAAGGTGGCACTGGGACACTATCTCCCGCTATCTCCGAGGATGGGAGCACGGTGTTCTTCACCGCGCTCGCCTGCGGTTCCTCTCCGCTGGTGCAGGAACTCTACGCGCGGGTTGGCAACGGGACGCCCAAAGCGCACACGGTCGCGATCTCGGAGCCCACCATTGCGGACTGTTTGGAATGTGAAACGGCCGAAGGTATGCGTCAGCCGGCGTCTGCTGCCGGTTTCTCGAGTGATGGCTCGAAGGCTTTCTTTACGACGGCTCAGCCTTTGCTGGGTGGGGATTCGAGCAACAACTTGTATGAGTATGACGCGGGCCGGGAAGCAGGTCATCGGATCGTGCGTGTCTCGGGCGGGGACGCGACGGTCAATGACCCGGTGGCGAATGTTAAACGTGTTGTCGGTATTAGTCCCGATGGATCGCACGTCTATTTCACCGCTTCGGGTGTGTTGACGAGCACGCCGAACAGTCTCGGCGAGGAAGCTGAAGAAGGTAGGAGCAATGTATATCTCTACGAGCGCGATGCTCAGTATCCGGCTGGGCGCACGGTGTTTGTATTGCCGGGTGCCGATCTCGCCGGTGAAACCAAATTGTCTCAGAACGGGCGTTTCTTTGCCTTCCAGAGTGGCGCGCAGCTTACGCCTGACGATGTGAGCTCGCTGGTTCAGGCGTTTGAGTACGACTCGCAAACTGGTGGTTTCGTGCGTGTGTCGATCAGCCATGAAGGCTTCAACCACGACGGCAATTCGGGCAGCGTAGGGGGTCTGACGGTCGCCGACGACGGCGCAGTGTTTTTCAGCAGTATCAACCCATTGGTCGCACAGGCGGTCAACGGTCAATCGAATGTCTACGAATACCGCGAAGGGGATGTGAGCCTGATCTCTGACGGGAAGGACACTCTTGGTGCCAGTCTTGAAGGTATTTCGGCGTCGGGCACGGATGTGTTCTTCAACACGTTCGATCGGCTTGTGCCGCGCGACACCGATGTCCAGGCCGATACGTATGATGCGCGTACGGGTGGTGGGTTCGTGGAAGCGCCGCCACCGCCGTCGTGCGATGCCGATGCGTGTCAGGGTTCGTTGAGTGGCGCGCCGGTGCTGCTCTCTCCCGGCAGCGAATTCCAGGCCGGCGGGGAAAACGTGGCCTCCACAGTGCAAGTCCCGGAAGCCGCGAGTAAGACCGTCAAGCCCAAGAAGAAGGCGAAGGGCAAGCCGAAGAAGAAGAAGCAGAAGAGAAAGCGGGGCAGGAACGCCAGCCACGCCGGACACGGCGTCAGGATCGGGGGTCGGCCATGAGGATCCTCAAGGGAATCCTGCCCATCGCTATCGCGTGGGTTCTGATCTTCGCCTTTGCATGCGGTTCGGCCGGCGCGGTCACACCGGGACCTGGCTATCTGATCGAATCCGCCCCGTATCCCACCAACTTCACTCCGGCTCTCGACCATTCGTGCGTAGGAGCCAACAATGTCCTTGGTAGCTGCAACAGCTACCAGTTGACGATCACCAACTCCGGGAGCATGCCTACGAACGGCACTCCAATCGCGATCGTCGACACGCCGCCGGCGGGCATGAGCGCCCAGGTGGCGGAAATGGAAAATCCACGAACCGGCCAGATTGTCAAGTGCTCGGGTGAGCCTGTCACCTGTATCTATCCTAACGTGCTCGCGACGGGCGATGCATTGGTCGTGGACATCTACGTTTCGGTGGAAGCGGGTGTGTCGGGCGGTGTCACCAACGCGGTGCAGGTCTCAGGCGGCGGTGCGCCGACGCCGGCCGTAGCGAGCTTTCAGAACACGGTCAGCGCGACCCCGGCGACGCCCGGTCTCACGAATTTCGGCTTTCGGCTCACCGGCGTCGACGGTGGGCTCGATACGCAAGCCGCCGATCATCCCTTCGGCGTGACGAGCAGCTTCCAGTTCGCCAATGACTACTCGACGCTCTTGCGAGGCAATATTCAGGCTGGCGGCTCCACTCACGAAAAGTACGTGAGCGCCCAAGATGTCAAGGATGTGGTGGTCGATCTCCCGCCGGGTTTTGTGGGGGATACGCAGGTGGCGACGCAATGCAGCGAGCGGGAACTGGAACCGTCGCTGGAAGAACTAAAGCAAGCTAATCAGAGCAGTGGGTTCACCAAGTGCCCGCCAAGCAGCGCGGTGGGGACCATTAGCCTCACCAATGGCGGCTGGCTGATGTTTGGAGGCAACACATTGCTGACCACTCCGGTTATCTATAACTTGGTCCCTGAGCACGGTTATCCCGCTGAGTTCGGTTTCAACTTCGCCGGACATGCGATCTTGATTTACGCCACGGCGGTACCGTCGAGTCGGGGTTATGTGTTGCAGGTCTTCTCACCGGGCATCTTGCGCCTGTTTTTTATCGATGGTATTTCGTTGACGTTTTGGGGTGTTCCCGGTGAAGCTGGTCATGACGGTTTGCGTGGTGGTCCGAGTGGGTTGGCTCCGACTGCTTTTTTGACTAATCCGGTGGATTGTTCCGCTGGTCCGTTGTCTGCGACGGCGATGTCGGATACATGGCAGAACCCGGGGCGTTGGACGGCCGATGGTTCGCCTGATGTGAGCGATCCGGCGTGGCGTGTGAAGAGCACGACTGTTTACCCGCAGATCACGGATTGCAACCTGTTGCAGTTCGCGCCCGGGGTGGAAGTTACCCCGGAAGTGACCCGGGCGGATGAGCCGTCTGGTTTGTCGGTCGATATCAGGGTGCCCCAAGCACCGCAGCTACCGCCGAATCTGGCGACACCGGAGTTCAAGAACGTGGTAGTCACGTTGCCCTCCGGTGTCTCGGTATCACCGTCGGCCGGGGATGGGTTGCAGGCGTGTACAGCGGGGGAGATCAAACTCGAATCACGGCTCGCCGGGTCTTGCCCCGATGGTTCGGTGCTCGGGACGGTACGTGCTACGACGCCCTTGCTGGCCGAACAGTTGGTGGGGCAGGTGTTCCTCGCGGCACCGGGGTGCGATCCCTGTAGTAACGCCGATGCGGCGGACGGCAACATGTTCAGCATCTATCTCGAACTGGAAGGCGCGGGTGTGATCGTAAAGCAGCACGGCACGGTGTATGCGAATACGAGTACGGGCCAGTTGACGACGGTGTTCAAGGAAGCACCGCAACTACCCGTCAGCGATCTCCAAGTGCATTTCAAGGGTGGGCTGCGCGCTTCGCTTGCGACACCGCAGTCGTGTGGACGGTTCGTGACCAGCACCGACATCGTGCCGTGGAGCACCCCGGTCACGCCGGACGCCAACCCGTCTTCGGCGTTTGACGTGAGCTATGACGGCAGCGGTGGGGCGTGCCCTTCGAGCTTGCCGCTGGCCCCGTCGTTCAGCGCTGGTACGTCCAATGCGAATGCGGGGCAGTTCAGCCCGTTGACGTTGACGTTCAAGCGTGAGGACCGCGAACAGGATTTGGCGGGGATCCAGGTCAAGACGCCCCCGGGACTATTGGGCACCCTGTCCGGTATCCCGCTGTGCGGCGAGCCAGAAGCGGACCTGGGGACGTGTTCTGATAGTTCGCGTATCGGCACGATGACTGTCGCCGCGGGACCGGGAGGACATCCGTTTTATGAGAAGGGCTCGCTGTACCTCACGGGTCCTTATCACGGTTCGCCGTTTGGCCTGTCGATCGTGGTGCCGACGATCGCAGGGCCGTTCAACCTCGGCAACGTCGTCGTCAGGGCCAGGATCGAGGTGGACCCGAACACCGCGGCGTTGACGGTCACGAGCGACCCGTTGCCGCAGATCATCGACGGGATACCTTTGCGACTGCGCACGGCGAACGTGACGGTTGATCGGCCAGGGTTCATCTTCAACCCGACCAACTGCGCCCAACAGCACATCGACGCGACCATCACCGGAGATCAGGGCGCGGTAGCTCGCGTGAGCGCACCATTCGCCGTATCGGGTTGCAAGGGATTGGGTTTCGCCCCGAAGTTCACTGTGTACAGCTCTGCGCATACCTCGCGTAAGAACGGTGCGAGCCTGTTCGTCAAGCTCGCCTACCCAAGAGGCCCGCAGTCCAACATCAGCCACGTGAAGGTCGAACTGCCCAAGCAGTTGCCCTCACGGCTCTCGACGCTGCAGAAAGCGTGTCCCGCGCAAACGTTCGAAGCTAACCCCGCGTCGTGTCCGACGGGTTCGGTGGTCGGGGTCGCGCGAGCGTCGAGCCCGGTGCTACCAGTCCCCCTCACCGGTCCCGCGTACTTCGTCTCCCACGGCGGGGAAGCGTTCCCGAACCTGATCGTGGTGCTCCAAGGCTACGGCGTGCGGATAGACCTCGTGGGTGACACGTTCATCAGCAAACAGGGCATCACGAGCAGCACGTTTAACAACGTCCCCGACGTCCAAGTCAACAATTTCGAACTCTACCTCCCCGAGGGGCCCCACTCCGCGCTCGCGGCGAACGTCAACCTCTGCACCCACAAGCTCGTCCTACCAACACTCTTCACAGCCCAAGACGGAGCACAACTCAAGCAAAACACACCCGTGCAAATCACAGGCTGCCCCAAAGCCAAGACAGCACGCAACGCCAAAAACGCAAAGAACGCGAAAAGAGCCCGAACAACCACTAGTAGAGCACACGCGACGGGTGAGAGGAGCAAACGATGAGTCTCCCCAGGCGCTTCCGCACGGGCATCATCGTACTCGCCACGGTAGGCGGCGGCCTGTGGTACGCCGCCCCTTCCATGGCTATCGAAGGATACACGGTGACAAAGTATCTCGGGGTTGAAGGCTCGGGTAATGGGCAGTTCAATGCGCCGTCTGGCATCGCGGTCAACGAAGCGACGGGCGATCTCTTTGTCGCCGACAGCGGGAACAATCGGATCGAGGAGCTCACCCCAGAAGGGGCATACGTCAATCAATTCAACGGTGGCCCAGAACACCGGCTCGCCGACCCCACAGACATCGCGATCGATAACTCCACAAGTCCTGCCAAAGGCGACGTGTATGTGTACGACCGAGGCCACAAGGCGGTTGACGTCTTCGACGGCGAAGGCAAATACCTGCGGCAGCTGCCAGCCACGTTCGAAGACGAAAAACACGAGCTTTCACTTGAAGGAGATGGCATAGCTATCGATTCCTCAGGCAACGTATGGGTATCCGATGTATGGAACGAAACCGAAAAAGAGAAGACCGCTGCAGAGTTTAACGACGCAGGCAATGCGGTTGGACTGATACGTGAGGAAAACTTCCAGCGGGGTATCGCAATTGACACATTGGGAAACATATATGTACAGACTGGCGGTGGTATAAGGAAGTATAACGCGAAATTGGAAGAACTGGAAGGTCTAAACAAACACGGCGTCGGCGGGCAGAGTTTTGCAACGGGCTTGGCGGCTGCGCCCGCGACCGGGAATATCTTTATTGACGAAGGCCCGGAAATCGCGGAGTGCGCTCCTTTTGGCGAACCTGGTTTGTGCGAAGTCGATATTTTTGGTGCGCTTGAAGGCATGTCTGACTCGAGGGGCATCGCTGTGGGTGCGAGCGGGACCGTCTTCGCATCGGAATACGCGGCAGACAGGATCGCGGTGTTCAAAGTCATGACGGTGCCTGTGGCGGGCACGGGAGCGGCGACTGTCGTGGAAAGGCGCAGCGCTACGGTCCTCGGCACAATCAGACGTGGCGAAAAGCCTGCCACCTACCACCTGCAATACGGCGAAGGCGGTTCACTCGCATCTAGTACCCAACCGGTTGGCATTCCAGGCGAAGCGGAAGAAGATGTGCAGATCGGATTGACGGAACTAAAGGCGGCCACGACCTACAGCTACCGGCTGGTCATGGAAGCAGAAGGTGGGATACATTATTACGGGAACGTCGAAACGTTCGAGACCCTTCCAGCGGTCGAAGGTGTCGGCACTGGCCCAGCATTGAGCGTGACGGCGAGAAGCGCGATGCTCACCGGTGCGCTGGAACCGAACGGGTTCGATGCCCATTATTACTTCCGGTACGGTGAAAGTGCGGGTTATGGGCGGTTCGGACCGGTCCTTCCTGGGACAGACGCGACGAACGTGTCCAAAAGCGTGCCAGCTGAAACCGAAGTAACGAAACTCATACCTAATACTACCTACCATTTCTCGCTGGTCGCGACCAATGAACTGGGCCTCACCGAAGCCCAGGACGAAACCTTTACCACGCTCCCGGTAGAACCGGTGGCGGTCATCCAGCCAGCGCTGCTGGTGGGTCTCCACGAAGCTACTCTAAGCGCGCTGGTGAACCCGGAGCACAGCGAAACCCACTACCACTTTCTCTTTGGCACGACTGCGTCCTACGGTACGAGTCTCCCCGCCGAAGAAGAAAGCGACGCCGGGTCAAGCTACGGGAATCAGCCTGTCGCGATGCCCCTCGAAGGGCTCGCATCTGGCGCGACCTACCATTACGCGGTCGTCGCGAGTAATTCGCAGGGGACGGTGCAGAGTGAGGACATGACGTTCACGACTCCGACGATCGCGCAGCTCGTGCCCGCGGTCACCACTGGCACCGCCGGCGAAGTGTCCTCCAATGGCGCGAGCATCTCGGGGATGGTCGATCCGCGGGGCCTGCCGACGAGCTATGAGTTCGATATCGGCACCGACACGACGTACGGTAGCCGCGTGTTTGGCGAAGCCGGGTCGCGGGCGAGCACGCAGTCCTTGACCTTGCAGGGCCTTGCGGCCGGCACCCTCTACCACTACCGACTGGTGGCTGTGAACAAGTACGGCACGGTTTACGGGTCGGATGAGACGTTCACGACGCCGGGCTTCCTGACGGCGCTGCTCGCTTCGCCAGTGGGCGCGCCGCTGGTCCCGGCGCCCGCGTTTACGCCACCGTCGACTCGTGGTGCGGTCACGGTCAAGATCGCGCCCAAACCAAGAAAGCACAAGATCGCAAAGCGTAAGGCCAAGCAGAAGCGAAAGAGGGGCGGGGGTAGGGCCGGCAAGGCATCCCACAGTCACGGCAACCGGGGGAACGGACGATGAGCGTCATTCGCAGACTGACGACGATGGCACTCGCTGCGCTCTGTGTGCTCTGGGTAGGGCTCGCGCTCGGGAGCGCCGCGGCGCCGGCCGCGTTCATCCATCGCCTGTTGCCTCCCGAAGAAGGCTTCGGTGCTTTCTCCAACCGTCCTACCGGCGTGGCGGTCGATCAGTTGAGCGGAAACGTGTTCGCCACCGAAGGCGGCTTCGAAGAAGGCGAAGGGAACGTCGTCAAGGTCTTCGGGCCCGAAGGTGGACTTCCTGTCGGGGGTGCGCCAGCGGTTCTGCACGGTTCGTTTAACTTCAACGTCGAACCGGTTGGGCTCGCTATCGACAATGCGTGCTTCCTGGGCGGCAAGAGTGGCGCTGCGTGCACGTCGTTCGATCCCTCAAACGGCGACATCTATGTTCCGACCGTACGCGGTGGCGGGGAAGTCGTCGAAAAGTACACGCTCAACGCCTCGAACGAATACGAATACGTTTGCCAGTTCACGGGTTATGGTGGGCTTTCGGGTTCTGCATGCGAAAAGGAACCGTCGAGGTCGCCTGTCAAGCACTTCCAGCGTCCGCTCGGCGCGGCGGTGGATGCCGAAGGCGACGTGTATATCGCCGACGAAGGCAGCGAAGCGATCTATGAGTTTAATTCTGTCGGGGAAGAAGTCGAAGGCCCGATCACAGGCCCCTTCGGGGCTCCCGACTACCTCGCGCTGGACGCGGGCGGCGACCTGTTCGTCCGCGGCTACCACAACGGCACGGTCGTTGAGCTCAAGCGCAACCCGTCGGGCGGTTTTGAACCCGGCATCGAACTCGTGGAGGGCGCATTCACATATGGAATCGCGGTCGATCCCGTGCATAACATCCTGTATCTCGACTTGGGTCAATCCATCGCGGAATACACTCTGAACGGCGGGAAAGTGACACTCCTATCGGAATTTGGCGCGGGCATCATCGGGTTCTCAGAGGGTCTTGGGGTAAATGACACCAGTGGCGATATCTACGTTTCGGATCTTGGCTTCGGCAATATCCACATCTTCGGCCCGGCGGTCGTCGCACCGGATACGCGTACGGATGGAATCTCGGGTCTCGGGCCAACGGGCGCGATGCTCGAAGGCGAAGTGAACCCCGATAGCGCGACGCTCGCTCTCACGACGTGCGAATTCCAGTATGGCCCGGGTGAAGTCGAACCGGGGGTCGAACCGGTTTTCACCTCGAGTGTGCCGTGCTCGTCGGTCCCGGGACCGGGCGAAGGGTATGTTGTTGTGTCGGCCTTGGTGTCGGGTATCGTCGAACCGTATTCGCCGTACCATTACAGGCTGGTGGCTGGTAACGAAAACGGCAAGACCTACGGGGAAAGCAAGACGTTCCTCTCTTTCAAGGTTCCGCCCGTGGTGGACGACAAACCAGGATCCGCGTCAGAAGTGGGTCAGCTCTCAGCGACGTTGAACGGCACCGTCGATGCGGTCGGTGTCCCCACGAGCTACCACTTCGCCTATGGCGTCACCAGCGCGTACGGGTCCGTCGTCCCTGTCCCCGACCAGTACGTCGCAAGCGACAGGACCGACCATCCGGTCACCCAGACGATCGTGGGGTTGACCCCCGGCACGACCTACCATTACGCGCTGGTCGCCAACAGTCCCGGCGGCACCACGACAGGCCCCGATGAGACGTTTACGACACCACCTGTGCCCGTCCCCGCGGTCTTGACGGGCGTGGCGAGCAATGTCGCGGTTGGTTCAGTGACGTTGGCAGGATCGGTCGACCCGCAAGGCTGGGAAACAGGCTACTACTTCGAATACGGACCAACCCCGGGTTACGGTGCTCGCTGGCCCGGTATCCCCATAACGCTCGGCGCGCTCACGGGCCCCCAAGGCGTCGTCAGCGCGATACAGGGCCTGTTGCCCGGCACGACCTACCACTACAGGCTAGTGGCAAGCAACCCCGGCGGCACCGACTACGGTCAAGACCAAACGTTCGCGACACCGTCCTATCCCGTCTCGGTCATCCAACAGGTCCCCGTGCTATCCACGGACATCGGATTCATCGACCCCGAAACCAAAACCGGGAAAGTAACGGGCAAGTCGCTGACCCGGGGGCAGAAGCTCGCGAACGCTTTGAAAGCATGCAAACACAAGCCAAAGAGTAAGCGCGCGGCATGCGAGAAACAGGCCCGCAACAAATACGGACCAGTCGCTAAGAAGAAGAAATGAGATGCTCGCAGGACCGGCAAGCTCGTCTGACCACCGCCGGCCCGGCCCGTCATTGCCGGGTGGGAAGCTCAGGCCGGGCGGCAACGGTTTCGACCGTCAACAGATAGGCCAGATACAACGCACAAGAATCCTCACGGCAATGGTCGACGTTCTCGCCGACCGTGCCGCGTCCGATGTCACGGTCGCGCACGTCGTGGCTCGCTCAGGGGTATCGAGACGCACCTTCTACGAATTCTTCCCCGACCGTGGGGCGTGCTTCGTGGCGGCGTTCGACGAAGCGATCGCGCGAGCGTTGGAGTACGTGCTGGAGGCCTATGATCGCAATGCCAGGTGGCAGGATCGCATCAGGACCGCGCTCACCGGTCTGCTGTCGTTCCTCGACGAGGAGCCGGCGATGGGACGGCTTGTGATCGTCGAGTCGCTCGGGGCCGGCCCGGAGGTGCTCGGGCGTCGCGGTCTCCTGCTCGGGGAGCTCGCCGCCGCCGTCGACGAAGGTCGTCGTGAGAGCGGTGCCGGGAGGGAGCCGTCGCGGCTCGTGGCCGAGGGGATCGTCGGCGGCGTGCTCTCGATCCTCCATTCGCGGCTCGCTGCCGGCGAAGATGGTGCGCTGATTGAGCTCACCGGTCCCTTGATGAGCATGATCGTGCTGCCCTATCTCGGGGGCGCCGCGGCGCAGAGGGAGCTGCGGCGCGCGATCCCGCGTAGGAGCGAGATGCCGCGTGCCGGCTCGACGGACCCGCTGCGCGAGGTGAAGATGCGCCTCACATACCGCACCGCACGCATGCTTATGGCCGTCGCCGAGCACCCCGGCTCCTCCAACCGTCAGGTCGGCGAAGCCGCGGGCATCCACGACCAGGGCCAGATCTCAAAGCTACTCTCGCGCCTGCACCGCCTGGGGCTGATCCAGAACACCGGGAGCGGCTCGGCCAAGGGAGCACCCAACGAGTGGGCGCTCAGCCCCAAGGGACGGGACATCCAAGCCGCCATCGAAGGACAGGCCAAGAGCTGAGAGGACTCCCCGGACACGCAACGTAGTGCGATTCGCGCTACTGTACGAGCATGGCATCTGCTCCTGCTCCCCTCTCCCTGAGATTGGGACGCGACGGGCTCAACGCGCTCGAGGAGATCGCCCGCCGGCGGGGGGTGAGTCGCGCAGAGGCGGCCCGTCAGGCGATAACTGAGACGGCTGAGCGAGAGCGCAGGCGTGGTGGGCTTGCGGCCGAGGTGAGGAGCCTTATGAGCAACGACGCATATGTTCGCGAAGCGCACGACGTTGCCGGCATGATGGAGCAGCTGCGTGGTCCGTGGTGATGTCCACGCGATCGCGCTGCCATCCAAGCGCGGCCACGTCCAGCAGGGTCGCCGCTACGCGGTGATCGTCCAGGCCGACGATCTGCTCGCCCTCTCGACCGTGGTCGTCTGCCCGACCTCGCGCTCGGCCTTCTCCGCCAGCTTCCACCCAGAGATCGAGTTGAAGGGCCAAGCGACCCAGGTTCTCTGCGAGATGGTCGGCGCCGTCGATGCCCGCGGGCTGGGCGAGCAGGTCGGCCACCTCAGCTTGGAGGAGCGCCGCGCGGTCGACGATGCGCTCTTGCTCGTGCTCGATCTCCCGTAAAGGTGGATCTGGCGAGGACGCCAAACGAGCGATCGGGGACCCCTGAGATAGCTTCCGCTCCCGATTTCACTATCTATCTCTACAGTTTTTGCTATCCTGGACTCATGGCGACAGCCGCAAAGCGGAAGACCTCCTTTGAGGTGGATTTCAACAAGGTGGACAGCGCGCGTGAGATTCTCGGGACGCGCTCGTTGACGGATACCGTCGACGCGGCGCTCGGCGAGGTCATCAAGCTTCAGGAACGGGAGCGCCTGGTCGAGCTGCTGTTCGAGCCCGGTGCGCTCGCGCTCGACGATCCGGAGACGATGGCCGGCGCCTGGCGCTGAGCGGGCGCGTTGGCAACGTATCTGGCCGACAAGAGCGCGCTGACCCGGCGCGAGACGCGCCCGGAGGTACGTCAGGTCATCGAGCCGCTGCTGCTCTCGGGGGCGATCGCGACATGCGGGATCGTGGACCTGGAGTTGCTCTACAGCGCATCGAGCCCGGCTGTCTATGCAACCCTCGCCACCTCGCTTCGCGCGCTTCCGCGTGTGCCGGTGACTGAGACGATCGTCGACAGGGCACTCGAGGTTCAAGCGCGCTTGGCGAAGCGCTCACAGCACCGCGCGGTACCGCTGCCCGACCTGATCGTGGCCGCGTGCGCCGAGAGCGCCGGATTGACCGTCTTGCACTACGACGGCGACTACGACCGGATTGCCGGGATCACCGGGCAGCCCACACAGTGGGTCCTGTCGCGCGGCAGCATCGCATGAAACCGAGAGTTCGTACCGTCCCAAGCGCGGCCTACCGTGTGGCGCGCGATCGCATCGAACACTCCCACCCCGCACGCTGATGCTCGGCCCCTCACGACCGCTCCCACGCGTCGGCGCTCGCGCCCGCATCAAGCACTTCGGTGGCGGCTTCGAGGCCGGCACGGTCGTCGTGGTCGAGGACGAGGGTCGCCGTTTGACCGTACGCGGCGCCGACGGCGAGTTGCACGAGTTCGTGCTCAGCCCGAAAAACGCGCGTTTCGTCTCGGCCGCCGACGCCCACGGGCCACGGCTCGAGCTGGTGGAGTGAGGCGGATCGTGGCTGGTGCCTGCGCTATCCTTGACTTATGGCAACAAAGGTAAAGAAACCAACGGGTCCGGGACGGGCCCCGGGTCGCTCCCGGGTTTCGGGCAAGCACCAGATCACGATTCCCATCGGGGCATTCAGTGAGGCCGGGTTGCGCGAGGGGGATGTCGTGCGGGTCGAGGCCCAGGGACGCGGGCGTGTCTTGATAGCCCGCGTGGATGACCTCCTCGATGAGTACGCCGGCTGTTTGAGCACAGGCGGCCAGTTCGGTCGCACGGTGCGCGGATTGCGCCAAGAGTGGGAGTGATACTGCTGGACTCGACGGTCATCGTCGGGTTCCTCGATGCCGACGATGCTCTTCACGAGGTCACCGTCGGCAAGTTCCGAGAAGTCGTGGGTAGCCATCCACTTGTGGCCTCGGTGATCAGTTATGCCGAGGTCATGACCGGTGTCTTGCTCGGGCATCACCCCCAAGAGAATGTCGATGGGTTCTTCGATACCTTCATAAGGGATCTCCTGCCGGTCGACAGGCTGGTCGCGACGCGTGCCGCCGGGCTGCGCGGCAGGTGCAGGTCGCTGGCGATGCCAGATGCGTTGATCCTCGCGACCGCGGACCTCGCAACAGAGGTCGACCTGGTCCTTTGCGCCGACGATGACTGGCCGAAGGTCAAGGGGCTCAGCTGCCGGGTGGAGCTATTGAGAGTGGACGCGCTCGCGGGCGAAGGCTCTACGGAGCCCGTCTGACAGCGGTCCCCTAAGGTGCCCGCACGTCCGGGAAGTGCTCGGCGCAATGCGCGCGCAACGCGTCACTGACGGATGCACGCTCCTCGGGGGAGGCCACCCGAAAGCGCGCGAGCAGCTCGCGCGGGCGGTCGATCGGGGCGCCTGAGATCGTCCAGCGCACAGCGAGCCGCTCGAACAGCAACTCCACCGCCCGCTGCCACGCGTCCTCCTGCGTCGCGGCCGCCCGCCCGCCAGTGCCGGCAAGCGTCTCGGCGTACTCGCGCCGTGCGGCGGGCGTGAACGAGCCGCGCAGCTTCAGGACGTTGCCCTCGGCGTCCGTGTATTCGCTCATGGGCACGCTCGGCTTGCCGCGCGCGCGGTTGCGCTTGCCCACCTAACCGGTCCCGCTCTATGGGCGCCCGTGTTCCACCGGGCGGCCGCCGGCGGGTAGCGCGAAGCCGAGCTCGACGGCGCGCCGTCGCAGGCAATTCGTGAGAGAGCCCTCGCTCACTACATCGTCTCCGAGGCCTTGAGCAGCTGCGAGCGCACATCGCCGCCATGCGCCCCAGAGGGTGTCACAGGTTTCGCGTGCCCCGGCCAAGCCGCCGCCGGCTCCATCTCCGCCAGCTTGCGAATGCTCGCCTGGGCCTGCTCGGTGTCGTAGTTGTAGATCTTCTCAGGGACGTGCGGGGGGCAGCCGCGTCCCCACATGTCGAGCGTGTAGAAGCAGTCGCTCACGAGCGCCAGCCGGTCCGATTCGCGCCACAGTCCGATCAGGCCGGGGGCGTGGCCGGGAAGGTGGATCACCTTGAAGCCGGCCACCCGATCGCCCTCGGAGAGCGTGCCTGAGATCTTCACGGGGCCGGCGTCCCACGCCCAGCGGTGCATCGCCCTGTGGATCTGGCGCTGGGGGGTGGGCAATCCCACGAGGTCCTTCGGCCAGTACCTGAATCCACCGCTGCCTTCGGCATCTTGTACCTCATCGGGGTGGCACAGCACAGGCACGCCCAGCGCGGGCGCCGTCCCGCGGTGGTCGGTATGGCCGTGGCCGAGCACGATCCGCTTGATCCCGCCGAGCTTGGCGCCGGCGGAGGCGACCGCCCTCACCATCGTGCGGGCGCCGGCGTCGTACATGGTCACGCCGCCCACGCTCTCATCCTCGATCAAGTACACGTTGCAGCGCCCCGGCTGGCCTTGCACGACCCACACGCCCTCGGCCACCAGCTTGGCGTCCTGGGCCGACATGCCGGTCACCTTCGTCTTCACGTTGAACGCACCGGTCAGACCTTGCTCGGCGGAGGAGCCCTGCGGCGGCATCAGCCCGATCTGGCGAGCCACGCTCAGCCCGTCGGAGAACGCGTCGTTAGCCTGCACCAGCCCGTCGCGCACAGTCAGAACGTCCACACCTTCGAGTTTCAGCGGATTGCCAGTGGCCTTGACGCCGTTCAACGATCCGGGCCCCGCAAAAGTGCCCGTCAGCGTCCACCGCACCGCGCAGCGCTCGCCCTCGGTCGTCGTCTCGACCACCTCCATCTTCATATCCGGCATCGCCTCGATCAGGCCGCCGATGAACTCCCGCACGCCCTCTGGCGCGAGCACGTCCACCTGTCCACGCACATGCTCGCGCCCACCCTCGGCCCACAAAGCCACGGCTGCGTCCACGTCGCGGGCGGCGATCGCGTCGAAGTAGCGGCGCGCCACCGCCTCGGTGTCGCTGTCACCGGAGCCGCCCTTCTTGCCTGCCTGCCCCCCGCGAGGGGGGTGGATGTTGGCGGCCGCTTCCTGCACCTTGGTGGCCGCCTTGCTCTTCTCGGACCCGTCGTCGTCGACCATGCCGTCTCTCCTTTGCTGCGCCGCCGTGATCTATGAGTCTACGGCTCGGGCCATCGTCGAGCCAGTGCTCGACCGATGGCCAGGGGCGATCGTTGCGAGTAGTCTCTCCGCCGGTGACGGAGCCGGCCCGTAAACGCGAGCTTGGACGGGGCGAACGCGTGCTGGGCGATCCCGGACGATCGGCCGGCGTCTTCCGCCTGCGCCTGCCGCTCCCCTGGCCCGGCGTTCCCCACGGAAACGCGTGGGCAGTCGCGGCCGGCGATGGGGTGGTGCTGTTCGACACGGGCATGCACGAGCCCGGCTCGATCGTGCAGCTCGAACGGGCGCTGGCGATGTGCGGGTTAAGCATCGAGGACGTGCGCCTGGTCGTGTGTACGCACGCCCATTCTGACCACTACGGCCAGGCCGCGACGATCGTCGAGCGCGCCGGCTGTGAGTTGTGGATGCACCCCAAATACGAGCATATGTCCGCGGGGGCGCAGGACCCCGAAGCCACCCTTGAACGGCGTATCGAGGTCGCTCGCCAGAGCGGCGTCCCGGAGGAGCCGCTGCGTCGCTTCGCGGCCGAGCGCAAGGGCCACGAATCCGGCATAGCCGCCCTGATCGAGCCTGACCGGGCATTGCTTCCCGGGGTCGTCGTGCACACCGATCTCGGCCCGTGGACCGTGCACGAGACCCCTGGTCACGCGCCCTCGCACGTGTGCTTGTTCCAGCCCGAGCGGCGCCTGCTCATCTCCGGGGACCACCTGCTCGGGCGTATTTCGCTGTTCTTCGACTACGGCTACTCGCCTGACCCGGTGGGCGAATTCCTCTCATCGCTCGACGTGGTCGAACGCTTGGGTGCGCGCCTGTGCCTGCCCGGCCACGGGCGCACCTTCACCGACGTGCGTGCCCACATCGACGGAAACCGCGCGCTCGTTACCGAGCGACTCGCGAGGGTGCGCGGTGCAGTCGTGCACGAGCCGCTGACGGCCTTCGAGGCGATCCCGCGCATCTACGGCGATGAGCTCTCCACGCACGCCGGGCCGTGGTTGCTCACCGAGACGCTGTCGATGCTCACGCACCTCGAGGCGCTCGGGCAGGTCGAGCGGCTCGCGGGCGAGACGGAGCGCTGGAGTGCCACCGAGGCGGGTCGCGCGG
>JBARJU010000243.1:0-1997 GCA_049800435.1 Solirubrobacteraceae bacterium
CCCTCAAGCGCGGCGCCGAGCAGGTCCAGCACGCGCACCACCTCGGCGGGACCCATGCGCTCGGCCTGCGCGCGCAGGCGCTCGTCGATCTCTGGCGTGAGCGACAGCTCGGAGGGGACCTCGCCGAGCGTTTGCACGACGAGCAGCTCGCGCGCGCGACCCTCCAGGTCGCGGGTGAACGAAGAGGCGTCGCGACCGCCCTCGGCGCAGCGTGCGACAGCGAGCAGGGCGCCGCGCGCGTCACCAGCCTGGACCGCGTCGAGGGCATCGGAGAGCAGTTGCTCGTCGGCGACACCCAGCACGGCGAGCACGTCGGATAGCTCGACGGTGGCGCCAGAGTAGGTGACGAGCTGCTCGAGCGTGCCGAGCGCGTCGCGGAAGCTGCCAGTGGCCGAGCGCGCGATCGCCGCGACCGCCTCGGGCGGGATCTCGATCGACTCGGCCCGCGCGGCGCGCATCACGACGGATGCGATCTGCTCGACAGTGGGTCGGTGGAAGTCGAAGCGGTGGCAGCGGTCGACGACCGTGGCGGGCACCTTGGAGGCGTCGGTCGTGGCGAGCACGAACACGGTGCTGGGCGGCGGCTCCTCGAGCGTCTTCAGAAACGCGTTCCAGGCGGCGGTGGAGAGCATGTGGGCCTCGTCGAGGATGTACACCTTGTGGCGTCCCGACACGGGCGTGAAGGCGACCGACTCGCGCAGCTGGCGGATGTCCTCGACCGAGTTGTTGGAGGCCGCGTCCATCTCGATCACGTCGAGTGAGGTAGCAGAGGCGATCGAGCGACACGAGTCGCACTGTCCACACGGATCGATCGTGGGCCCACCCGGGTGGGCGGGGTCGTCACTACCCTCGCAGTTCAGGCACGAGGCGAGGATCTTCGCCATCGAGGTCTTGCCGGTGCCGCGCGAGCCGACGAACAGGTAGGCGTGATGGACCTTGCCTCGCTCGACCGCGTGGCGCAGGGTGCGCACGACCGGCTCCTGCCCGACGACGTCGGCGAACGAGCGCGGGCGATGCACGCGATAGAGGGATTGAGCGGGAGCGGCCACCGAGGCCAGTCTACCCTCGGGCGCGGCCCGCTCAGGTAGCGTGCGCCGCTGTGGCGAACACCATCAAAACGGGCGCCCCACACGCGCGCGTGGGGCAGGCCATACGGAAATACCCAACCCGCCATGGCCCCGCGACGCTTGCGATCGTGGCGGGAGCGGCCCTGCTGTGGCTGATCGCGGGAGTGGGGCTCGTCAACTACGACACGCTGTACGCGCTCGTGTGGGGCCAACAGCTATACCGCGCGGAAGTGCCCGAATACGGGCTGCCGATCGCGCCGACGCCGCATCCGCTCGTGGAGGCGCTCGGCATACCGCTTGCGCCGCTCGGTGGCGGCGCGGAGACAACGATCGTCGTTGCACTCGGCTTCCTGGCGCTGTCGGCGTGCGCATGGGTGACCTACAAGCTCGGAGGCGCCTGGTTCGGGCGCGCCGCCGGAGCGGTGGCCGCGATAGTCCTGATAACGCGCGTGCCGGTGCTCTCATACGGCGTGAGAGCCTACGTCGACGTCCCGTACATGCTGCTCGTGCTCTCGGCATTGCTCGTCGAGAGCAGACGTCCCCGCGCCGGAGCGCCGGTGCTCGCATTGCTCGGTCTCGCCGGGCTCCTACGTCCAGAGGCATGGGTTTTTTCTGGGATTTATTGGGTCGTTCTGGTTGTCTCATCCACTCGTTCCGATCCAGCTCGCACACGCGGGGAGCTCGCCCGCCTGGCGGTTCTCGCCGCGGCGGCGCCCGCGATCTGGGTGCTGAGCGACCTGCTGATGACGGGCAATGCGATGTGGTCGCTCACGAACACCAAACACACAGCCGTCACGCTCGGACGCGCGCACGGGATCGGCGACGTGCCGCAGTACATCCCGCGCAGGATCGGCGAGGTGGTGCGCCCGGCGGTGCTCGCGGGGGCCGCGCTCGGCGGGGTGCTCTCGCTCATGTGGCTTGGCTCGCGGG
>JBARJU010000244.1:0-11192 GCA_049800435.1 Solirubrobacteraceae bacterium
GCACCAAGCAGCGTCGGACGCCGTACGTGAGCGATCGCGCCGTTGATCTCTAGCTCCACCGTCTCGGTTCGCGCGAGCGCCTGACTGCCGCCCGGAATCTGGACTGTGCGGACACCGCCCAGCATCGGTGGGTCGCCGCGCAAACCGTCAGGCGCGAGCAGGTCCACGATCAGCTCACCACGACGCCAGCGGTGGCTCACGCCGTCCGTCGGCGAGGGAGGCTCAAGCTCGAATTCGTCCCCATCCAGAGCCCGTGCGATCTTCTCGATCGCCTTCTGCTTGCGGGCGTCGCCGAGAATGTCGATGTCGGTTGTGACCCGCACACCCATCTCCCCCGCCTCATATGCGTGCAGCTGCACCATGAGACCGCCAATCAGCGTCCAGTCCGCAGGGAGCACTCGTGCGGCGAGCCGGCCCAGGTCATCCCACAGACCTGAAGTCTCCGGATCGCTCGGCGCGATCCTAACCGGGCGCTTCTCAGCCACGGGCAAGCTCGCGGTCGAGACGGTCAGCCCGGTCGTAAGCGACGCGGCGCGCCCGTGCGTCCGAGTGCTCCGCCAAGTCAGCGAGCACAACCGCAATGGGCGCAACCCTACGATGCACGACCGGCCATATGTCGTCGGGTATCGCCCTCAGCACCACGTTGGGCTCGCCGCCCACGCCCAGTCCATGACGCTTTGCGACTCCCTCGATGGCACCGGCCGCGACGTACGCCTCCAATCCATCGCCGCCCTGGAGGCCCAGCTTGTGGGCACCAGCGGCGCTCACACCCCCCAGCATCAGATCGGCGCTGCCGGCGAGACGAGGCAACTCGGCAACATGCCCCTCGTAGACATGACGCGCAGCGCGACGGCCCAGCTTGCCAAACGCTCCACCCAGGCCGTGATCGTCGAGCGCTGCCGCCATACGCGAGCGCACCCTCGATGAAGCCCATCCCACAGGTTCGTCGGAAGCAAGCAGCAGCAGAGCCCACACACTCGCGGCGCTCAACGGGCGACCCCCTTGCCGCTGAGACGCCGCCAGCCTGGCGAGCGACGCGACTGGAATCAACCATGCTCCAGCAATCTTCTCCGCCTCGATCGAGCCGGCAGAGATCATCGCGCGCACCCGTTGCTCGCTGACGCCGAGACGTTGGGCCGCGTCGCTCACTGGGAGAGAGGGAACCGAGACGACAGTCATGCCATAACTATAGCGACCGCGCAATAATTCTGTCTCGCAGTCGCCGAGCACCTCGTGAGAAACGCAGCGGCCACGATGAAGGATGCGGCTGCCACGAGCAACCCCCAAAGTGCGTGAGCAACTGGCCGAGAGCGTTGGGCTTAGCCGCCTGACTCGACGGCACCATCCAAGCTACCGAGACCGAGGCTGGGTTACCTAGACAGCTCGGCTACAAGAGGTCTTACTTGGTGGGCGACAAAAACCGGCGGCAAAGCGTTGCCAATCAGATCTGCAACCTTGTACTTGCCATTAGTCAAGGGAAACCTGTAACCGCTAGGGAATGACTGCAAGAGCGCTGCCTCACGCAGAGTGATAGCCCTATCTTCCTCGGGATGCAGGAACCGTCCCTTTGAGGGGTTCACACAGCCACTGGTGATCGTGGGTGCTGGCGCGTCCCACGCCATTCGCCCGTATACGTCGTTCCATCCGCTGACCCGCCTGTGGCAGGCTAGCTGGCGCTCCGGTCCGAGGTCTCCCCTGCTCCCCCCATCTCTAGGGATGTCACGAATGAGTTCGATTATCTCTTGCGATCGTCGCTCTCCGTGATTGTGTAGATCATCGTCACTATCTGTCGGCGACTCAATATCACCGATCGCGTCGCGAACTCGCACGAGACTCGTGGTGGGAGGCGCGAACTCGACAGGCTCGCCTAGTGTTCCGAGCAGCACAAACCGCCGCCGCCTCTGGGGTACGCCGTAGTCGGCCGCATCGAGCACACCGTAGGTCAATCGATAGCCCATTCTCTCAAGTCGTTTTGTCAACAGCCGAAAGCGGCGATCTGATTCCAGTCCGGGAACATTCTCCATCAACAAGCCGCGCGGTCTAAGGACTTCGCAAAACCGCGCGAACTGGGCGACCAATCCGTTGCGACTGTCATCTACGTTGCTACTTCGATTGTGAGTGCGCAGCGTCGAGAAGCCCTGGCATGGCGGACAGCCAGCCAAGAGATCAAGCTCACCTGGCCGCAGATCCAATTCCCGTAGGATCTCCGCTGGCGGCAAGCGACGGATATCGCGTCTCCATACCAGCGTATTCGGATGGTTTTCTTCGTACGCCTGAATCGCCAACTCTGAGATATCCACTGCGCCGAGCACATCAACGCCGGTTCGGCTAAGACCCTCGCTCAGACCACCCGCTCCACAAAACAAATCGACAGCGGTCAACGACGTCATGGCATCCCCCTCAGCGATATCCACGAAGTAGCACGAGGCACGTCACGACCCACACGGCGGCAGGCGTCGAGGAGGTCGTCCCCCACGCGAAACGGCCGTATCGCCGACAAGAAGGGTTGATGAGGAGTCATTGCGCCCACGATCATAGATCGCGGGCCAGCGGGAACGCGCGACCGCTTGAAAAGGGCTTCAAGACAGTTCTGCCGGGCTCAGAATGGGTCCAGCTAAGAGAACTTCCGATCTCGCGGCTTGCGATCCGCGCGGTCACGATGCCTCGACTATGGGCTCTTCTTCTTGAGACGTGTCTCGGGCTACAAAGCTCACAAGGGTGCGGTCAGGAGCGCCTGTGGAGGTAGGCGAAAAGAACACGAGGGCCATTACCACTTCATCTACGTCCAAGTGCTTTGGGACATCGTCGGTTTCCTCCTGCTCAAGGACGGGATAGATGAGCACCGAGCCGCGACACGGACGATGGAGGCTCTCAGCGAGCGGATCGTCAATAGTGCCAACCCCGGCAATTCGGCTAGGCGCGAACCGATGTGGCCTTGAGCTGATGGCCCCGAAACGCGGGCGACGACGACGGCGACGCCCAAATACGCTCAGACGCTCGTTTCCCGCGATCGTGGACCGACGGTCAGGACCCTTGTGCTGAGGCAGAATGACGACCCAGTCCTCAATCTGGTTCGGGAAGAGGCCGGATAGCCATTTAAGATCAGCCGCAAAGTCGTCCTCGGGCTGCCAACGAAGATCGGTGAGCTGCGCGACAAACGTTTGATGATCGACGACGCCGTAAAACGCCGGATAGTCACTCTTACCGCTGCCGGTGGGGTAGACAAAGCGTCCTGACTTAGACGCCAACGTGACGAGCGGAAGGAGAACGCGAGTGTTGTGTGCCAACGCGGCAGGCGCTTCCGGATAGCCAGCAGGCTCAAGGCGCTCGCCTGGCGAGCGCCTTTCGACAAGCATCGCGTTGTACATCTTGTTCGAGGCCGATGGTTTTAGCCAGCCAAGGTGCTGCGCCACGAGTGGTTGGACTTGAGCGGGTGTTATTGCAGGTACACCGTCTTCTATCTTCGCGTACCTCTTGATTTCCGCCCTAAAGAGTTCCTCGGAGCGGCATGCGGCCTCAAACGCCTCGTAGAGATCGACCGTCGTGCCATCACCGCCAGTTGAGATATAGAGGCGGACGAGATCTTCATAGCCAGCCCGGAATCCGAACCAGCGACCCATCTGCATGAGCGTGTCAGCCTGTCTGGTCACTCGTCGGTAATAAGCGACAGTCAGCCCCTCAATGGTAAAGCCGCGAGAAAGCTTTGTTCCACCGACGAGGATGCGCCACACCGGGTGCTTGTCGAATGAGACATCCTCTGTGGCCGCTTCTTTGTCGCCATTCACAATCATCACTGGGTCGTTCGCTGCGCCCTCAACCCGGGCCACGACCTGCGAAACAAAAGACTTTAGGTCCGCGTATGCCGATGGGCGCGAATAGACGACCGGTCGTATATTTTCCTCCTCGGCACGCCTGAGCGTGGCCTTTTCGCGAGCATCTATGACCGGCTGAACATCTCGGACGAATAGCTTCTCAAGGCGCTCGTGTCCGGCAGCGCCAAGGTAGCCTGCTTCCTTCCAGAGTTCTCGCAGTTCTTCGGCGAGCATCCGATGGTTTTCTTGCTTGTGGGACTCATGAACTAGCATAGTGTGATGCTCAAAGGGACGGATCGTGGTGTCGGCGCGCTCGCGAAACAACTTCACTGCGCCAGTCAGGACATACATGTCAAGCGCCTCTTGAAGTGCGGTTCGGGGCGTATCGTCGTCGATCGGCCGTACAAAAGCGCGCTCGTTTGAGTTCTCGAAATTGGCAGTCTCACCCTCAGCGAGCGGCTCGAAGTCATGGTAATCGCTGGCACCCATGTAGCCCGGCGGCCTATCGAGCGAGATTATGAAGTCACGAGGAAAGATGTCGACGGCATCGCCGGGGTCGACGAACACGTTGGCGAAGGGTGTGGCGGTGTAGCCGATGTACTGACCACGCGGCAGAAGCCCAAGTAGCTGTGCAATGAGTCCGTTGATCGCCGTCCGCTCGGTATGTCCTTCGGCCCAGCGTGCAGGATTGGAGGTATTGATCGAGGCCTGATCAGACTCATCGTCGATGATCAGTACGGGGATATCCGATAGCTTAGCGGTGATCTTTTTCAGGTCTTGGACGAACTTTTTCAGGACACTCTTGTTCTTCTTTATGACGGCGATGCGGGTGGGCAAGCGGTGCAGGTTCTCGCTCGCGTTTAGCGGCTTTGCATACTCCATCGCCTCGAAATCAAGGGCTGCGATTCCTTGCTTGAGCGCCTTGTAGTCAAATGCCTGCGTCGTAAGACGATGGATATCCGAGAAGCGCATCGTCGACGGCAAAGCATCGTGTCGGACAAATTGACTCCAATCGGGGTCATCTATGTAATCGACCGTGGCGAGGGCATCTTCGTCGGTCTCGTCGATACCTCGCATGAGATTCTCGTAACCCACGAGCTCCTTATCAAGTCTCCGCTGCGTTTGAGCACGCAGAAGGTTCGTTGTTCCACTCAAGACGACGATAAGTCGATAGCCCGCGTCGACTGCCTTTGCGATGACGCCGGTGAAGTTCGCAGTCTTTCCGCTTTGGACGTAGCCGACGACGAGACCCTTTGCCTGGTAGACCGAAGTGCGCTCGGGGTCTGCGAGCCGTTCGACGATGCGCGTCGTATTGAGATCAAGAGCTGCAATGGCCTCTGGTTGCCAAAGTCGCTTTGCGAGATAGTCGGCGTAGTGAGCCCAATAGAACGGGCTGCGTTCAGCCATGACCCGCTGGTACCACGGCTCGAAGGCACGGCTAATAACGATGGCGTCGTCGCTGGCGACTGGAATTGCAGCGTCCACGCTCGCGGCCAGGTCGCTATGGATCTCAAGCCGTTGATAGATCAGTGCTCGCCGATCTAGGGTCCGAGGCGCAGTCTCCCCGACCCAGCCGGCTAGCGTCGCCGCGTCCCATTTTGTAATGGTGAGGCGCAGCTTGACGAGAAGTGCGTCACCGATCGGAGCATCGGCGAGATAGTTGACGAGGACCGAGGGATCAGCCAATGCGGTTAGGTTTCGCTCGTCAGCCTCGAACTTGATTCTGCTTGAAAGGCGGGATGGGCCACTAGACACCATCGCGTCAAGCGCGGACCCGTAGATGTCGCTGAGCGCGACCAAGTTCGCTTTACTGAGCATGGACCGTCTCGGTCAACTCGGCAAGGACTGCGCTTAGTGTCGTCGGAAGACTCACGGCTGGCATCTTGTCAGTAACGTCGATCTCATAGACGACTTCGCGCAGCCGCCCCGTATCGATACCGACCGAGAGCAGGAGTGCAGGCGTAAGCCGCGGCAATGCGTCATCGACCCTCAGTGCAAGCGGACGTGTGCGAAGCCGCCATCTCTCATCGAATAGATCCCGGGCATCCTCGCGCCAGCCAGCAGCCGTGAGGTTCTGCTCGATCACAGAGCGCTCCGCATCGCTGGTGACGGCGAGAACCGAGTCGATCAGGGCTGGCAGAGTCTCACCATCACCGTCGCCTGCGCGAGTAATCTGGAGCGAAGTGATCCAAAGTGGGGTCGATCCGGTTTCCACGAGTTGAGTCAAGCCGTGGATCCAGTGGTGTCGGCGCTCTCCAGTGGTGGTCTTCACCTCTACGTCAGAGTCCTCGAAGCCGAAGTCGTGCTCCTCGGCTAGACCACCGCGCCAAGAAGTCGCCTCAGCAGCCGACGTTTCTAGAAGCGCTCGGACGATGAGAAGCTCGCCAAAGAGCCCGATCTCAGCCGGTAGAGCCATACGTACCCTCTCCGCCAAGACCGAGTGCCAGAGCTTGAGCGTATCCTCGAACGCCCTCAGCGGTTCGACGTTTTCGAGCTGGATTCGATCAGCGATCGCCATGAGCATCGCATAACCGTCGACCACCAGCCGGTCATCGGTGGTCGAAATATCGACATACTTGAGTCCCGCTTCTTGGTCGAGTTCTGTGGTGACGTGCGCCAGCAGTTGCACGGGGAGCCTGACATGCTCTGCGACCGGGGCTCGAAGGGTAAGCCTTCTCTTGGGCGGGTCAAGCCGTAGACGAAGACGTGGTTCTCCGCTGATCGGAATCACGATGGGAATCCCTGCGTCCCAGTGCTGCATCAACGTGGGCGTCGAGAGATGTCGAGGACCAGTCAACGTATCTCGGCTTTGGCCGCAGCCGTAAGAATTGCCTGCCAGAGATCAACGTTATCTCTGTCTCGCGGTCCCATGTTTTGGCCCGCGAATATGTGCTCCATGAGCAGGAACATCAGCGCCTTCACGACGGGAACGTCGCTCACGCTACCCCTCCGACCCCCTGATAGTCCCTTGCGATAGCGCTTGTTGAGCCACAAGACACCTTGTTTACGATCGATCCCAAAGAAGTCATCACAGTCGTCCGCAAAGTCGGCCCACAAGACTTCTATAGCCTCCTCGTCCTTGAACGGCAGCTCCTTACAGAACGCCCTTCGCACGGCGGCAGGAATCCCAATTCCGGGCGGAAGGATGGCTGGACGACTTCGATCACGCCGGTTGGAGGCCTTCATAACACCGCGTGCCTCATCGAGGTATTGGGCGAAAGTTCTACCGCCACTGGCCTCCGCAGACTTGACGGCCGGCCCAAACTCTGGCCCGACCTCTATCCCGTTCTTCTCTGGCTTCAGGTAGATCATCCGCTCGACGTCGCCGTCGAGATCGACTGCGACGCGCGCCAGATTAAGCTGCTTATCAGGATTTGTGAGTCCATTCCAACCGCCTCGTTGAACAAGACGGTCCTTGTAATAGACGTACAGTCCCTGCCGTTCGATTTCCTTGCCATCTAGGCGATACTGCTCGGCCGTCGATCGCCCCGGCCAGATGTGACAGGTGAGAGTCAGTTCGCGTGAATCGCGACCGGCGACCAGAGCCTTCGGCCAGCCTCGCGCACCGGTTCGCGTATATCCAAATGGATTCAATGCCGTGACTTCATGACGATACACATCGTCACCGCCATCTTCTACGGCGATCACAACCCGTATCCCAGACCCTTCAAGGATACGGTGAAAGATGAGGCCTAGATGAGTTCGTACCCTGGCGACGGTGTCCTGCAAGAACCGCTCAACGGTCGGCTCGTCATGGATAATCGGAAACGCCTTTACATCGTCCCACCGCACAAGTGTGCCCGTATTGGACTCGGGAAATCCCCAGTTTCGGGAGAGCTGCTCAGCTGCAAACGTGGGCTCGACGATTGCGCATCGATAGTCCTTCTTTGCCTGCTCGATCTGCCAGCGTCGACCGACGACCTCGTGGCCGTCAGCAGCCGAAACGACCGTCACGCTGCGAGCCTGGCTGAACGAAGCTGCCTTCAGACCTAGCCCAAAGCGGCCGATCTGGTCATCCCCGTAACTGCGAGCACCGCCCACCGTCATCGCGACATCTATGCTCATCGCGTCCATGCCGATGCCGTCGTCGATTACAAGCAAGCGAAGCAGCCGTGAGCCGTCTCGGACGAACCGGATGAGGACATGACGAGCCTCTGCGTCGATCGAGTTGTCGACGAGCTCTGCAAGAGCCGCCTCAAGCGTGTGGTTGCGCCCGAGTGCATCCAGTGACCGCGGATCGGGCGCTAGGACTACCGTCCCCGTCGTCGGGACGTCATCTGTAGACGGCGCATCAGCGTCCTCGATCGTCGCCAGGGTGGGGCTCATGCTGCGACTCGGTGCTTCAGCACAGAAACGGCGTGTGTCACGCGATTGGCTGCGTCTGTCGTAGCGTCATGCTCCCAAACTCGGAGCACCGTCCAGCCCGCTGCCTCTAGCCATGCGGTCTGTTGCGCATCCCGTTTCCGCGTAGCCTCGATCTTTTTGGTCCAAAACTCGGCATTGCTCACCGGGATTGTGCGATGTACCCGACACCCATGCCAGAAGCAGCCATCGACGAACACAGCGAGTCGAAGTCTTGGAAAAACGATATCTGGACGGACCTTGCGGTCCGGCTGCAATATCAGTCGTCTGTCCTTGTAATAGCGCAAGCCCCTGCCGTGCAAAGAAGCGCGTAGTGCCAGCTCGGGGCGCGTATCTTTGCCCCGATTTGCGCGCATCGTCGCGGTCGCATGTGGACTCGATGGCATCGCGCCAAGCACGAACGCCATCCTATTCGATGGAACGGATCACGACGCTCCACTCAAATCGCGCCAGCGACAGTCGGGCGACGGCACCGACCCATAAGTGCTCCCAGAATGTCCTGACGCTCGCTGGATACGTCTACGGCGGCGTGGAAATCCTCAAGAAGTCCGGCATTGACGAAACGCCGGGGTCGCAATAGCTGCCGGCCTCGACAAGGCTGCGCCAGGAAGGCACGTGTCGCAGCCCGCAGAGCGACTCTATGCCGAGAGGCTAGCCCAGGCGGTCGACGAACTGTCGCGGCGTGATGACCTCGACGGTGATCTGGCCAGGATCAATGGCCAGCAGATCGAGATCGCCGGTGATGATCGCTTCGGCGCCGCTAGCCTCGGCGAGAGCAACGAGATAGTCATCTCGGGGATCGCGGCACACGGTCGGATGAGGACCGGGAGGATCGACCATCAGCGTGGTCTGCGCGGCGAGGTCTGCCACGAAACGAGTCGCCTCGTGAGCCGAGACGTACTTCCGCAGGCGCGGTCGCGAGAGCACAGACGTGATCTCCCGCAAGAGCAGCGGTGAGGTGACCAACTCGGCGCGACCGTCAAGCGCCGCGTCGAGGGTGAGCACCGACGGCGCCTGCGGAGAGCGCGCGATTGCTGCGGAGACGAGTACGTTCGCGTCCGCGACGACGCGCTGCATCAAGCGGCGTCGCGCTCGGCGCGAGCGGCGTGCAACTCCTCGCGTACCAGCGCCATGGCAGCATCTTCGTCGAGATCGCTGCGCGCGCGGATGCGGGCAACCAGCGAGCGTAGGTCGTAGGCGCGGATCGCGCGATCGACGATCTCGCCCTCGCTGACGTGTGCCTCGGCGGCGTGCGAGCGCAAGATCGACGCGACCTCCGCGTCGAGATCAACATTGACATGCTGGCGAGAAGCGGCCATACAGGAAGCGTACCGCGATGCCGCCGGCATACTCGCCCGACTCATGAAGCCGCCCCAAGCGGCTCGCCGAGGTCGTTATCGAGCAGGTGGACGTAGGTGTCGAGCGTGAAGCTGGCCGAGTGATGGCCGAGCCAGCGCTGCACCTGCACGACATTCCTGCCTTCCGCAAACAAGCGCGACGCAACGGTGTGGCGAAACGTATGGAAGCCCGCCCACTCGACGCCGGCCGCCTTACACGCAGGCGCGAGCACTCTCATGGCCAGATTGTCCGGGTCGAGGACAGTGCCGGTGGCTGCGCAGAACACAAAGTCGTCGGACGCGGTATCGAGAGCGCGGAGGCGATCAGCGAGAGCACGCGGGATGGGCACCTCGCGCTTGGAATAGCGGGACTTGAGTGGGCCAATCACAAGACCCTCTCCGCGGCGACGGCGCACGCGTTGGCGTACCTTGACGTGCGGCCGGTCGCCGTCGAGCGCGAGATGGCGACCTTCGAGCACGAGCAACTCTGAGCGCCGCAGACCGGTCGCCGCGAGCAACTCGAACATGAGTCGATGCGATTCGTTGACGTGCCCGACAACCAGCTCCATCGTCTCGATCGGCTCGCCGTCACCGCCCTCGACACGAGGGAAAGGCCGTGGCCGGTCATCGTCGTCGTCCACCCGCGCTCGGTGAGGCAACGCGACATCGGTCGCCGGGTTGTGACGGATCAGCCCCTCCCGACGGGCCGTCGCCAAGCACGCCTTGAGCGGCCCGAGCGCGTTGCGCACGGTCTTGTCCGACAACGGCACCCGCCTATCCGGGTCCTCTTTCGTCGCCGCCGATCTCGTCTGTTCGCACAGCCAGCCCACGAAGGACGCGATGTGCCTCGGCGTGATCTCGGTCAACTTCGCCTGCGCGGGGAAGTGGCTCAGCGCGTACTTGTCGAGCAGCGCCCGGTACTCCGAGCGCGTCTCCTCGCGGAAGCCTCTGCGACCCGTGCCCTGGTAGCGCTCGATCCACTCGCGGGCGTACTCGTGCAGCGTGATCCGAGAGCGCTCCTCGAACTCGCCGCGACCGATGTCGGTCGCTCGCGCTGCCTTCGCTCTGCGCGCCTCGTCGAGTGTGCGGCATGACTCCCATCGTTGCCTGCCGTCCACGCGATAGGCGAACACATACCGACTCCCGCGCTTGTAGATGCCCGGCGTGCGGGTCTTCTCCATCTTTGCCGCCATCAGGCGTCCTTCCGGCAAACACTCGGCCTCGGCCCCGGCCGTGCGTCGCCCCCATGGGAGCGACGCTGGACTGCAAGCCGGGCGGACATCACAGGCTCAACTCGTCCGCTCGGATGGCAGCACGCGAGGCGCAAATCACGTGCTTGTTGATCCGGGTGACGAGCCCTGCGGCGTGCAGCTCGGCGATGGCGTCCACGACCTCCAGGCGGTTGCCCTTCTCGCGGATCATCTCCTTGACGGTCCACGGCCGATCCTCGGTCAAAAGCGAGGACAGGACTCCTTGTGGACTGGTGGTACTCATGGGTTCCTCCTTTGGTTGGAGACCCCGGGAGGACTGCTCTGGGCGAGGAAACCAAGCAGTCAGACTGCTAGCTTGGCTCGCGCGCCGGGAGTTTGCGCTCTCGGTGCCACGGCGCCCGGCGGTCCTACCCGCGCGGGCGCCAACTATTTTCTGTGTCGCAGAGCTTACAGCAACCTGACCCGGAATA
>JBARJU010000245.1:0-6799 GCA_049800435.1 Solirubrobacteraceae bacterium
GACACCGCGTGTCGCCTCTTCCGATGGCGCACTCGCGGCTCGCGAGGAAGTCGAACTCGCCTCGGCGGCGGCCTCTGAGGCGCCGGCCGGCGTGGCGGCGACGGGAGCGGGCTGCTGCTCGGCGCTCGGGTCCTTCTCGAGATCTTCGGTCTTGCGGAAGAGCGCCGCCAGAGGCCCTTCGCGCATGGAGGCCCGCTTGGGATTCGTCATGAGAGTGACCGTCTATGGTTTGCCATTGGCAAGAACCTCCTGCGCCAGCTGACGATAGGACTGTGCGGCGACTCCGTCGGGCTCGTACTTGAGCACCGACATCCCCTTCACCGGAGCCTCGGCGAAGCGGACCGTCTTGCGGATGCGCGATGCGAATACGCGGTCGCCGAAGTTTTCCTCGAGGATCTCGATCGCCTCCTTGGCATGAAGCGTGCGCGAATCGACCAACGTCGGGAGAATACCCTCGATGTCGACGTCCGGGTTGAGGTTCTCACGAATCATGGCCAGGGTGTTCTGCAACTGTATGAGTCCACGCATCGACAGGTACTCGCACTGCACGGGGACAATAACCTTGTCGGCGGCGGTAAGCGCGTTGATGGTGAGCAGTCCCAGGCTCGGGGGCGTGTCGATGCAGATGAAGTCGTAGTCCTCGCGGATCGGCTCGAACGCCTTTTGCAGGGAGCGCTCCCGTCCGATCATCGTGGACATCGCGATCTCGGCGCCGGCCAGGTCGATCGAGGCGCACGCGATGTCGATCTCGCGCTTGCGGATCACCTCGCGGATCGTGGCGCGCTGGGTGAGTACGTCATACATCGAGAGCTCGAGCGTGTCGGGGTCGATGCCCTGGGACATCGTGAGGTTGCCCTGGGGGTCCATGTCGACGCACAGAACGCGGTGACCCTCCTCCGCGAATGCGGCGGCGAGGTTGAGTGTCGTCGTTGTCTTGGCCACCCCGCCCTTTTGATTGGCGAACGCGATGACCTTGGCCCGTGCAGTCACGGCAGGCTCCGATGGTCGATTTTGGAAGGCCTTCGAGCTTCGGTATTCGCACGACGAGAGGGGATTCCTGCACGCGCCCTACGATCTGCGGGTGCCCGCGCGTCATGTGCCGCTGGAGAAGCGCCTGAAGGCAAAGCGGGTGTGTGTGTGCGTGGGCGCCGGGGGCGCCGGCAAGACGACGGTGTCGGCCGCGGTGGCACTGGGGCTGGCGGCACGGGGACGCAAGACGGTGGTCGTGAGCATCGACCCCGCGCGACGCCTGGCGGGGGCCCTGGGTTTGAGCGCGCTCGAGGGCGAGCCCCATCGGATCGAGGAGCGCGTACTCGCCGAGCATGGGATCGAGCTGCGGGGCGAGTTGTGGGCGATGATGTTGGACGTAAAGGACACGTTCGACGCGTTGATCGAGCGCCTTGCGCCAACAGAGCGGGCGCGCGAGGAGATCCTGAGCAACCGCATCTATCGCGAGCTGTCCTCGGCGGTGGCGGGCTCGCAGGAGTTCACGGCCGTGGCGAAGCTGTACGAGCTATGTGAGAGCGGCGAGTGGGACGCGATCGTGCTCGACACGCCCCCCTCGCGCGACGCGCTCGACTTCCTGGACGCGCCCGAGCGGCTCACGCGCTTCCTGGAGGGCCGCGCGTTGCGTGTGTTGCTCGCTCCGAGCGGGGTGGCGCGCGGGGTGCTGGAACGCGGCACGGGCCTGATGATGTCTGTGTTCGCGCGCGTGACGGGCGTCAACCTGGTGGGAGAGCTGTCTGGCTTCTTCGGCTCGCTCGCCGGCCTCACCGACGGCTTCCGCGAGCGCGCGCGGGGCGTGGAGCAACTGCTGCGCGACCCCACGACGGGCTTCTTGATCGTGACCTCTCCCGAGCGCGAGCCGGCGCGCGAGGCGGTGTTCCTCGGCGAGCAACTCGAGCGGGAGAAGATGGGCCTGGCCGGTGTGATCGTCAACCGAGTTCACGACCGGGGCTTGGACGGACACAGTCCGGAGGAGCTCACGCGCCTGCTGAAGGCGCAATTGGGAGCGAAGCTCGCCGCACGGGTGGCGGCGAACCTGGCCGACTTCGACGTGCTCGCCACGCGCGACCGCGAGAGCGTCGCGACGCTGTCGAAGGCGCTCGGCGAGAGAGACCCGCTGAGAGTGCCCTATCTAGATGGCGACGTGCAGGATCTCGGAGGGCTCGCCGCGGTCGCCGAGCATCTGTTCGCCTGACGCGGCGAGGACGTCCCGCCCCTGCTGGTGTGTCGCCTCGCCTGCCGCGAGGAGAACCTCCTGCGCCTGTTCATGCGTCGCCTCGCCCGAGAGCAGCAACTCGTCGGCAAGCGATGCCAGATCGGATGAGAGGTGGCCACAAAGGATGTCGCGAAGCAGCGAGCGCAGGTGACTGGAGAGCTCACGCGCGACCTCGTGGCCGCTTGCGCGCTCGACGGCGGTCCCGGCGATGGCGTGACGCTCGAGCGCCATCGCCTTGAGGGTGCGCTCGGTGAGCTGAGATCGCAGATCGGGCGTCGCGCACAGGGCCGCCAGTCGCGCGGCGAGCAGTCCGTCGGGAGAGCCGTGGGGCTCGCGCTCGGATGGAGCGCCGAGCAGCACGCGCAGTGCCATCAGGTGGTCGCTGATGCCCTCGTACTCCGAGGCGCGCTCGCAACCCAGCTCGAAGCGTTGCAAGGCCCAGGCGAGTTGATTGCCGTGCGGGGAACGCCGCGATATGAGGTTGCAGAAGGCGCGCAGCTCGTCCTCCTGGTCGGCGCTCACCACCAGCATCCCGTGGGGCCGTCCGCCCGTGCCGAGCGCGATCGTGTCCCAGGGGCTCGAGCCGATGCGCGCGAAGGCGAGCGGTCCGAGCGCGATGCGCCCGTCGCCGAACAGTCGCAGCGCGCGCAGCAGCTCGCGAACGACCTCCCTGCCCTGAGCGATCGCCGCACGCGGGTCGGGGTCCTGCGCGCGGAACACGACGAGCAGGTGATCGTCCCCTCCGAGCGGGCCTGAGCGCAGAGCCTGCTCGGGGGCCCCCTGGAGGGCGTCGGGATGGGCGATCGAGAGGCCACGCGTGAGCGAGAGCTCGGGCGAGGCGATCGTGAGGCCGTGGAGAGTCGCCACGAGGGCGATCTCGCCGGCGGCTGCATATGCCGAGCCGTCGAGACGCTCGAGCGCGCGGTCGAGACGCTCGTTGTGGCGGTCGTGCTTGGAGCGATCGAAGTCGGATTGTCCGTCAAAGACATCCTGGAGCAGCGCAAGCAGGGCCGCGTCGGCGCGTGCGCGCGGGCCGCGCGCGACGTGGTCGTCGGCGCCGGTGGCAATCAGATAGCGGTCGAGCGCATCGAATTCGTGCAGCAGAGCGGCCACCGGGCCGTAGCCGTCGAGGTCTCGCAAGTCCGCGAAGCGCTCGGCCAGGAAGGCTCCGGTCAGCGGACGGTAGCAGTACAGCGGCGAGGATCCGCGCGAGCGAGAGGAGCGGGAGGCAAGCTCGAATGGGACCTCGTGGCCGCCATCGATGTCGGCCTGAAGGCGGTCGGCCGCTTGCGCCACGAAGTCGGACAGGGCGGCCTGGAGTTGGAGCGAGCGCACGAGCGACTCACTTCGTCGGGGGCGGATGTCCTCCTGCTCGACGCATGAGCCATTGCGCCCGGAGCACACCCCGCGCGGCAGGGGAAGACGGTGAACAACACGCCGGGCGGCGGACAGGGACAGGCGAGGGCCAGCGAGGTGCAATCAGGCTAAGCGACGGCGAGCGCGGCGACGACCGCGTCCTGGCAGTCGAGCCCAAGCCAGCGCTGCCCGTAGGCGCGCATGTCCTCGACGATGGGGAGCAGCGCGAGGCCCTTTTCGGTCAAGGCGTACTCGACACGCGGGGGCACTTCGGGGAAGGTGTGGCGCTCGACGATCCCCTCCTCCTCGAGCGCCCGCAGGCGCAGCGAGAGCGTGCGTGGACTGATCCCCGCGAGCGAGCGCTCGAGCTCACAGAAGCGCGAACGCCCCTCGGCGAGATCGCGTACGAGCAGGAGCGTCCACTTGCCGCATACAACCTCTGCGGTGCGACAAACGGGGCAGGTCTCGTCAGCGGCCATTTCAACCTTTACTTTACCAACTGAAGTAGCGGAGCCTTGCCCCGTGGCCGGTTCAGACGACTGCTGCCGGGGCGCTCGGCGTCGAAGCAGGGGGCTGCGGCGGGATGTGGGGCTCCGGCGCATCGGCGCCGTCGCGGCGAGCCTCTGCCTGGGCGACGTCGTCCATCGTGGTGCCCTTGCGTCCGTCGGACTGGAGAAGCAACTTGAAGTCGTGTGGGCTCGAGGCCACCTTGAGGGCTTCCTCGGTGGTGACCCGTCCCGCCTTGACATGGTGGAAGAGCGCCTGGTCGAAGGTCTGCATCCCGTAGAAGGCCCCCGAGGAGATCGCCTCGCCGAGCTGGCCGGTTTGGTTGGGGTCGACGATCATGTCGCGCACGCGGCCGGTCATGCGCAGGATCTCGCACACCGCCACGCGCCCCCCGTTCGCCCCGGGAACCAGTCGCTGGGAGATGACCCCGCGGATCGTGCCGGCGATCATCGAGCGTGCCTGGTTGTGCTGATGGGGCGGGAAGAAGTCGAGCAGGCGGTTGATCGACTCCGACGCGTCGACCGTATGGACGGTCGAGAGCACGAGGTGACCGGTCTCGGCAGCGGACAGCGCGGTGCGGACCGTCTCCTCGTCGCGCATCTCCCCCACGAGGATCACGTCGGGGTCCTGGCGCAGGACGCGACGCAGGGCGCGCTCAAAAGACTTCGTGTCCATGCCGACCTCGCGCTGGTTGATGACCGAGCGCTTGTCCTGGTGCACGAACTCGATCGGGTCCTCGATTGTGACGATGTGCTTGTTCATCGTCAGGTTCATGTGGTCGATCATGGCGGCGAGCGTTGTTGACTTGCCGGAGCCGGTGGTGCCGGTGAGCAACACGATCCCGCGCTCTTCCTCGGCGAGCTCGCGAACGACCGGCGGCAGCGCGAGCTCGTCGATCGTGGAGATTTTGGTGGGGATGGCGCGGCAGGCCAGCGAGATGACGCCACGCTGGCGGAAGGCGTTAAGACGGAAGCGCGCCAATTCAGGGATTTCGAACGAGAAGTCCACCTCGTGGTCGTCGGTGAACTCCTTGAGCTTGACCTGGTCGTGGAGCAGCTCGTGCAGCGCGTCTTCGGTGTCCTGAGCGCTGAGCGGCTGCGTGCCCTGGTCGGGACCGAGGGCGCCTTGCACGCGATAGAGCGGCGACGAGCCAACCTTCAGGTGGAGGTCGGAGCCGCCGCGAGCCACAAGCTCGCGCAAGGCTGCATGCACGTCGAACATGCCTCCTGCATCGGCTCGCGATCCGGCCTACTTGAATCGCGAATCGCCGCTTGGACAGCAGCGGCGGCAGACCGTTGGTCAGGCGACGTCCCTCAGCTTCTGGGCCTCCGCGAGCGATTGAAGCTTCTTCAAGGACTGGTTCTCGATCTGGCGAATGCGCTCGCGCGTAACGTTGAACGTGCGTCCGACCTCATCGAGCGTGCGGGGGTGCTCGCCGCCAAGCCCGTAGCGCAGCTCGAGCACGCGACGCTCGCGATAGGAGAGGTTCTCGAGGGCCTCGCGCAGCGCCTCCTTCGTGAGGATCTCGGCGGCGCGCTCATACGGGGACTCGGCGCGCTCGTCGGCGATGAACTGACCGAACTCGGACTCCTCCTCGTCGCCGACAGGCTTCTCGAGCGACACGGGGGCCTGCGCGGAGCGCTTGATCGAGTCGACCTCCTCGGGGTCGATCCCTGTGACGTCCGCGATCTCTGCCGCGGTGGGCTCACGGCCGAGCTCGGTGACGAGCTTGCGCTCGGCGCGACCGATCTTGTTGAGCTTCTCAACGACGTGCACGGGGATGCGGATCGTGCGCGCCTTGTCGGCGAGGGCGCGGGCGATCGCCTGGCGGATCCACCAAGTGGCGTAGGTGGAGAACTTGAAGCCCTTGCGGTAGTCGAACTTCTCCGCGGCGCGCACCAGCCCGAGCGTGCCCTCCTGGATCAGGTCGAGGAACGGCAGGCCCTGGTTGCGGTAGTTCTTGGCGATCGACACCACGAGGCGCAGATTCGACTCGACCATCTTCTGCTTGGCGTCGAGGTCGCCGCGCTCGATGCGCTTGGCGAGATCGACCTCCTCCTGAGCGGTGAGCAGCCGCACCTTGCCGATGTCCTTGAGAAACAGCTGCAAGGAGTCCGTGGTCATGTCCGGCTTGAGGTCGAGTGCCGTCTTGGCCTTGCGCCGGCCGCGCTTGTCGGGCGCGCGTTCGACCTGGGACCCGGCCGCGGTCGCCGGGTCGATGTCCTCGACGAGCTCGATCTCCGATTTCTCGAGGTAGCCGTGCAGCTCCTCGACGTCGGACTCGTCCAGATCGAGGTCGGACGTCGCCGTGGAGATCTCGGCAAACGTGAGCACTCCCACCTGCTGCCCCTTGGTCAGCAGGCTCTTGATCTCATCCAGCTCTTGCAGTTCCACCACTGACATGCGTTTTCCGTTCCGTCGGGAGGCCCTCCGAGAGCCCGGGACCCGCCGACGGGCCCCCTCGGAGTGCTGTTCGAGGACTACCTTAGCCGGGGTTGTGGCCGAAACCCTCCCGACGGTACAACTCAGATGTACGGGCTTATCCTAACGCTTCCGGGCGCAAAAACCAGGTCGGAAATCGCACGCCGAGCACGCAACGGGCTGGTGCGCGATGATTGAGACGATGAGCGACGCTCAGAACCCCAACGGCCTCAAGGACACCGAGCTCCCCGACGGCGGGATCCTGGCGGCGCTGCCGCGCGCACGGCCCCAGCG
>JBARJU010000246.1:0-6785 GCA_049800435.1 Solirubrobacteraceae bacterium
GCACCAAGCAGCGTCGGACGCCGTACGTGAGCGATCGCGCCGTTGATCTCTAGCTCCACCGTCTCGGTTCGCGCGAGCGCCTGACTGCCGCCCGGAATCTGGACTGTGCGGACACCGCCCAGCATCGCTTCTTTGCGGAGCGTGTCGCCGTCGGAAGAGTCAGGACAGTGCCGAGGGGAGGGGTCTCGGGCGCGAGTCGCTGCTCGATGACGGGCGAATAGTCCGAAGTCCGAAGAGCTCTATGCTTCCTCTTCTTTTTTGATCGTACCTTCGGCTTGGGACGGCTGGCTCGATCGCGTCTCACGCCTGTCGAGAACCCTCTTGAGTAGCCGCTTTGCCTGCGAAGGTCCGGCCGCTGGCCGAAGGCCGCCGGCCCGAGTGGACGAGCCGGGACATCGCACGTCTGCGCTACACGGCAGAGAGCGGCGTCTGGACGCTCTACTGGAGTGACCGCAATGCCCGCTGGCACCGCTACGACCTGATCGAGCCGACACCGGACATCCGCGTACTGCTCGACGAGGTGGACCGAGACCCGACCTGCATCTTTTGGGGCTGATAAAGGGATTGGATGGCCGCTCGACATACTTGACCTAAGGCGTTGTGATGTATAACATCCTAAATCGAGATGTCCAACACCCCGATAAATAGCACCGCAGCCACCGAGAATCTCCTCCACGCCCTCGCCGATCAGCTCGCAGCACACGGCGAGCGCTACACGCTTGCCGTCGTCGGCGGTTCGGCGCTGCTGGCACTCGGACTCGTGTCCCGCGCTACGAAGGATGTCGACATCCTCGCGATCGTCGAGGATCGGGGGCTCGTGTCGGCGCAACCGCTCCCCGCGGCCCTGCTCGATGCCGCACATACCGTGGCCCGCGACTTCGGGCTGTCCGATGACTGGCTGAACCCAGGACCCACGTCGCTGCTCGACCTCGGACTGCCCAACGGCTTCTATGAGCGGGCGCAGCATCGAGTCTACGGCCCCGGCCTGGAGATCCTGTTCGCGTCCCGCGTCGATCAGATCCACCTGAAGCTTTATGCGACAGTCGATCAGGGCGCGGGCAAGCACCTCGTCGATCTGGAGGCGCTGCATCCCACCGAGCAGGAGTTGCTCGACGCCGCCCGCTGGAGTCGTACTCACGATCCCTCAGAGGGCTACCGCAGTGCGCTGGCACGCGTATTCGCCCACTTCGGAGTCGATGATGGACGTCTCGACCCTTAGCCGCCAACTTAGCGGCCGGCTCGTCGCGTTCGCGTGGGATGAGTGGGCGCAGATGGGACTGCTCGCCACGCCGCACCGGCGCAGCCCGTGGACGCAGGACCCCGAGGCGCTGATCGTGTTCACCCTCGAGATCGCGCGCGCCGAGCCGCGCCTGTTCGACGAGCTCATGGACTGGGTGCTCGTCAGCGAGTCGCTGCTGAGCGTCCGGCGACTGCGAGCGATGTGCATCGACGAGACTGACCGTGCGCTCACGGCAGCCGCGCTGGGGTGGCTCGCCCGCCAGCGCCCCCGAGCACGCCTGAGCAGCCGGGGACCGGCATCGCCCACGACGACGCTCCAGCCGCTGTTCCGCTCCGGGGGACCCGTGCGCAAGACAGACGAGGACTTCGCCGCCGCCGGATGGGTCCGACCGCCCCTGAGCCCATCACACAAGTCCCACCCACCGGACCCGACGGCGCCCATCAACCTCGCCTTCCGACTGCGCCAGATTCTCGGAGTGGGCATCCGCGCTGAGGTCGTCCGCGTCCTGCTGACCATCGAGGCTCCATGGGTCAACGCCCAGACGCTGGCGCGATCCACGGGCTATGCCAAGCGCAACGTCCACGATGCGCTCGCCGGCCTGAGCACCGCCGGGGTGGTGTCTGCGTTCACCGTCGGCGCCGAACAGCGCTACACCGCGGACCGCCCCGCATGGGCAACCCTGCTCGGCAGCGAACCCGACGAGCTGCCGACCCACCGCGACTGGCCCCAGCTACTCGGTGCTCTCAGACTCATCCTGCGCTGGTCAGAGCAAGCCGAGCTCGAAACCATGTCGGACTACCTACGCGCGAGCAGTGCCCGCGACCTGCTCGAAACCATTCGCCCCGATCTGGCCTTCGCCGGACTCCCCACAGACCTCAGCCCGTCACCCGAGAACACGTTGAGCGAGCTCGAAGAGGTCATTGAGTCTGTGCTTACAACCATGAGTGCCGGTCCCAGCGGTTAGCCGCGAGGCCCCACACGCCGGAGATTCAGGGTTTGTTCGATCGCCCCCACCCTGCGCACGGTCCCGAGTTCCAAAACAAATTGGAACGATATTGGAACAATGACACCCGGCGAGAGCCGACCGACCCAAAAGAAAAGGCCCGGATTTCCGGGCTCTTTCTTCAGTAGCGGGGGCGGGATTCGAACCTGCGACCTTCGGGTTATGAGCCCATTTCGGGGGTGTTGTGTGGTGTCGTCGCGACCAGATATTTGGCTCTATTGCTGAGGATTGTCTCGCGGGCGACTTGCGAGTGTCGCCGAGTGGCGTGGGGCATGTTTGCACTTTGTTTGCACTTCGGCCTTCGCTAGCAGTCGCGATCCGACCTACGGCACGTGTTCGGCGCCACCGCTCGACGCCAGTGGTAATCACGTGAGCAACGCGATCACGGAACTGGCGGCTGCCTCTGGATCGCGCAAGACCTCGCTCTCCCAGATGCGTAGGACCTTCCACCCCTCGGCTCTGAGGGCAACGTTGACCTCTTCGTCACGCCGCATGTTGCGTTGAATCTTGGATGTCCACCACTGCGTACGCGTTGGGAACTGCGCTTCGAGGTTCGGCAGACCGCGTAGTCGCCAAGCGTTGCCATGCCAGAAGTCGCCGTCTACGAATACCGCGACGCGATGCTTTCGTATCACTAGGTCTGGACAGCCGACAAGCTCTCGGGCGTGCAGTCGATACCGAATCCCGCGAGCGAAAATAGCCCGCCGCAAGGCCAACTCAGCCTTGGAGTCCCTCGATCTGACGCGAGCCATCATCCGCGATGTGACAGCCGCGTCTCGCTGCCTTGGCTTAGCTCCGGAGCCCACCTCGATCCAGGGTACGCGCAATGTGCTCCCCCAGGGTCTTCGCAAGCCTTACGGGCACCGCGTTTCCTATCTGGCGCGACGCCTCTGAACGTGGTCCCTCGAATCTCCACCAGTCGGGAAATGTCTGCACGCGAGCACACTCGCGGACGGTCAGATAGCGATGGCCGCCATCATCGAGCAGGACTATGTGCTCACCACCGGGAACGCCGTGTACGCCCGCCTTGATCGTCTTCGCCGGCCAGTCGAGAAGATTTCCCGAGTGTCCCTTGTACAGTCTCGCACCGGGCACACCCACATGACCATCGAGACCTGGCCACTCCTCGCCGTCGATGGGATCGGGTAGACCGCGAATCGCATCGCGAAGCGTCCGCCATCTCCTGATGCTTCCAGCGACTTGGCGCTCACGCGCCTCAGCGACCGCGCGCGCTCGGCTGCTTGGCACATGCACCTTCTGGACCTGGATGTCGTGTTCGAGCCAATACGAGCCGTCCTCCTGCGCCGCTAGCAACGCGTCCCTGTCGTGAGTCGGCGCTGGCCAGCGCCACCGCCGCCCATAGGGCGCTTCTATGTCCATCTCCGTCGCGAGATCGATGCGTATGGCGACGATAACCAGTCGATGCCGAAGCTGAGGAACCCCGTAGTCGGCGGCGAGCACAACCCGCCGATCAACCACGTACAGCTCGTCATCACTGGCGTCGTGATTGGCAAGGACGGAGCGCAGACGAACGTGATGGTCGCGCCAGCACTCATTGCGCCTAGGTTCGACATGCGGAGCGCTGAGGCGGTCACATACGTAGTCAAGATAGGGCAGGAATGACTGCCGTGTTAGGCCGCGAACATTCTCCGCTAGAATGGCTTCCGGGCGTATCCGGCGGGCCACGTCGATGAATGCGGGCCAAAGATTGCGCGCGTCCTCATCGCCACGATGAATCCCTCCGATGCTGAACGGTTGGCACGGGGGCCCGCCCGCTAGGAGCGTCGCTCGATCCCGATAGCGCTCCCACGGCTGGTCCCTGACGTCGCCAGCTAGGAGCTTCCAGCGCACGCGTGCTTGCCGTTGCTTGGACGCGTGGTTCGCCCGCAGGGTTTCAAGCGACCGCTCATCTCGCTCGTTCACGGCGAGATGGCAAAAACCCGCCTCGTGGAGCCCAAGCGCAAGCCCACCTCCACCGGCGAATAGCTCGATGGAGGCGCGCCCATTGCTTGAGCGCCTAGAAGGAGTCTCGGCTGGTTGCGGTCTTGCCCGGGCTGTCAGGCTCACGCGCCGGAAGTATCGTTCATGGTCCGGACGGATCTATCCGGTCTTCGGGGCGGATGACGTGGCCCTGAGGGTATGAGCCCGACTCCTTGTACATGATTACGTAGCCGGGAAGCGACGTGATCTGGTAGGCCGGAAGTGCTGCAGCAATGAGCTCGAAGAGAGCCAACGCTGTCATGTTGTCATCGGGGACGTCGACCGAGACGAAGGCGTACTCCGATCGAGCGGCGGCGTCGTTCTTATAGCGGAAGTTGTAGGGAAGCTCTCGCTTGAGTCCGGCAAGCATATCCAGCACCGTATAGGTGCCAGCCGCGATGCCCTCGCAAACCCAATCCAGGCGGATCGGATAGGCGAGATCGAAGTGATTGTCCCTGAGAACGGTGCTGTCGCGGTTGCGCCCGGGATCGTGAAGCCCGAACCCCATTCCGTTCCAGGCGCACGATCCCTCGTCTTGGAAAACGCGAATCAGCCGCTCCTCAGGCGCCAGGACCGTTAGATCCTCGTCGACGTAAAGGCACGTGAATTGGACCTCGTCGGCGGCGATGTTCTGCCGGCCCGCCACCTTCCACATGTGCTCTGTAAGTCGATCCCGAAGCGATGCTGACGCCGAGCCGACGTAGACCAGATCGCCGCCCAAGTAGAGCTGATAGACACCCTGGCGGGGCTCGATCTTATCGAGATGCTCAGCCATCAGCGACGCGGGCTCAAGCTGATGGAGAGCGTCGCGCAATTGATCGGTGAGAGCCCTGCTGATACTCAGCTTGAAGTCCGCGCTCGCCGGCATGGGCGCTACTTCGCGCTCGTTTCCTTACTTCCTCCCGCCGACGCCTACCGCGTGCTCCATGATGTAGTGGCAACACGAAGATCGCACGGAGCTTTGCGCCGGTGGCGGCTCGCGCGAGGCTCGCCGCGAACGCCGCGACACTCCCCATGCTTGAGCATCCACGCCGTTACCGATGGCTCGGTGCCGACTGATGCTGGTGGTCAGACCGCGAACATGATGTTGACTCCCGCAACGGCTCACCGAGGTCGTTGTCGAGCAGATGAACGTAGGTGTCGAGCGTGAAGCTGGCCGAGTGGTACCCGAGCCAGCGCTGCACCTGCACGACGTTCCTGCCTCTGCGAACAGGCGCGAGGCGCGCGGGATAGGCACGTCGCGCTTGGAGTAGCGGGACTTGAGCGGGCCGATCACAAGACCCTCTCCGCGGCGGCGGCGCACGCGCTGGCGCACCTTGACGTGCGGCCGGTCGCCGTCGAGTGCGAGATGGCGACCTTCGAGCACGAGCAACTCCGAGCGCCGTAGACCTGTCGCCGCGAGCAGCTCGAACATGAGTCGATGCGATTCGTGGACGTGCTCGACAACCAGCTCCATCGTCTCGATCGGCTCGCCGTCATCGCCCTCGATACGAGGGAAGGGCCGTGGCCGGTCATCGTCGTCATCCACCCGCGCTCGGTGAGGCAACGCGACATCGGTCGCCGGGTTGTGGCGAATCAGCCCCTCCCGACGGGCCGTCGCCAAACACGCCTTGAGCGGCCCGAGCGCGTTACGCACGGTCTTGTCAGACAACGGCACCCGCCTATCCGGGTCCTCCTTCGTCGCCGCCGATCTCGTCTGTTCGCACAGCCAGCCCACGAAGGACGCGATGTGCCTGGGCGTGATCTCGGTCAACATCGCCTGCGCGGGGAAGTGGCTCAGCGCGTACTTGTCGAGCAGCCCGCGGTACTCCGAGCGCGTCTCCTCGCGAAAGCCCCTGCGACCCGTGCCCTGGTAGCGCTCTACCCACTCGCGGGCGTACTCGTGCAGCGTGATCCGAGAGCGCTCCTCGAACTCCCCGCGACCTATGTCGGTCGTTCGGGCCGCCTTCGCCCGGCGCGCCTCGTCGAGCGTGCGGCATGACTCCCATCGCTGCTTGCCGTCCACGCGATAGGCGAACACATACCGACTCCCGCGCTTGTAAATGCCCGGCGTGCGGGTCTTCTCCATCTTCGCCGCCATCACACGTCCTTCCGGCAAACACTCGGACGCGGCCGTGCGTCGCCCCCGTGGGGGCGACGCTGGACTGCAAGCAGGGCGGACATCACAGGCTCAGCTCGTCCGCTCGGATGGCGGCGCGCGAGGCGCAAATGACGCGCTTGTTAATCCGATTGACGAGTCCCGCTCCGTGCAGCTCGGCGATGGCGTCCACGACCTCCAGGCGGTTGCCCTTCTCGCGGATCATCTCCTCGACGGTCCACGGCCGATCCTCGGCCAACAGCGAGGACAGGACTCCTTGTGGATTGGTGGTGCTCATGGGCTCCTCCTTTGGTTGGAGGCCCCGGGAGGACTGCTCTGGGCGAGGAAGCCAAGCAGGCAGACTGCTAGCTTGGCTCGCGCGCCGGGAGTTTGCGCTCTCGGTGCCACGGCGCCCGGCGGTCCTACCCGCGCGGGCGCCAACTATTTTCTGTGTCGCAGAGCTTACAGCAACCTGACCCGGAATA
>JBARJU010000247.1:0-15287 GCA_049800435.1 Solirubrobacteraceae bacterium
GCCGCGAGCAGCGCGAGGAACAGCGTGGCGAGCATGAACACGCGTCCGGGCACCCTCACCCCGTCCCAGCCGGGGGCATAGTCGAACAGCAGCCTGTACGGGTAGCCGGCGCCTGTAAGACCCAGGCCGAGGGCCAGGATCGAGCAGACCGCCACGCCGCACGCCAGGCCGACGCGCAATCGGCGCGTATATATCGACGAGGCGAGCCCGATCAGCGCGAGCAGGGCGATCGCCGCGCCCGGGAAGAAGACATCCTCGTTCTTGGAGTGCACATGTGCGCGCGCGCCGGCCGTGATCGGGCCCCACACACGATTCTCCGAGGAGGCCGACAGGAACGCCCACGGTCCCGAGGAGTAGTTGCGGACTTCCTTGAGCGTGCGTTTCGCTGTGGGGTACTCCGCCGCCACCTTCAGGTAGGGACGCGCCTGGTAGACGGACACGACGCCGCATAGGGCCACGCCGATGCACGTGATCGCGACGAGATTGCGCGGGAGCCCGCGCAGGCTTGCGATTGCTCCCGGTGACGACGCGCCTCGCGACGCTCCCGGCGGCGACGACGCACTCGACGCCGCCTGCTCGCCGATGGGGAGGGGGCGCTCCCGCCACCACCAGATCGCCGCGATCAGTGCGAGCACGGCCAGCAGGTAGGTGAACTGCAGCCCGAGCGTGAACCCAAGGCTGACCTGCCATGCGACCACCAGCCACCCCGCTATCAGCAGCCTGCCTGAGCCTCGCCTGTAGCCGCGCAGCAGCAGGAACAGCGACAGCGGGATGCCGCCGCCTGAGATCACATGCAGGTGGCCGGCCTCGGTGACGCGGTAGGGGGCGTAGGCGAACGCCGCGCCCGCCACAGCCGCGCCGACCTTGCCGGTGCCGAGCTCGCGCGCGAGCAGCCACGCGCCCACGAAGCACAGGGAGTAGGCGAAGAGGAACAACAGGTTGTAGCGGACCAGCGCGGCCACGGTCCCCGAGCCGAAGAATGCCGCCGGGCCGTAGCCGAGCAGCGAGTCCGAGAAGGCGAGGCTGAGCGGATGGGGGTGGAAGGCGTTGGAGTCGAACACGTGCAGGGGGCTGTGCAGCAGCGCATGGCCGACCCACGCGACCTCCCACGCCGTGCGCACCGGGTCGCCGAGGTCCGGCGCGATTGTGGTGCTCATGTGCAGCACGAGCGGCCATGTGGTGAGCACGGCCAGCGCGACGGCGCCGAGGATCGCCCACAACAGCTCGCTTCGGCCGATTGTGGGCGAGGGCGCCCAACGGGCGGTGCGCCCCGCGTCGGGAGAGGCCTCTGGACCCAGGCCCTCGCGGGCTTGCTTAGGTGTCGCGCGCGGCGGGCTTGGCACGCTCGTGCTCATCGCGCGGTGTGGGTCTGTGCGGCTCGGATCGGGGGAGCATACGTGAGCCGACTGCCTCCTCGCGGTATCCCGCACAACGACTCAGAGCGGTTGGCTCTCCTTAGCTGTCCACGCCCGGGATCGGGTCGAGCGGAAGCTCGCCGTGAATCTCTTCGAGGCCGATTAGATCGTTACGGTCGCGGGGACGGTTGGCGAGACGCTTGAAGCCCACGATGCTGCTCAGACCGGCGAGCAGGAACTCGACTCCACCGTAGTCGGCCCGTATTGCCCTCTGTTCGACGGTGTCATAGTCGAGCGGCGCAAGCCCACCACGTATGATGTCAATCACTCCGGCTTGCGTCACCGCCCTCAGGTGAGCCTGCCCGATCAGGTGCTCCTCGCTCAGGCCGGCTTGGTCGCGTAGACGCACACCGCCGAGTTTGAGGAGGGCAGCAAGCACGCGCCGGTCGTTCTCGGCGCTGTCTGGGACGAGGAAGTCTATGTCCTCGGTTGCGCGAACAAAGCGGTTGGCTATTACCGCGAACCCGCCCACCACGACGAAGCGGGCACCCTCGGCGAGCATGGCGGTGACGGCGACGTCAAGCTCAGGATCGAGCGCGGCCATGGGCTCGCTCGACGGCTCGCAGCAGACCCGCTGCCTGGGCGGAGAGGTGTTGTCCCCGTCGCAGCAACTCGCCGATTGGAGTGTCTGCCGGCGGAGTCAGGAATTGACGCTTCTCGGAGCCCAGCTGCCTCCACACGTCGCTGTGACCGGGCTCCAGCAGGGTGTGTGCAGGCGTCGCCATCGTCACTATTTTACCGGTTGACGCGGTGGAGCCTCGCGGTCGGTGTCTGCGTCTACACTGAAACTATGCGCGTGCTCGTTGTGGGAGCCGGCGGTGTTGGTGCGGCGTTTGCGTCGATCGCCCAGCACAGGCCCGCGTTCGAGCGGGTATCGCTCGCCGATGTCTCGCCCGCGCGCGCCCACGACGCGGTGGCCAAGCTCGGCGAAGCCGACCGCTTCTCCGCCGAGCGCGTCGATGCCTCAGACCGCGCTGCGCTTGTCAAGCTGATCGAGCGAGTGCGCCCGGACGCCGTGCTCAATGCCTGCGATCCGCGCTTCAACGAGCCGATCTTCGACGCCTGCTTCCAGGCGCGCACGACCTACCTGGACATGGCGATGACGCTGTCGCACCCGCATCCCAAGCGACCGCACGAGTTGCCGGGGGTGATGCTCGGCGACGTGCAACTTGCCCGTAGCGAGCAGTGGGAGCAGGCCGGCGTGCTCGCGCTCGTCGGGATCGGCGTCGAGCCGGGCCTCTCGGACGTGTTCGCTCGGTACGCGGCCGATGAGCTTTTCTCGAGGGTCGACGAGGTGGGGGTGCGCGACGGCGCCGATCTGGTCGTCGAGGGCTATGACTTCGCGCCGACCTTCTCGATCTGGACGACGATCGAGGAGTGCCTGAACCCGCCGCTGATCTGGGAGCGCGAGCGCGGCTTCTACACAACGGCCCCCTTCTCGGAGCCGGAGGTGTTCGACTTCCCCGAGGGAATCGGGAGGGTGGAGTGCGTGAACGTGGAGCACGAGGAGGTCGTCCTGATCCCGCGCTGGGTCTCGTGCGAGCGGGTGACCTTCAAGTACGGCTTGGGGCAGGAGTTCATCGACGTGCTGCGCACCCTGCACAAGCTTGGCCTGGATTCCACCGAGCCAGTCGCGGTGCGCGGCGTGGAGGTGGCGCCGCGCGATCTCGTCGCGGCGGCGTTGCCCAACCCGGCGACGCTTGGCGAGCGTATGACCGGGCGCACGTGCGCCGGCACCTGGGTGACGGGCATGGGCAACGACGGCGCCCCGCGCTCGACCTACCTCTACCACATCGTCGACAACGAGCACACGATGCGCGAATACGCCAGTCAGGCCGTTGTCTGGCAGACGGCGGTCAACCCTGTCGTCGCGCTCGAGATGCTCGACGAGGGCGTATGGACGGGCACGGGCGTGCTTGGGCCCGAGGCGTTTCCGCCCGGTCCGTTCCTGGAGCGTCTCGCCGAGCTCGGCTCGCCGCACGGGCAGGTGGAGATGCCGCTCTCGGGTGCTGTTTGAGAGAGGAAGCGGGCGGGCATACCGTAGGAAGGAGAGGGTAAAGCCAGCCTATAGGGAGTCGCGTGAGCGTCCTTGCCAGGAAGTTGCTGGGCATCGGGGTAGGGGTCGTGGTCGTGGCTGCTCTCATCGGCCTCTATATCTCGAGCTGGGCGACGAGCTTCCCCCAGACGGTCGCGGCGTCGAGCACGCGCACGGTCGCGGGCGTCAGCGGCACGCAGCTCACGCTTCAGACGGTCGCGTCGATCGGGCCGAAGTACAGCCCGGACAATCCCGACTGGGTCTCCTACCTCGTGCTCGACCGCGGCAAGTGGGTTCACAGCACCGTCTTCAAGGTGCCGGCCAACTCGCTTGTGCACATGACCGTCCTGCAGTACGACGGCGACAGCGGGCTGCGCAACCCGTTCCTCGCGCAGGTCCAGGGCACGACCACAGGCAACGAGATCGTGGACGGCAAGCCGGTCACCAGGATCGACCCCGAAGAAGCCTCGCACACGTTCGCGGTGCCCCAGCTCGGCCTCTTCATACCGCTGCCGGGGGTGCCCGAAGAAGCCAAGAATCAGTGCGAATTCGCGCCGTGCAGTCCTTCCACGGCGCATCGCACGATCACGTTCACGTTTCGCACCGGCCAGAAGGGGCGCTACCGCTGGCAGTGCTTCGTGCCGTGCGCGGCCGGCTGGATCGACGGCAACGGCGGGCCGATGCAGACGCTCGGCTACATGGACGGCTTCCTGGAAGTCGTGTAGCGATGCGCCCATCTCACGCATCCCCCGAATGTCGCGAAGGAATCTCCCGCCGAGCTCACGCATACCCGGGGGTCTAGCGATGGCGAGCGTCCCCACTCACACGACGACCGAGCCCAACCACGCGCGCCGCTTCGGCCTGATCTGGCTCCTCGCCTCGCTGATCGCGACCCCGATCGCGATCTTCGCGATCGGCCCGATCATGCCGCCCGGCAACGGCTCGCAGCAGGCCTCAGGCCATGTGACCGACAACACGGTGCTGATCGGGATGGCAACGCCGGTGCTGCTGCTCGTGTCGATCTACCTCCTCTACGCGATCGTGTGCTTCCGCCAACCCAAGGGCGCGGCCCTGGAAGGCCCGGCGATCCGGGGAGACGTGCGCATCCAGACGACCTGGATCGTTGTCACCTCGCTGCTGGTGCTGTCGCTCGCCGGGTATGGGACGGTGCGGCTGTTCGAAGATGGAGCGGGATCGGGCGGTGGTCCGTCTCCTGTGGCGGTCCCGAGCGGGCCGAAGCTGCCGGTGCAGGTGATCGGTCAGGAGTGGATGTTCACCTACCGCTATCCCACCTACGGCGGTGTGGAGACCCCGCACCTGGTGCTGCCCGTCAACCAGATGGTCGAACTGCACGTGACCTCGCTCGACGTGATCCACTCCTTCTGGGCCTATCAGCTCGGAGTGAAGGCGGACGCGAATCCGAATACCGACAACATCGCGTTCGTCAAGCCCACGAAGCTTCAGACATTCGAAGTGCGCTGCGCCGAGCTGTGCGGCATCTGGCACGGCTACATGTTCGACCACGGTCAGGTCGTAGGCCCCGCGGCCTTCAAGGCTTGGATCGCGGAACAGCAGAGGAGGTTCGCGCCGGTGCAAAAAGACCTGCCGCCGTACAGCACCAAATACGTCCCCGAACCGACGAGGCGCGCCGGATGAGCGCTACTGAGCCACCGATTCGCGGCGGCGCTCAGATGAGCGCAATCGACGTAGATCGACTCGCGGAGGCTCCGCTATGAGCGCGGTCGCCGAGCCCGCCCATACCCCCGCGAGCCGTCGCCCGCTGTGGCGCCGGCTGGTCGGCTTCAACCTGCTCACGGCCACGATCCTCGCCGTCGCCGGCTACTACATCGGCTGGCTGATCGGCCACCAGATCAAAGGCAAGAGCTTCGAATTCCAGGCGGCCACCGACGAGAACGACGTCGCGCTGATGCTCGCCTACCTCGGCGGGGTCATCGGCTTCCTGATCGGCCTCGGCTTTGCCAACTACCCGGTATCGCGCCTGCTCGGCCGCCCCGCGTCCCTTCGGGAGAAGGAGCACGAGGGCATGAGTCGCTACTTCGGCCTGTGCACCGACCACAAGGTCGTGGGCATCCAGTACCTCGTGGGGATCGGCGTGTTCTTCTTCATCGCGGGGCTCAACGCGATGCTGATCCGCGTCGAGCTGCTGCACCCGACCCCGACGACGGTCGGCCCCAACCAGTACCTCTCGCTCGTCGGTATGCACGGGGCGATGATGCTGGGAATGATGACCTCGGGCATCCTCGGCCCGTTTGGCAACTACTTCGTGCCGCTCATGATCGGCGCCCGGCGGATGGCATTTCCGAGGATCGAGGCGCTCACCTTCTGGCTATTGATGGCGGCGGGATTCATCCTCACCTCGACGATCTTCTTCGGAGGCTTCCCCACCGGCTGGACCGGCTATGAGCCGCTCAACGAACAGGCCGCGATGGGAATGGATTCCTACATCTGCTTCTTCGCGCTCGTGGGCCTCTCGATGTGCCTGCTGGGGCTGAACATGATCGCCACGATCGCCGCCCACCGCGCCCCCGGGATGACGTGGTCGCGGCTGCCGATCTTCGTGTGGTCGGTGCTCGCCACCTCGGTGCTGATGGTGCTCGCGGCGCCGATGCTGATCGGCGCGCTGTTGATGGCGGCATTCGACCGCACGATCAACACGTCGTTCTTCATCGTGAGCGCGGGGGGCACGCCCTACCTGTTCGAGAACCTGTTCTGGTTCTTCGGGCACCCCGAGGTGTACATCCTCGCCCTGCCCGGCTTCGGGATTGTGCTCGAGCTCCTGCCCGTGTTCACGCGCAAGCCACTGTGGGGCTATCGCCTGGCGATCTCGGGGATGCTCGGCGTGACGCTGCTCAGCTTCTTCGTGTGGCAGCACCACCTGTTCGTGAGCGGCATCAACGCGGCGTTGCGCCCCTTCTACATGCTCTCGACCGAGATCATCTCGATCCCAACCGGCTTCATCTTCCTGTGCGTGATGGGCACGCTGTGGAAGGCGCGCACGCGCTTCAGCGTGCCGATGCTGTTCTGCCTGGGGTGGACGTTCAACTTCCTGATCGGCGGCCTATCGGGCGTGTTCCTCTCAGACACTCCCAGCGACACCGACACGCACGGCAGCTTCTTCGTTATGGCTCACTTCCACTACACGATCATGGGCGGGCTGATCTTCACCTTCTTCGCCGCGATCTACTACTGGGTGCCGAAGATGTTCGGGCTCAAGCTCAACGAGCGCCTATCGAAGATTCACTTCTGGTCGTTGTTCATCGCGTTCAACTCCACCTTCATGCCGCTGTTCGTGCTCGGCATGAAGGGCATGCCCCGGCGCGTGTCCGCATACGCGCCCAACCTCCAGGGACTGAACGTGTGGGTGTCGATCTCGGCGTTCGTGATCGGCCTGTCGATGCTCGTGTTCCTGGTGAACGTGATCTACTCGCTGATCGTCGTACGCAAGCCGGCGCTCGCCAACCCGTGGAACTCAAAGTCGCTGGAGTGGCAGGTGCCGACGCCGGTGCCCGTCAACAACTTCGAGACGATCCCAACGATCGACTCGGACCCCTACGAATACGGCACGCCGTTGCCGCCGCGCGGAGCCGCGCCCGCGGTGGCGGCGGGGGGTTGAGATGCAGCGGCGGGGACGGCGAGAGCGAGGGGTTGAGATGGAGCGGGCACAGCCTGAGATGGCGGGAGCGGGAGGCTGAGATGGAGAGCTCAGGCGCCGAAGTCCCGCTGAACCCGGGCGTCCCGGGAGTCCCAGGCGTTCCGGGCGTTCCGGGCGTTCCGGGCGTTCACAAGGACGTCGCGATCGCACCCGAGCCGCCCGATGTCGGCGCGCGCTCGCTCTACCTCGCGGCGCGCCTGCTCGCGGGGGCCGCCACGTTCTTCTTCCTGGCCTACCTGTTCGCCTACTTCTACCTGCGCTCGCTCAACGAGAGTGGCATGTGGCATCCGGCCAACGTCAAACCCAGCCAGGCGTTCGGCGCGGTCGTCGTGGCGTGCGTGGTCGCAAGCGCCCTGCTCGCGATCGTGGCGGGCCGCCAGATGAAGGCGCACTCGCGCGGCTGGGTGCTCTCCGCGGGCGCCTCCGTCCTGCTCGGGCTGGCGGCGGTGGTCGTGCAGTGCATTCAGTACACCTCCCTCCACTTCGGCCCCACCGACGGCGGCTACGCGAGCGTGTTCTGCGCGTGGACCGCCCTGTATGCGATCGCTGTGCTCGCCACCATGTACTGGCTCGAGACGCAGGTGGCGACCGAGTTGCGCGCCCGTCGCACGCCGGCGACAGGACATGGCGATATCGCCGAAGCCGACCTCCTGATCGCCCCGGGCCTCGACGCGGTCGTGTTCTTCTGGTCCTACCTGGCCGGAATCGGTGTGGTGACATGGGTCACGCTGTACCTGGTGTAGCTCGCGCGGCGAACGCGAGCGCGCCGGGCCTGTGGGATTGGTCCTTTGACCTGCCGTTCGTTCTCGTGGTATGCCTCGCGATCCTCTACTGGTACGGCAACCGCCACACACCGGCCGCGCCGGGCAGGCCCGCGCTTCGTCACATGCGACACGGCTCTTTCCTCGCGGCCATAGCGGTGCTGGCGATTGCGCTGGCCTCCCCGCTCGACGCCCTCGCCGAGCAGCTGTTCTGGGCGCACATGCTCCAGCACATCCTGCTGCTCGTGGTGGCCCCGCCCCTGATCGTGCTTGCGCGCCCATGGGTGCGCCTGTGGCACTCGCTGCCGCTCGACGCGCGCCGCTCGCTGGGGCGCTCGCTCATGCAGGGAAACCTGGTCTGGCTGCGGCGCCTGTGCGCCGCTCTGGGCAGGCCGTGGCCAAGCTTCGTGTTGTTCTGCGGCGTGGTGCTCGGCTGGCACGTGTCATTTCTCTTTAATGCAACCCTCACATCGCCGACGCTTCACGCCTTGGAGCACACCCTTTTCTTTGTAACGGCGCTGATGTTCTGGAAGCAGGTAATAGACTCGCCGCCGCTGCATGCTCCGTTGAGCGAGCTGTGGCGTGTCGCGTACCTGATTGGGGCGATGGTGGCGATGTGGGTGCTCGCGGTCGTGCTCGCGCTCGCGCCCCACCCACTGTACGGCGCCTACGCACAGATGGCGTCCCGGCCGGGCGGCATATCGGCGCTCTCAGACCAGCAGATCGCGGCGGGCATCATGTGGGTGCCGGGCTCGCTCGCGTTTGTGATCGTGCTGTTCGTGTACCTCCACCGCTGGCTCGCGCCGGGCGCGGCGTTCTTGCCGCGGGCCAACTCGCCCGTCGCCGTGCAGGCGGCGACGGGCATGCTCATGGGCGACCGTCAGTAAAGGAGGAACGACATGCATTTCACTGTGACATCCGTTCTCGCGTCCTTCGCGGGGGGCTCCGTGCTCACGCTCGTGCTTCCGCTGGGAGTGCTGATCGCGGTGGTGCTCTGGTACGTATGGCTGTGGCGTCACGGCGCCGGCGAGCGCTGAGCGAGTCAGGCAGCGGCTTCGCGCAGCTTCTCGTCGATGAAGTGGTTGGCGGCGGATGGCCCGATGAATGGGGCCAGCATGATGTAGGCGCCGTTGCAGGTGAGGCGCGACATCCGATCGCTTTGACCTTGGCGGGCTTGGTGGTAGAAGATCTCGAAGATGGCGCCGAGGCTCGCTTCCATCGCCGTCTGGGACGCGGGATGCCTGGTGTATTGGTTGCCTTCTTGGAAGAAGATCGTGAACGCGGTGCGGCTGTCGTCGATGCGCTGGATCGCGGATGCTCCCACGGCGTGAGACTCGACCAGGGCGATATGGGTGACGATTGAGTGGCTTGCCTGGAATTGGGTGCACGCCCGCATCGCCTCCCACGCGCGCTCGGGCCATGTGCTGGCGCTGAAGAACGCGCTCGCGGTGACAGCCATAATCTGCTGGATGCAGAGTTCGTGGACGGCGAGGAAGGCCTGCTGCTTGTCGCCGAAGTGCGTGTAGAACACGCGCCGGTCGACACCGGCGGCGGCGGTTATGTCGGCGATCGTGGTCACGGTGTAGCCCTTGGCGGCGGCCACCTCTGCCGTCGCGTACACGATCCGTTCGCGTTGGTTGCGTGCGATCTCGGTCTTTGACAATTTCGATCTCCCGGGGGGGATCGAAGGCGGGGGACGCAGCGACATCTGCGATACGTGAGGCGATGGCGGGAGCACGGGGCCGGGCTCGAGCGTGTGCCAGCGATGCTCGCCGTTGGGGTGCTTGTAGCTCTCGACCCAGCATGTGAGGTCGTTCGCGAGGGCCGTCAGGTCGTGCTCGCCACGGCGCAGCAGAGGGGCAACCAGCCAGCGCACGGCGCCGAGAACCACCCGAATCGGCACGTCCGGTGTGGGCGTCTGGGGTGGGGTCTGGGCGCGAGCATGTTCGATGACCGTCGCGATCTCGCCGATCATGCGGTCGCGTTCGTCCAGCGCACGCCATCCACCGGCCATCGTCGCATCGGCGAGAAAGCCCGCTCGATCCGGATGCTCTTCGGCGAGCTCTATGAACCTGCGGATCGCCGTCTGGACGGCTCGCTCAGATGGCTCGGCGGCAACCGCGCGGCGGATATCCGCGACCAGCAGGCGACTGTGCACGCGGTGGGCGGCGAGGAAGCAATTTTCCTTGTCGGCGAAGTAGTCATAAAAGGTGGGGCGCGACACGCCGGCGTGAGAGATCACCTGGGAGATGGTTGCGCCGGCGTATCCATGGCGATGGGCTGCCGCCACCATCCCCGCGATCAGCCGTTCGCGCTGGGTGCTCTTGCGGTCGGTCGGCCCGGGGGTGTCCATGTTCGCGCTCACAGTCCAGCTTTGTTGAACGGTACTGAATCTCGGGTCCAGGCGACACGCGTGTCTTGGACGCCGAGACCGGTAGCCGAACGGACAGGGCGACCTAGTGGTAATGTAGTGGGTGTGGCTTACGCGGTGGCCCGTCCGGGCGGGCGGTTTGAGATCCGGGAGTCGTTTCACACCTCCAAGGGACCGCGTTCGCGCACGCTTGCGGGCTTCGATGTTCTGACCGACGACATTCTGGCGGCGGCGGCGCGACGGGCGCAGCGACCGTTCGAGACGGAGTCGGTGATTCGCTCGGCCCGGCGAGCCGGAGCTCGAGTGCGAATCGCGACTTCCGGCGCCGCCGGCGCCCGCGATCGATTTCTGGCCGGCTCGAAGAGCATGGCGGCCTTCCTCGGACAGTCCCCGCCGATCGGCGCGCGCGCGGATGCCGGCACGGCGCTGCTGGAGTTGTTGGGCTTCGCCGACATGGTTGCGGCCGGTCAGCCACCGCGGCCCTTCGAGCCGCTCGCGTTCCCCGCTCTGGCTGGACTCGCCAAGCAGCGCGCCGGCGCGGCGATCGCACAGCGACCGTGAGCGGCGCCGGCAGGCTCGACGGTCTCAGTTCGAGGATCGTGGCGGTGCACGAGATGCTCGACTCGATGCGCGTTCCGCATCAGTTCGGTGGGGCGATAGCGCTGGCGTGGTATCGCAGCCCGCGCGCCACCACCGACATCGATCTGAACGTGACGCTCTCCCCATCGGAGGCCGAGCCGGTCCTCGGAGCCCTGTCGCACCTGGGTGTGAGCGTCTCCGAGTCCGACCGAGCCGCGATCGAGCGTGACGGTCAGGCCCGGCTCGACTGGGACGGCTCCTACCTCGACGTCTTCTTCGCCACGCTCGAGCTGCATCGCGAGATGGCGACGCGCTCACACGAGGTCAGCTTCGGACCGGTGCGCATGCCGATCCTCTCCCCGGAGCATCTGATCGTGTGCAAGGCGATCTTCGATCGGCCGAAGGACTGGGTGGACATCGAAGAGATCGTGAGTTGGGGCACGGAGGTGGACGATGCGATTGTGCTGCGATGGATCGACGAGCTGCTCGGCGCCGACAGCGCTCAGCACGAGCGCTTGGCCCAGATGCTTGTGCCGACGAGCTCGTAGGGGCTTGCGCCAGGTGGAGCTCAGAACCGCGCCGGCGCCCGCTCCACCGGCTCCTCGAACAGCCCCGGCGTGACCGTCTCCAGCTTGCGTGAGAAATACTCGCGGAAGAACGGCCTCGAGACGAGCATCAGGATCAGGCCGATCAACAGCCCCCCGATCCCCATCCAGATCGGCAGCGTTATCCCCAGGATCGCTTTGGATTCGACGTTGGCGGCATGCCCGTAGAACACCATCGCCTTGAGGAACACGTAGAACAGCATCAGCCCGCCGATCAGCGGGGCGAGGCCGAGCAGGATGAAGTCGCGCACGCTGTTCTTCAGCTCGTGGCGGTAGTACACCGCGCAGGCGATCCCGGTGAAGCCGTAGTAGAAGCAGATCGGGAAGCCGATCGCGGTGATTGAGTCCGACAGGGCGCTTTCGGAGAGGTTGAGGATCACGACCGTCCAGGCGATCGACACGGCGCCCATCAAGAGCGTCGAGAAGCTCGGGGTCAGGTAGCGCTCGTGCACTTTCCCGAACGCCTTGGGGATCGATTTCCACCAGGCCATCGACAGCGTCGTGCGCGCGGTCGGCAGGATCGTCGTCTGCGTCGACGCCGACGCCGAGGTGAGCACCGCGATGATCAACAGCTTGTCCCACGGTTTGCCGAACACACCCGTCCCGAGCACGCTCAAGACGTCGCTCTGGTTGGCTTCGTTGGTGAGCAGTGCGGTGCCGCCGTAGGCCTGGCCGGCGGCGCTCACGACCACGTAGATCAAGACGAGCAGGATCGTCGACATCACCGCCGCGCGCCCCGGCCCCTCGTTGGGGTCTTCGGACTCCTCGTTGACCGCCACACCGGAGTCCCAGCCCCAGTAGATGAAGAGGCCGAGCAGCACCCCGTCGATCAGCGCGCCGAATTTGAGGGCGAACGGGTTGAACCAGGCGAGCGCCGGCTCGATCGAGCCGGCCGGGTGGTTGGCGTACACCTTCACGAACGTCACCACCGCGAACACGCCGAGGATCGTTATCTCGGCGCTCAGCAGAATCTGCTGGATGCGCGCTGAGAGCTCGATCCCGCGGTAGCAGATCCACGTCATCACGGCGATCCATATGATCGCCGCCGCGATGATCGCGGGCGTCGATTCGGCCGCCGAGTTCCAGTCGAACAGCTTGAACGTGTAGATGCCCGCTATCTGCGCGAGCGAGGCCATCACGAGCACGTCGGCCAGGAAGATCGCCCAGCCGTTCACCCAGCCCGTCGCCGGGCCGAGCGCGCGCGTGGTCCAAGCGAACGTCGTCCCCGCGTCCGGGTCGGCGCGGTTCAGGCCCCTATAGGCGCCCGCGATCAGCAGCATCGGCACGAACGCGACGAGCAGCACCGCCGGGGCGTGCACGCCGACTCCCTGCACGGCCACGATGAAGCCGAGCGTCGCCGCCAGCGAATACGCCGGTGCGGTCGAAGCGACTCCGATGACCAGATTCGACAGGTAGCCGAGTGCGCCTTTCTTCAGGCCCTTGTCGACCACCACGCCCGACGCCTTGCGCGGGCTTTCTCCGGCGGAGCTGATGCTGGCCATGGCGCCGATCCTCCTCTGTCGCCGGCCCCCTGAGGCGGTCGCCCGCGACGGTCAAGTTGTGATCGTTACAAGCAGTTGTGGATCAGGCTAGAACCGGATCGGCGCATTCACAAGGGGCGCAATCGCCAATAAGTCGCACATGTTTTGTACATCTCGTATAACGGATAGACATCTTGTTGAACGAGTGGCGCATTGATGGGCACAAGCTCGGGCGGTACCGTTGTCCCAGGTGTCTATGTCGAGTCACACTCCAAATGACCAATCGCCCGCGCTCGCGGGGGATCGGTCGATGGTGGGGGAGGAGTCGTCGATGGTGGGGGAGGAGTCAATGTCGGCTTCCGTGGTGGACGATCGATCGGTCGCTGGGATGGGGGCCGGCGGCGACCTGCAAGCGCTCGCCAAGCGCCACCTGTGGATGCACTTCACGCGCATGGGCGCCTACCACGACCACGAGGTGCCTATCATCGAGCGCGGCGAGGGCTGCTACGTGTATGACACGCACGGCAAGCGCTACCTCGACGGGCTCTCGGCCCTGTACTGCGTCAACATCGGTCACGGCCGCGCCGAGCTGGGGGAGGCGGCGGCAGAGCAGGCCAAGCAGCTCGGCTTCTACACCAACTGGAGTTACGCCCACCCACCTTCGATCGAACTGGCCGCGCGCATCGCCGCGCTGGCCCCCGGCGATCTGAACCGCGTGTTCTTCGTATCCGGCGGCTCGGAGGCGGTGGAGTCCGCCTGGAAGCTCGCGAAGGCCTATCACACCGCCTGCGGGGAGCCACGCCGGCACAAGATCGTCTCGCGCTACCTCGCCTACCACGGCACCTCGATGGGCGCCCTCACCGCCACGGGACTGCCGCCCCTGCGCGAACCCTTCGAGCCACTGACGCCCGGTGGCAGGCACGTGGCCAACACCAACTCCTACCGCTGGACCGAAGACAGAGACCCCCTGTGGGCGGCGGATGCGATCGAGGAGGCGATCCTGTTCGAGGGCCCACATACGGTCGCCGCCGTGATCCTCGAGCCGGTCCAGAATGGGGGCGGCTGCCTCGTGCCCCAGGACGGCTACTTCCAGCGGGTGCGCGAAATCTGCGACCGCCACGGCGTCTTGCTCATCTCCGACGAGGTCATCTGCGCATGGGGCAGGCTCGGGCACTGGTTCGGGTGCGAGCGCTTCGACTACCTGCCCGACATCGTCACGACGGCCAAGGGCATGACCTCGGCGTATGCGCCGATGGGCGCGGTGATCGCCACCGACCGCGTCGCCGAGCCGTTCCAGCATGCGCGCGCGATCTTCAACCACGGCTTCACCTTCGGCGGGCACCCGATGGCGTGCGCGGTCGCGATGGCCAACCTCGACGCGATGGAGCGCGAGCGCATCAACGAGCACGTGCTCGCGCACGAGGGCGAATTCCGCGCCATGCTAGAGGGCTTGCGCGACCTCGAGATCGTCGGCGACGTGCGCGGCGCCGGCTACTTCCACGCGATCGAGCTCGTCAAGAACAAGGACACCAAGGAGACGTTTGACGCGCACGAGTCCGAGGAGTTGCTGCGCGGCTACCTGTCGGGCGCGCTGTTCGAGCGCGGTCTGATCTGCCGCACCGACGACCGCGGCGACCCCGTCATCCAGCTGTCGCCGCCCCTGATCGCCGACCGCGAGCAGTTCGAGGAGATCGAGTCGATCCTGCGCCCGGTCTTGACCGAGGCGTGGGAGCGGATCGTGGCGCGGTAGCCCGCGCTACGTCCCGACCGGTCATGGAGCGACCATGCTGACAGTGGAGAGCCTCGTGGCGGAGCTGGGCCTGACGCTGGCCACGGGCGAGGAGAACGCGCAGGTGAGCGTGCGCTGGGTGCACTCCACCGAGCTGCTCGACCCCACGCCGTGGCTGCGCGGGGGCGAGCTGCTGCTCACGACGGGGTTGCAGCTGATGGGGGCAAAGCCCCAGCGCGAATTCGTCGAGCGGCTCGCCGACCGCGAGATCGCCGGGCTCGGGTTCGGCACCGGCTTTGTGCACAAAAAGGTGCCGGCGGCGATCCTCAACGCGGCGCGCAAGCGCGGCTTCCCCCTTTTCGAGGTGCCCTACGAGCTGCCGTTCATCGCGATCACCGAGCGCGTCTTCGCCCAGCTACTGAACGAGCGCTACGAACTGCTGCAGCGCAACATGGCGGGCGACGTGCTGGCGGAGGCGCTCACAGGCAGGCTCTACCCCGACGAGCTTCAGGCACGCTTGCGCCCGTTCGGGATCGGCGAGAGCGCCGCCGTGCTCGCCTTCGCGCTCGGCGAGCCGGCCGCCGCCGCCTCCACGCTCGAGGCGATCCTCGAGCGTGCCGGCGCCCACAGCCTCGTGG
>JBARJU010000248.1:0-4336 GCA_049800435.1 Solirubrobacteraceae bacterium
CCTCGACAGCGGCTTGCGCTGCCGGCTCCTCGACAGCGGCTTGCGCTGCCGGCTCCTCCGAGGCGGCCTGCGCAACCTGCTCCTCCGAGGCCGTCTCCGCCGGCGGCTGCTCGACGGGCGCAGCCTCGACCGCGGGCTCGGCGACCGCAAACTCCACACTTGCCGACTCCTCCCCAGCCGCCTCTACGCCCGACTGCTCGACAGGCTCCCCGACGGCGGACCCCTCGCCCCCATCCGCCACAGCCAGCGGCTGCTCGGCCGGCGAGTCCTCCGCGATCGCCGGCTGAGCGGGTTCGTCGGCACGGGGCAGCGGCAGGATCTGATCCTCGACGCGCTTGGCAGACAGCGACAGCCGCCTGCGCTCCGAGTCGATCTCGAGAATCTTTACGCGGATCTCGTCGTTCGGATGGACGATCTCGCGCGGGCTCTCGACGTGATGACCGGCGAGCTCGGATATGTGCACGAGTCCCTCAACGCCGTCGAGCACCTCCACGAACGCGCCGAACGTCACGACCTTGGTGACCTTGCCCGCGAGCTCGTCGCCCACGTTGTAGGTGTCCATGATCCGCTGCCACGGGTCTTCCTGGGTCTGCTTGAGCCCGAGGGAGATGCGCTGGCGGTCGCGGTCGATGTCGAGTACCTTCACCTGAACGGTGTCCCCGATGTTGAGAATCTCGCTGGGGTGATTCACGTGCGACCACGAAAGCTCTGAGATGTGGATCAGGCCGTCGATCCCGTCGAGATCCACGAACGCGCCGAAGTCGACGATGTTGGAGATCTGCCCCTCAACGACAAGGCCGGGCTGCAAGCGGTCGAGGATCTGCTGGCGAACCTCCTTGCGCTCCTCCTCGAGCACCGCGCGGCGCGAGAGCACGACGTTGTTGCGCGAGCGGTTGAGCTCGATCACCTTCGTCTCGATCTGCGTGCCGAGGTACTCGTCGAGGTTCGGCACGCGCCTGATGTCCACCAGCGAGGCGGGCAGGAAGCCGCGCACGCCGAGGTCGATGATCAGACCGCCCTTTACCACCTCTATGACCGAGCCCATCACCGGCTCGCCCGACTCGGCGGCCCCCTCGATGCGCCGCCATGCCTTCTCGAAGCGGGCGCGCTTCTTGGACATGATCAGGCGTCCGTCCTGGTCCTCCTTGGTGAGGACCATCGCGTCGACCTCCTCGCCGAGCGACACCTCCTCGCGCGGATCCACGGACTTGCGGATCGAAAGCTCGTTCGCGGGGATGACCCCCTCGGACTTGTAGCCGATGTCGACGAGCACCTCATCCTTGTCGATGCGCACGACATTGCCCGTCACGACCTCGCCCTCCTCGAAGGGCTGCATCGTGGCGTCGTAGTTGGGGACTATCTGCCCATCGATTTCAAGCAGAAGCCCATTGGACCCCTCGACCACCTGGGCCTGGGGATTCTCGATCATTGTTTGCACCGGTCGAAGCCTAGCGCAGCAACGCCAAGCGGGGCCTGGACCCCGCCCGACGTCGAGCGGGGTCCACGGGAATCGGTTGAGCGCCGCTCGGGGTGGGACCGAGCGCCACTCGCGCGGGGCCCCCAGGAATCTGTGGGGTACATATCATTGGCCGTCGTATGCCTGTCAGAGCGACGAAGCGCGGAGCGCAGCGCACCCCGCTGCAGGGCGATTGCGACGTGCTCGTGTGCGGCGCCTCGTTCGCCGGCCTGGCCGTCGCGCGCGAGTTGTCCAGCAGCGGCGCGCGTGTGCTCGTGCTCGACCGCTACGAGATCGGCGAGCGCCAGACCTCGGCCTGCGGGATCCCCACCGGCTGGCTCCGCGCGCTCGACCTGCAGGGCTCGCAGCGCCAGAGCTTCGACGAGCTTGTGGTGCACACCCCATGGAGGACCGCTCGCTGGCGACTTCCGTGGACGTTCTCCACGTTCGATTATCGCGAGCTCTGCGCGCTCTTGTGGGAGCAGTCTCACCCCACCGACGCCGAGTTCGAGACGGCGACTGTCACCGGTCGCGACGGGCATACCGTCCACACCGACCGCGGGGACCTGACGGCGCCCTTGATCGTCGACGCGCTCGGCTGGCGGAGGGTGCTCTCAAACGGGACGGCGATCCAGCCACCCAATGCCCGCCTCTCGCGTGGATTGGAGGTGCACCCGCACGGCGCCGGGGATGAGCTCGAGCTGTGGATCGACCCGAAGTACATTCGCGCGGGCTACTCGTGGAGCTTTCCCGCCGGCGACGAGTTGCGCGTCGGAGTCGGCTCGTTCTGGCCATCCCATCGCGTCAAGGAGCCAACCGTGCGCCTCGCCGGCGACCTCGGCCTGCCGGCCGACGGCTACCAGGGCAACTGGATACCCCACCAGCTGCGCCCCGCCGTCGAGGACGGCGTGTTTTTCGTCGGCGACTCTGCGGGCCACTGCCTGCCACTGACCGCCGAGGGGATCCGCACGGCGCTGTACTTCGGGCTCGCGTGCGCCCGCGAGTTGCGCCCCGTGCTCGAGGGCCGCATCGCCCGCGAGGACGCGCTCTCCCGTTACGGCGGCTTCTCCGACTCGCACGAGCGCAAGTACCGCTGGCTCTTGAGCACCCAGCGCGCGGTCGGCCGCCTCACGCCGAGCCGTGCCATCACGGTCATGGCGCGCGCGCTTGCCTCGGAGCGCGCGTGCGCATGGGCGTTCAACCACTATCTGGAGATCGCGCCGCCATCGTTCGTGGGCGCAAGCCCACGCGCTCAGGCAACCTCGCGCAATCGCGGACGCGTCGTGCTGAGCGCCTGAAGTGCCATGCGGCTGGCCTCCAGGGCGCTTGCCCAAGAGACCTCAGCCAGCAGCCCTGGCGCCGCCACCATGTCGCCGGCCAGGAATACGCCGTCGCCGCGATCGACCGCCGGCCTGTCTCTCCATGTCGTGCCAGGCAAGTCCAGCGCGCCCGAGCGCCCATCCATCACCTGACGGCGCCTCCATGTCTCGCGTCCCCGCCAGTTGGCCACACCGAGATCGAGCAGCCGCTCTAGGCGCAGCCCCGCCTGCTCTGCGCTCTCTCCTGGGCGAATCGGCATTTGCCCTTGTATGAGCTGCTCGCCGTCGGGGGCGATCGACGGATCGGTCGTGGAGTAGCGACTAATCCATCCGGCCTCATCCAGATCGGAGACCAGCGCAGGATCACTTCGGCGCTGATGCAGGCCAATGTCCAGGCAGACCGTATTACCGCTCCGCCAAGACAGGCTGTCATCGCCCAACAACCCACGTGCTTGATCGAGCTCCGTTGCGAGGATCACAGGCGAATCCGTCGGAAGCGTCTCGACGCGAGCCGAGGTCTGTACATCCACACCCATCGAGCGCACACGCCGCTCGAGCGAGGCGACAAGCCCGCTCCAACCCCCGACGATATAGCGAGCGGATGTCGGAAAGCTCAGCAGCAGGCGTACCGTGCGAGACCACACGAACGCCGCCGACAGCTCGCCCGGGTCGTGGTGGAAGGTGTAGACGCCGGCAGCGGCGGAGAGCATCTCGGCGGTGGACTCGTCGGTGTGACTCGCGGCCCACGTGCGGAAGTCCACGTCGCTGGGAGCCTCGCGACCACGTAGACGCAAGACCGAAGGCAGGGCGCCCAGCGGAGGCGTGCGACGGACCGCCCCCTGCCAGCGCATCCGCACTCCGCTCAGCCGAGGGCCCACATGCGCAGGAAGAAGATCGCGTTCGCCCATCCAACCCCAGAAGGAGTCGCTCTTCTTGTACATGGCGTGCGGGCCCAGATTCGCCTTGTAGGGACCATCGGTACTGCGTGCCCTTCCCCCGAGCTGCTCGTGGGCCTCCATGAGACTGACGTTCGCTCCCTCCTCCGCACACGCTATCGCCGCGACGAGCCCGGCGATGCCGCCTCCGATAATCGTGATTTGGGGCTTGCCGGTTTGACCGTTTGCGCTCATGGTGCTGCCTCCTTGAAAGAGTATCCCGCCCACCCAGCCAGCCACACCCGCGGCCGCGCGGGCCGTATGGCTGTCGGATCGAGAGTGGCGCCGATTGGGGAATTGGTGTTGCTCGCAGATCAATTTACGCTTGCACTGGCCCGTATTACAGTTCCAGTAATGGCAAATAAGAGAGGACCAGTTGGAGGGCCGGAACTACTCGTGGAGATCGAGCGAGCCGGCGAGCTTCCGCTGCACGAGCAGATCGAGCGCTCGCTACGCGAGCAGATCCGCTCGGGGCGACTACCCGCCGACGTGCGCCTGCCCTCGACGCGCGGGCTCGCCGCGGAGCTCGGGGTCTCGCGCGGCGTCGTCACCGAGGCATACGGGCAGCTCGCGGCCGAGGGCTATCTCACGACCAGCCAGGGCGCGCCGGTGCGCGTGGCCAAGGC
>JBARJU010000249.1:0-6605 GCA_049800435.1 Solirubrobacteraceae bacterium
ATCTATCTCACGCCGGCGGGGCCCGCCGGCGAGCCGAGGCTCCGCGTCGTGTCTGCCCGTCGTGCGCGCTCGCTGTGCGCACGCCCGCTTCAGTGGGTTGAGCTTGAGTCGGTGTCAGTACCTGCCAAGAGCAGGCACTGACGGTGGGTGTGGATTTTGGGCGCGGGCTCGTCCGGCGGGCGTGGCGACCGGCGACGGGGGCGGTCTGCGGTCGCTCGCGACTCTTGTCTCCCACAAATCCGATCGCTGTCGGGAGCCGGCCGTAGCCTTCAGGTGCTTGAGCCACGCATCCCACCCCTCCGACGACGAGATCCTGCTCGGCGACTGCCTCGAGCTGTTGCCGCGTTTTGCCGACGGCTCGTTCCAGTTGATCTACATCGACCCGCCGTTCAACACCGGCCGCGCCCAGACGCGCAGGACGCTCGAGACCGTCCCCGACGAGGCGGGCGACAGGACGGGTTTTCAGGGCCGGCGCTACGCCACGCGGCTGCTCGCCGAGAGCTCCTACCGCGACGCGTTCGAGGACTATTTGGGGTTCTTGGCGCCGCGGCTTCAGCACGCCCACCGCCTGCTCTCACGCGAGGGCACGCTCTACTTCCACATCGACTACCGCGAGGCCCACTACTGCAAGCTCCTGCTCGATGAGATATTCGGGCGCGCATGCTTCCTCAACGAGATCGTCTGGGCCTACGACTACGGGGCTCGATCCCGGCGGCGCTGGCCCGCCAAGCACGACACGATCCTCGTTTACGTCAAGGATCCCGAGGCCTACCATTTCGATTCGGCCGAGGTCGATCGCGAGCCCTACATGGCCCCCGGGCTCGTCACGCCCGAGAAGGCCGCGCGCGGCAAGCTCCCCACCGACGTGTGGTGGCACACGATCGTGCCCACTCGCGGGGCCGAGAAGACCGGCTACCCCACGCAGAAGCCTGAGGGGATTGTGAGGCGCATGGTCTGCGCCTCCACGCGCCCGGGCGACTGGTGCCTGGACTTCTTCGCCGGCTCCGGCACGCTTGGCGCGGTCGCCTCCGCGCTCGGCCGTCGCTACGTGCTGATCGATTCGAGTCCGCTCGCCGTCGAGGTCATGCGAACGCGGTTGCCAACGGTCGGCGGTGCTATCGCCAATTGACCGTGCCCCACGCGCGCGTGGGGGGCGTGTAGGGCAGCATCCTCGGTCGGGGTGGTGGCGGGCGATTGGCCGTGCCCCATGCGCGTGGGGCACACGTTCTCGACTCCGACACACGGCTTGGCTAGGTAGGGTGCAGGCGGTGGCTCGCCGTGTCCTGATCCTCTCTTGGGAGTACCCTCCGGTGATCGAGGGCGGCCTGGCCCGCCACGTGCGCAAGCTCGCCGAGGAGCTGGTCGCACAGGGCACCGTCGTGGACGTGCTCACCCGCGGGCGGGAGGAGTCCCCCGCATCCGAAAGTCGGCGCGGGGTGACCGTCCATCGTGTGCGCGAGCCCCGTTTCCCCCTCGACCTCGACCGCTTCCTTGCCTGGGTCGAGCAGATGAACGCGGACATGCTCGCCGCCGGCCGGGCGCTTGCCGAAGAGCACTCCTACGACCTCGTCCACGGCCACGACTGGCTCGTCGCCCATGCCTCTGCCGCGCTCTCAGACTTGCTTGACATTCCCTACGTCACCACGATCCACGCCACCGAGCACGGCCGCCACCAGGGCTGGGTCGACAAACCGCCCCAATCCAACATTCATGCGATCGAGCGCTGGATGGCCCACCGCGCCGACTCTGTGATCACCTGCTCGCACTACATGCGCGGCCATGCCGCCGACATCTATGACCTGGATGAGCGGCGCATCACCGTGATCCCCAACGGCATCGACCCCGCGGATCTGCGCCCCGTCGACGACCTCAACTCATTGCGCCTGCAGTTTGCCCGCCCAGAGCAGAAGCTCGTGCTGCTCGTCGGGCGGCTCGTCTACGAGAAGGGCTTCCAACTCGCGCTCGACGCGCTCCCCGACGTGATCGAGAAGGTTGGCGACGTGCGCTTCCTCGTGGCCGGCTCCGGTACGCACGAGGCGGAGCTCAAGGCCCAGGCCGAGCGGCTCGGGCTCTCTGAGCACGGGGTCTTCCTCGGCTGGATCGGCGACGACGCGCTGCATTCGCTCTACCGCATCGCCGACCTCTGCGTGGTGCCCTCGCTGTACGAGCCGTTCGGGCTCGTCGCCCTGGAGGCGATGGCCTCCGGCTGCCCCTGCATCGTCGCCGACACCGGCGGCCTGCGCGAGGTGGTCCCGGGGGGCGATCGCGTCGGTCTGCGCTTCAACGGCGGCGACGCCGAGCACCTCGGCGTCATGATCGAGCGCTTGCTCGTCGACGAGGAGTTGCGCGACCGTCTGGTCACCGAGGCTTCCGAGCATGTGCTCTCCTTCGACTGGTCCGACGTCGCCCAGCGCACGACCGTCGTTTACCAAGATCTCATGCCCAGCGTCGAGACGAGTAGGAGAGAATGAGGAGATGCTCACGGGGTTGATGCAAGACGACTTTCCGCTCACGCTCCACCATCCGCTGCACCGGATGCGCAGCGTCCACCCGGGTGCGGAGGTCGTCACGCTCACCGACGCCGGCGTCGTCAGGGCAACCTATGGCGAAGTGGCAGAGCGCGTGGACCGCCTCGCGCGCGTGCTCGACCGGCTCGGCGTCTCCCAAGGTGACCGCGTCGGCACGTTCGCGTGGAACAACCAGCGCCATCTCGAGCTCTACATGGCGGTCCCCTGCGTCGGAGCGGTCCTGCACACGCTCAACATTCGCCTCTTCGCCGAGCAGCTCACCTACATCGTCAACCATGCCGAGGACGGCGTCGTCTTCGTCGACGACTCGGTTGTCCCGATCCTCGAGCCGCTGGCATCCACGTTCCCGGGTGTGCGCAACTACATCGTCATGGGCAACGGCGACACCGGCTCCCTCCCCAACGTGCTGCGTTACGAGGAGCTCTTGGAGCAGGCCGGCGCCGGATCCTTCGACTATCCCGAGCTCGACGAGCGCCAGGCCGCCGCGCTCTGCTACACGAGCGGCACCACCGGCAACCCCAAGGGCGTCCTCTACTCCCACCGCTCGATCTCCCTGCACTCCACCGCCTGCTTGATGACCGATGCGCTCGGCCTCTCCACTCGCGATCGCGCGCTCGTGGTGGTTCCCATGTTCCATGCCAACGCCTGGGGCATTCCGCACGCCGCCGCGCTCGCCGGCGCCGACCTGATCATGCCCGACCGCTTCCTTCAAGCTGAGCCCCTGGCGAAACTGATCGCCTCAGAGCGCCCCACGATCATGGGCTGCGTCCCCACGATCTTCGCCGACCTCTTGCGCTTCGCCGATGCCAACCCTGTGGACCTCTCCTCGCTGAAGAACGCCGCCTGCGGCGGCTCGGCGGTGCCCAGGCAGCTTATGCGCGACTACGAGCAGCGCCACGACGTCGGCATCTTCCAGGCATGGGGCATGACCGAGACGAGCCCGGTCGCCTCCTATTCGCGCCCCCCCGAGGGGGCCGGGCACGACGAGCGCTACTGGGACATGCGCGCCAAGCAGGGCAAGCCCTTGCCGTGGGTGCAGGCGCGGCTCATCGACGACGCTAGCGGGGAGGTCCCCTGGGACGGCGAGTCCACCGGCGAGCTCGAGGTGCGCGGGCCGTGGATCGCCGCGCGCTACTACCGCGACGAGTCCGGCGAGCAGCGTTTCCACGAGGGCTGGCTGCGCACGGGCGACATCGCCTCGATCGACGAGCACGCCTTCATCCAGATCACCGACCGCTCCAAGGACGTCATCAAGTCGGGCGGGGAGTGGATCTCCTCGGTCGAGCTTGAGAACGAGGTCATGGCCCACCCCGACGTGATCGAGGCGGCCGTGATCGCCAAGCCCGACGATCGGTGGGCCGAGCGGCCGCTCTGCTGCGTCGTGGTGCGCGAGGGCGCGGACCTGAGCGCCCAGGAGCTGCTCGAGCACCTGCGGGGCCGCGTCGCCAAGTGGTGGCTGCCCGACGAGTTCGCGTTCGTCGCCGAGGTCCCCAAGACGAGCGTCGGCAAGTTCGACAAGAAGGTCCTGCGCGCCCACCTGCAAGACGGCACGCTCGAAGGACGGGTCAAGCTGGGCGCATGAGAGCGCACATCTGCGCCGCGCTCCCGATTGGGGACCATCCGACCGAGATGTGGTCATTGCGCAAATGGCTTGCCCCACACGCGCGTGGGGCCGACCCAAAATGCCGAAGGCCCGCGCAGCCGTCCGCGGCGGTTGAGAGGATATTCGTGTTTGCGACCACGGTATTTGCGGAACACATGCAGGAGAATCGATCTCCGAGGAAAAAGGGTTCTCGGATAGACTGACGCGATTGCGGCAAAGCCAAGCGATTGGCGAGGCTCTCAAAGGAAATGAGGGGCCGCTCGACGAGGGGCCCAAGCGAACCACCGGATGCGGGAGACAGCAAACATGCGAAATGACTTGACGGCCTGTGATGGGCCAATCACGGCAACCGCGACACCGATCGGCCGCGGAGGCTCGCGCCGGCGCCGGATGACGCGCGGGCTGCTTGCTCTCCCGCTCGCCCTGGCGCTGATCGTGCCGGGCGCAACGGCGATGGCGGCGGAACCGACGAGCGGCTACAGCCAGACCACGCCTGCGCCGAAAACCGAAACGGCGCCATCTCCGAAACAGGAAACGGCCCCGACCCAGACCTCGAGCACCGCTAAAGAAACTCCTTCCAGCGCTAACGAACCAACGAAAACGAGCAGCGAACCGACGGCCACCACCACCAAGGCAAAGACGCTGCCGTTCACGGGCCTCGACCTGCGCTGGCTTACGCTGGGCGGCATCCTGCTGGTCGGCATGGGCATGTCGATCGTCGTGGTACAGCGCCGCCGCCAGGACGCGGGACGCTAACTGACGATTACGAGATCGCCGATCGAGAGCAGCGGGTAGACGCGCGCCGCTGTTTCGATCGGCAGCTCGACGCACCCGTTTGACTGCGGGCTGCCGTATGAGGGCCGCGGGAAGCCGTGCACCGCGTCGCCGCCGTTGAAGTAGTTGACCCACGGCACGCCCGGGTCGCTGTAGTGCGAGCCGTCCGGGTTCGTGCCGGTCATCGTGGTCGAGGTCAACCGCGAGTAGATCGGGAACGTTCCGCGCTGCGTCTCGGCGCCGGCGACCCCTGTGTTCGCGGGCGTGCTCAGCACCACGTGGCGCCCACGGTGTACCTCGAGCGTCTCCGGAATTGACTCTGAGACCGTCACGAATGTGTACGGACGTGGGTCGTCATGGCCGAGTGTGCCGGCCGCCAGCAGCGACGCCCACGTGGAGCTGTCCGCCACGCCCGTGGGGGACAGGCCGTGGACGGATTGAAACACGATCAGCGCCCCCTTGGTCGTGGGGTCGAGGTTTGAGTACCACAGGCCGGGGGCGTGTGGTACGTCGGCCACAAACGGGCCTTCAGGGGGGTGGTAGAGGTAGTGCGCCGCCTGTCCGCGTGTCTCGGGTCGATCGCCGCTGTTGAGGTTGTAGCGGGAGTGCAGTTTGTAGGGCAGGTAGCCGAGGCGTGCCAAGGTCTGCTGCAGCGCCAGGGTGGAAGGGCAGGAGACCCGCAGCGTTAGCGTCCTGCGTCTACCGAGCGGCAGCCGCCCGGTGGCGGTCGTCTTGGCCCACACGGTCAGCGTGTATGTCGAGCATGGCTCGAGCGTCGACTTCGGCACAAACGACTCGTAGTCCCCGACCGTGCTCCACTTGCCGGCGACGCTCGGGCTCAGCATCGGCATGGGCGAGCCCGGCGCCGGCGCGGCCGACAAGCGCACCCGCAGCGTCGCCGTCGCGTCGCCGATCGTGCCTTTGGGGAAGGCCGTGATCCTGGTGCGCACCGTCGGCTTCGCGGGTGGGGTTTCCGTTGGCGGCGTGGTCGTCGGCGTCGTTTCGCCCGTGGGCGCCGTGGGTGTGGAGGTAGGGGGGGCGGTTTGAGGTGTCCCACCCGAGGTGGTGGGTGTGCTGGCCAGCGCCACCCCAGCCGGCGCGAATGCGGCAATCGCGAGCGACAGCACGATGAGTCTCCTTGAGGTCACGACTAGGAGGGTAACCGCCGGCACGGAGCTTATTGGCACCTGGGCACTTGGTTTCATGGGCCTTGCGGTCCTGCTAAGTTCCTTTGGCCAGCGGCTGTGGCGGAATTTGGTCTACGCGCACGGTTCAGGTCCGTGTGGGCGAAAGCCCTTGGAGGTTCGAGTCCTCTCAGCCGCATGCGAGTGGCCCGGATCGATTGAGTCGCCGATCCGCGGCCCGCTTTGCTAGCCTCGACCCCGAGCAACTAGCCGCCATCGTCTAGGGGACTAGGACGCCGCCCTCTCACGGCGGTAACACGGGTTCGAATCCCGTTGGCGGTATGCAGATCCTCGGATTCGTGACGAGGGGTTGGAGGCTTGGGGTCGAAGAGTCTCGGATGGAATTGTCCCTCCCGTTCCCGCGCCGGACGACTCGCCGCCGGGGGCGCCGCGGGCCCGTCTCAAAGACGCAGGCGGGCTACGCGCTCCGCTGGCTTCGCGGCCATCGGCTCGTATGGCGCGCGACGCTAGGGGTGCTCGTCGCCGTGCCGCTGCTCGGCGGGGGCTGGCTGTGGT
>JBARJU010000250.1:0-12251 GCA_049800435.1 Solirubrobacteraceae bacterium
CGCGTGCCCAACGCCGCGCCGGCAGAGTCCGGGGGGTGGGACGATCGGGCGCCTGAGCCCGCGGTCCGTCCGGCCGACTCGTGAGGCATGCCGGCGCTCACGCGGCGGTCGGTACGCCATTGCGCTCGCCGACGAGCTCCACGATGTCGCGCACGATGCGCGTGATGTCGAAGTCCTTCGGCGTGTAGACGGCCGCGACACCCGCCCGCTTTAGCGGATCCACGTCCTGCTCGGGGATGATCCCGCCCACTACCACCGGAGCGCTCACGCCCGCCTCGTGCAACGCATCGATCACGGCGGGGATCAGCTCCCTGTGCGAGCCCGAGAGGATCGACAGGCCGATCACGTGCACCCCCTCCTGGAGTGCCGATGCGGCGATCTGGGCGGGGGTGAGGCGAATGCCTTCGTACACGACATCCATGCCCGCGTCGCGCGCGCGCACGGCGATCTGCTCCGCGCCGTTTGAGTGGCCGTCGAGGCCGGGCTTGCCCACGAGGATCTTGGGGCGACGCCCGAGCCTCTCCTGTAGGCGGGCCACCTCTTCGCGCACCTCCAAGAGCTCTTTATCCGCCGGTGCCGTGGTGGCCTCGCCGACGCCTGTCGGCGCCCGGTAGCTGCCGAACACGTTGCGCAGCGTGCTTGCCCACTCGCCGGTGGTGGCGCCTGCTCGTGCGGCGGCGATCGTCGGCGTCATCAGGTTCTCGTTGCTGTCCTCCGAGCTTGCGACGCGCGCCAGCTCCGTCAGCGCCGCGTCGACCGCGTTCTGGTCGCGCTCGGCGCGCCAGCGGCGCACCGACTCGATCTGCTCCGCCTCGACCGCGGGGTCGACGACGAGAATTCCTCCCTCCGCGTCCGCCGTCAGCGGAGACACCTCGCTCTCGGTGAAGCGGTTCTGGCCGACCACCACCTGCTCGCCGGACTCGATCCGCTGGATGCGCTTGCGGTGGGAGTCCACGAGCGCTCCCTTCATGTACGGGACCGCTTCCACCGCCCCGCCATGCTCGGCGACGATCGCCATCTCGGCGCGTGCGCCCTCCAGCAACTCCTCGACAAGGCCCTCCATGACCTTGGAGCCCTCGAAGATGTCGGGGTACTCGAGGATGTCGGTTTCATACGCAAGCACCTGCTGGATGCGCAGAGACCACTGTTGGTCCCACGGGCGCGGCAGTCCCAGCGCCTCGTTCCACGCGGGCAGCTGGATCGCGCGGGCGCGGGCGTCGCGGCCAAGCGTGACCGCAAGCGTCTCCAGCACGATCCGCTGCACATTGTTCTCAGGCTGGGCCTCGGTCAGGCCGAGCGAGTTGACCTGCACGCCGTAGCGGAACCTCAGCAGGCGCTCGTCCTCCACGCCGTAGCGCTCGCGACCGAGCTCTTCCCACAGGATCCCCATCGCGCGCAGCTTCGCGTGCTCCTCGACAAAGCGCACCCCCGCGTTCACGAAGAACGAGATGCGCCCGAACACGTCGCCCATCAGCTCCACCGCGCGCGGGGTGGGTGGGCTCTCCAAACGCTCGCGCGCCGCGTCGAGCACGGCGATCGCGTTGCTCATCGCATAGGCGATCTCCTGCACGGGCGTCGCGCCCGCCTCCTGAAGGTGATACGAGCAGATGTTGATCGGGTTCCACTTCGGCAAGTGCTCCACGGTGTAGGCGATCATGTCGGCGGTCAGGCGCATCGAGGGCGCCGGGGGAAATGTGTATGTGCCGCGTGCCAAGAACTCCTTGATGATGTCGTTTTGGGTCGTGCCCGTGAGATTCCGTTGCTCGGTGGGTGGGTCCTGATTTTCGGCCGCCACGATGTACAGCGCGAGCAGCCACGCCGCGGTCGCGTTGATCGTCATCGACGTATTCATCTCACCGAGCGGTATCCCGTCCATCAAGGCGGCCATGTCCCCACGATGGACCACCGGCACCCCGACCTTGCCGACCTCGCCGCGCGCCAGTTCGTCGTCGGGGTCGTACCCCGTCTGCGTGGGCAGGTCGAATGCGACCGAGAGCCCAGTCTGGCCCTTGGCGAGGTTGCCCCTGTACAGGTCGTTCGACGCCTCCGCGGTCGAGTGCCCGGCGTACGTGCGCATCATCCACGGGCGGTCACGCTCGGGCAGATGCGGGGAGTGCTCGTTGCTCACAGCGTCAATTGTATGTCGGCGGTCTATCCTGGCGCGGTATGAGCGAGACGATCGAGTTGCCACGAACGGGTGGGCCGGGCACGGGCGCCGGTGGCTCGTGGCGGGTGATCGTGCGCAACGACAACCACAACACCTTCGATCACGTCGCCCGTACGCTCGCGCGCTTCCTCCCGGGGGTGACGCTCGAGCGCGGCCACGAGATCGCGGGCATCATCCACAACTCCGGCCAGGCGATCGTCTACAGCGGCCACCAGGAGGCCGCCGAGCACTACTGGGAGCTATTGAAGGGCGCGGGGTTGACGATGGCTCCGCTCGAGCAGTGCTGAGGGGTCGGTGGTCGCCTTACGCCGGGCTGCCGCGCAGTGCCCAAGCGGCCAGGAATGGGTCGGTGAGTTCCACGCGTCCACCGGCGTGGACGAACAGGTCTCCCTGGGCGGCCAACTGGTCGCGGGTGTCGACCATCGAGCTCTTTGGCATCTTCGCCTGTGCGAGGGCGGCCACGCGAAGCGGGTGCGATTGGCCTGTGGCGACCACTCTCACGAGCTTGCGCTGGTTGGCCGAGATCGAGTCCCAAGTGCGTTGTAGGCCATCTGACGCCTCGGCGAGCGCGGAGACTTGGGCAGTCTGAAGCTCGGCCTCGCCGATAAGGACGCCGTCTGTCGATTGCTCCCACAGGAAGTGGGCGATCATCATCGCTCGCTGTGGGTGGCCGCGGGCAAGTGCCGCGAGCCTGTCGGGAACGGACGGCTCGCATGCGCGATGTGCCGCTGAGAAGCGCCCTTCGACGTATTCAGCGATGTCGGCGGGCGCAAGCGGACCGACTCTCACTGCGCGGGCCTGCTCGAAGAGTGGGCGCCGACGGTCACCGAACAGTGCGTCCATCATGCCGGCATGGCTGCCCGCGAAGAGATAAGAGGCGGCGCCCGAGTGATGTTGGATGTGGCTGCGCAATACGCCGTCGAGATCCGGCTGAGCGATGAGCATCTCGTGGAACTCGTCGTACACGATCAGGCAGCGACCGCCGGTCCGCTCATGCAGGCGCTGTGGCGCCTCGAGCAACCCGTGCAGCCGAGCGAGCGAGCCGGCGTGTGCTGTCGAGGGCGTGAGACCAACGCTCGCCACGCCAGGTACCCCGAGCGTCGCGCTGGGCTCGATGCGGCGTCGCACCGCATGCCAGGCACGGCGCAGTCCACCGGTGAAGGCAGCATCGTAGGCTGACTCGATGCGCTGCACGACATCCTCGATGCCGGTCACCCTGGAGAGGTCGACATAAGCCACCGAGAAATCGTGATCGTCCTTCATCACCTGTCCCAGGCGCCCGATGAGTGTCGTCTTGCCGTACCTGCGCGGCCCCGTCAGCCGGGCTGACTGGCCGGCGTCGGCGAGCGAGACGAGCAGGGCGAGCTCCTCGTCGCGGTCGATGAGATCCTCGGGCGGCAAGGGGCGGTCATAGATGAAGGGGTTGGGCATGAGCCTGGGAAAGTAGCGGTACGGGACAAGCGTACCATTTGGTACGGATAATCCGTACCAATAGTCTCTCCTATAGCCTTCGTCCCCATGACCCGCTCGCGACCATCGATTCGAAAGACCTTGCTGTGGGGCGTGCTCGGGCTCGCCGTGGTCGTCGTCGTGCTCAACTGGACATATGGGCGGCTGCCAGTCACACCCAAGCCCACGGGCAGCTTCATCCAGCTCTCCGGCCTCAAGCTGCGCTACCTCGAACGTCCAGGACCCGAACCGGCGGTTCTCCTGATCCATGGCCTGCCCGGTACCGCCGAAGACTTCGAAGACGTCACGCCCTTGCTGGCGGGCCATCGCACGATCGCGATCGACCGGCCCGGCTTCGGCTTCTCGACAGGCGGCTACTTCTCCTTCGACCGCCAGCTCCAGGCTGTGCACGAATTGATCGAACGCCTCCATCTCGGACGTCCCGTCCTCGTCGGGCACTCCTACGGAGGCACGATCTCACTTGGCTATGCCGAGCGTCATCCCGGCGCGGTGCGCGGGCTTGTGCTCGTGGACGCCGCGGCCGGCAGCTGCCCGCGCCACGACAACGCCTTCACGCGCGCGCAGGCGCGCTTCATCCAGCTGATCGAGTTGCCGGTCGTCGCGCAGCTCGCCGACGTCACGTTCTCCCAACTCGTGCGCACCGCCTCGGCCACGCCCGCGGAGAGCGAAGCGTTCTCGCCCGCGCCCGTCAACCCGCGCCACCGCCACCGCGTGCTCGCGATCAGTCTCAAGCACGGCAACATGGAGGCCTACGCGGGCGAGATCCTTGCCGCCAACAAAGAAATTGACGGCGTCAATCGCGGCCTTGCGGGACTTCGCGTGCCGACGATCGTGATCCAGGGGGCACAAGACAAGCTCGTCAAGCCGCGGTGCGGGCGCAGCATCGCGGCCAGTGTTCCCGGCGCTCGGTTGCGGATCGTGCCGGGAGGGCACATGGCGCCCTACACGCACCCCGCGGCGGTCACCGCCGCGGTTCAGGCCGTAGCACGCCGATAAGCCGCCTGCTTCGCGGCATCTTGGCTCGCAGTGGCCTGATATAAGTCCACCAGCCCGAACTGATTGTTCATCAAGGATCAGTGACCTGAAAGGCGGTGCGCTCGCGATGAGCAGGTTGGTCGAAGTTCCGCTCGCCTCGGGCGGATCGATCACGGTCGAAGTCGATGATGTCGGCGGGGCGCGCACGATGCGCGGAGGCGATCGAGGCGCAGAGCTGGTGGAGCGTGGTGGTCGCACGTTCGAGGAGAGCCTCGGAACGATCGTCCCGGCGCTGCACGAGATCGTCGAGAAGTTGCGCGGCGTCTCAAGCGAGTTGAGCCAGATCGAGGTCGAGCTTGGCTTGAAGTTCACCGGTGAAGCGGGGATGGTCGTCGCGCGCGCTGGGGCGGAGGCAAATTTTCGCGTGCTCGTGCGCTGGGAGCGCCCGTCGCGGAGAGATGGGCAATGATCGAATACCGCACCTTGAGTGTGCGCATCGAGGCGTTGACCGAGGACCGCTACAAGGCGATTGTGCGCGGCCCCGACGGCGACGGGCAAGCTGTGTTCGAACTGCCCTTCGATGCGCGTCTGCTCGATGCGCTGGCCTCGGCGGTCAGCCGGCCCCGATCGGCACGACGGCGCATCGAAACCGATGAGTCTGCCCAGGCGCGAGAGTTCGGGGAACAGCTGTTCGACCTGGTCTTCCGCGAGACCGCGCGCGATGTTCTGCGTGCCTCGCTCTCCCAGGCTCGCCGCGACAACCACGGGCTGCGCCTGATGTTTCAACTGGATGGGGCGCGCCAGCTGCGCAATGTGCCGTGGGAGCTCTTGTGCGACTCGACGAGGTTCATCTCCACATCCGCATACACGCCGGTGCTGCGCTACGCAGATATACCGTCGCGACCGCCACCTTTGACGGTGAAGGCACCGTTGCGGATCCTCGGGATGGTGAGCAGCCCCGCGGACATGCCGGCATTGGACGCCGCCCGCGAGCGCGAACAGCTCGAGCGGGCTTGCGGCTCGCTCGCCCACAAGGGCCTCGTGACGTTCGACTGGGTGGAGCAGGCAACGCTCGGCGGGCTGCTCAAGCGGCTCAACGAGGGCGATTACCACATATTCCACTTCATCGGCCACGGCGACTTCGACGAGCAGGCCGAAGACGGCGTGCTCTTGTTCGAGGGGCGCGCGGGGCGCAGCCAGCGCGTGACAGGGTTCGACCTCGGCACGATCCTCGCGGATCAGCACACGCTGCGGCTGGCTGTGATCAACGCATGCGAGGGCGCTCGCGTCGCGCTCGACTCCAGCGGGATCGCGGCAAGCCTCATGCGATATGGCACGCCGGCGGTGATCGCGATGCAGTTCGAGATCAGCGACGAAGCGGCGATCGGGTTCGCCGAGCACTTCTACGAGTCGGTGGCTCGCAGCCATCCGATCGACGAGGCCTTGGCGGACGCGCGGCGTGGCATGTTCGCGGCCGGTCATGGGCTCGAGTGGGCCACGCCCGTGCTGTTTACAAGCGTCGATGACGGGCGCCTGTTCGAGGTTGGCTGGGACAGCGCGGGATCGTCGACTTTCTCAGAGCCGACACCCACACCAGTACTCACACCCACACCAGTACCCACACCAGTACCCACACCCGTACCTAAGCCCAAACCCGCTCCGGTGTCTATAGATAAGCAGGGCGATGGTGGTCTGCCTCCATGGACGGCCGGGGCTTTCGCGGCTGTGGCGCTGCTCGCCATAACGGTTGTGGTGCTCCTGCTCACGGGTGTTTTCTCGGGAAGCTCGGGGCCAATCGTCGGGCGGGCGATCTCTGTCGGGCGGAGCCCGGTGGGGATCGCGGTCGGACAGGGTCGAGTTTGGGTCACCAGCTCGGACGTCGGCACGCTCAGCTCGATCAATCCGACCAACGACGCTGTGAAGAGGGAGGCGACGGTCGAAGAAGACCCGAACTCGGTCGCGGTAGATCCGCGCGGCTACGTATGGATGGCGCTTCTCAAGGCCGGTCAAGTCGCCTGGTTCGACCCCCGCTTACACAAGGTCGTGGACCAAGGGGAAGTGGGAACCGACCCGAATACGATCGCCGTCGGACTGGGGGCGGCATGGGTGGCCAACTCCGGGGACGGCACGGTTAACAGCATCGACCTCCAAACCGGTGATCTCGGAACGGTCGAAGGGGTAGGGAGGCATACTAATGGCATCGCGGTTGGGCTGGATCATGTCTGGGTAACGAGGTCTAGAGCTCAAACGGTAGTGCGGATCGACCCTGCAACGGACACGATCAGCAAAGTGATCCCCGTCGGACGCAGCGTTCAAGGAATCGCGGTGGGGGGCGGCGCTGTTTGGGTGACCAATCCGCTCGAGAACACCGTCAGCCGGATCGACCCAAGCTCCGGCAAGATCAAGCCAATCCCGGTGGGACGCGGCCCCGAGGGGATCGCCGCGGCGCCGAACGGGATCTGGGTCGCAAACTCGAGCGGAAGCGTCAGCCGGATCGATCCACGCTCCGGCAAAGTCCTCGGCAAGCCGATCCCGGTAGAAGGACGGCTGAACGCGATCGCGGTCGGGTTCGGCGTCGTGTGGGTCACGAACCTCTTCGACAGTACAGTCATACCGATCAAACCGTGACTTACCGGTTGGCCGGGGTCGCTGAGGTCAGATGAGCTTGCCGGCGGGCGCGCCCTTTGCGTGCCCGTTGGAGGCCTCGATCGCCGCTGAACCCGCCTCGATGCTCCCGCCGGCCGTGCGATCCCACCAGCCATACAGCACCGGGATCTGGTACCAGCCGGAGTGACGCACCCTGAAGTCGGTCATCTCCGGGCCCTCCCAAAAGCGTTCCCAATCGATGTGCTCGTCGAAGCTCGCGAACTGCTGGAACTTGTAGCGGTCATCGCGCGCACGGTACACGGCGTAGGAGCTCGCTCCGTAGCGCAGCGCAACCGGCGCGATCTTATTCAGCGCCTCCTCGAAGTCGTTGGCCCTGAACCCCGTCGCGTACCAAGGGACGATCACCGTGCCTGCCATCAGCCACCTACCTCCGCGTGTATTGCGCCCGGGCCACTTGCCGTCTTGCCCTCATCGTCGGACTCAGCCCCGACGAGGATCGAGATCTTGCCCAAGTGCTTGTTTTCGAGCATCAGCTGGTGCGCTTCGGCGACGCCCTCGAAGCCGAGTGTGCGCCACAGCACCGGACGGATCTGCCCGCTCTCGATCAGCTCGTTTGCCTTCATGCACTCGTACGCGTTGGCGAAGTGAGAGCCGAGGATCTCCTTCTGCTTCATCCACAGATAGCGCACATCGAAGTCGAGGTTGAAGCCGGTGGTGCCGGCGCAGATGACCACCTTGCCGAACGGCTTGACGGTGAACACCGAGGTCGGGAACGTAGCCTGACCCACGTGCTCGAAAACGATGTCCGGAGCGTCGCCCAGGATCTGCTTAACGCGCTTTGCGAATTCGCGCGACGCGCCGAAGCGTGCCTTCTCCTCCTCCGGCGACTCGCCCCCCTTGCGCATCATCCCGGCGAACTCGCCCCTATCGATGAAGTCAACCGCCCCCAGGCGCTTGACGAGCTCGCCCTTCTCGGCGGAAGAGACGACGCCAACGCAGTGCGCCCCGGCCGCGGCGCAGAGTTGTGTAGCGAACACGCCCAGTCCGCCGGCGGCGCCCCAGATCAAGACCTTCTGGCCCGCTTGAAGTTTGCAGCGCGTGATCAGCATGCGGTAGGCGGTGAAGTACACGAGGCCATAGGAGGCCGCCTCCGACCAGCTCAGCGCCTGTGGCCTTGGCAGCAGCTGCTGGGCTTGCACCTTCGTGAATTGGGCGAACGACCCCCACGTCGTCTCATAGCCCCAGATCTTCTGCGACGGGGCCGCCATCGGGTCCAGGCCATGCACCTCGGGGTCCTCGTATGAGGCCTGGTTGCAGTGCACGACCACCTCGTCGCCCGGCTTCCAGCGCGTCACGCCCGCGCCGACCTTCCACACCACGCCCGAGGCGTCCGAGCCGCCGATGTGGTGGCCGAACTCGGGATGGTCCCCGTACTTCATCACCGACACCGGCTTGCCGAGCGCGGCCCACACGTTGTTGTAGTTGACGCCGGCCGCCATCACGCGCACGATCACCTCGAACGCTCCAGGCTGCGGAACATCGATCTCCTCGAGCTGGAAGGCATCCTTTGGCTCGCCCTGGCGCTCCTCGCGGATGACCCATGCGGCCATCGTCTTTGGCAGCTCGCCCGGTTCTGCGTCTACCTTTGAGACTCGTTGAAGATCGATTGCCACGGTGCTCGGAGACCTCGCGTGTCGGGGGCGGGAACGGCACGCAATCCTATCGGGGGGAGAACGGCAACTCCGCCACGGTCGCGCTCGCGCCGCGCTCACCGACGGCTACCGCGGCTCCGGGCTCGGCCTCCCGGCGCATGAGTGCCAGCCCAATCGGGCCGAGCGTGGGGGAGAGCACCGAGCTTCCCAGATGACCGACCGAGCGATCTCCGAGACGCAGCTCGGTACCCGACTGGACCGGCTCGGAGAGGCGCAACCCGCGCAGATGACGGTTGGGTTTGCCCCTGTAGTGCAGGCGCGCCACCGTCTCCTGGCCGACGTAGCAGCCCTTCGTGAAGCTCACCGCGCGCTCGTTTAGGCCCGCCTCTTGAGGAATCGTGCTCTCGTCGATGTCGATCCCATAACGCGGCCTGCCATGCTCGACGCGCACGATCTCGGCCGCCGCCTCGCTTGTCGTGACGGCGCCCGCGCCCATGAGCGCGCCGCGAACTGCCTCGGTTGCCGAGGACTCGAACAGGGTGTCGAGCCCGACGTCTGTGCGGATCAGGCGTACCGGGGCCCGATCCAGGCTCAGGAGCGCGTGGGTGTGCTCGCGCTCGGGAGCGCTTGCCCCAAAGGCGCTTGCCGCGACTTCGTCTGCGAGCGGGCCGATCAGCGAGAGCAGCGAGCGCTCCAGAGTGCGCTTGTGCAGCTCCACGTCGTAGCCGACCTTGAAGCGGCGGATCATGTCGAACAGGGACTGAAGCGAGCTGCGCTCGGTGTCGAGCAGTAGTTCGCACGGCTCTCCGTCGGGGTCCTCGCCGGCCGCGAGGATACGCAGGTCGCCGAGCATCTTGCCCTTGTGCGTGAGGAAGGTCGCATAGCAGCCGTCTCCGGGTTTCAGGCCGAGGAGCTCGTTCGTCACCTGGCCGTTGAGGAACTCGACGGCGCCCGCGCCGCTCAGCGCGAGCTTCCCGCGCGCGGATCTGTCCACCAGGCCGCAGCGCTCGGTCAGCGTTGCATATTCGTTCGCGAGCGTGGCTGTATCCGTTGCCGCCATAGCTCTCGAGGATAGGGGCCTCGGTTGCCGGGCTCGCTCGCGATGGTCAGTGGGTGCGCGACAGGCCAGTCGCTAGGCTTGAGGCCGAATGGGCCTCGCGGACACATTCCAGCGCATCGTCGACTCGCTCCCCGACGATTGGACCGACCTGGAGCTCGACCTGCGCATAGCTGAGGAGTCGCGCTACATCGACGCCTGCGTCTACCTCGCCACGTGTAACGCACGGCCCTATTCCCATCACGACTGGCACTGGCGGCTGCTCGTGGCCCATCGTTTCGGCCACGCCGCCTCCGCGCCGACCGTCCACGGCACGCTACGGCTGCTCGACGAGGCTGGAATCGAGGGCGAGATGGTCCTGCGCGAGCAGCGTGCCGGACGTGTCGAGGTCACCCAGATGTGGGGCCGCCCGCAGTCGGTGCGCGATGAGCTCGCCCGCCTGCGGGCGCAGTAGGCCGCTCGGGCTGCCTCGCCGGGACTGGTCGAGCCAATGGCACGTATCGCGGCCTTCATACCGGACCTCCTGTTCGGCTCGCGCGTGCAGGCGGCGCTGCTGGCGGACGGCCACGAGGTCGAGCTGCTGGGTAACGGCGACGCTGTGCGTGCTTCGCTGGCCGGCGCGAGGGTGCTGATAGTCGATCTCACCGACGACGCCTTTCACGGCGCCGAGCTCGTGGAATCGCTGTCAGCCGCCGGCTCCCTTCAGGGCATTCGCACGCTCGCCTTCTACTCGCATGTGGACGTCGATGCGCGGCACCGAGCCGAGGGCGCTGGCTTCGACCTCGTGGTTCCGCGCTCGCGCATGGCACGCGAAGGGGCCGGGCTCGTCTCGAAGCTTGCGGGGGGCGGGGACGGCGCTTCGCGCTGAGTGCGTCTCGGCGACGCTGTTTCGATCGTGGTCGCCTGGCATGGGCGTTGTCTAGCTCGGTGGCAGCGCCTCGCCGCCGCCCAACTCGGCGTGTTCGGCCTCGGCCGGATCGAGCGGGACCAGGGCCGCGTTGGGGACTCGCTCGGCAAGCGCGACCTTGTGGCCGGCGCGCTGGAAGAGGGCGATACGGATCACGACGCCGTGGCACACCACGAGCGCGGGTAGCTCGCCCTGCTCGATGTCGACCAGCGCGGCGGCGACGCGCACGCCCTGCTGGGCAAACGACTCGCCGCCGGGAAACGCGAAGTCGGGCTTTCCTTCGATGAAGCCGGCGAAGCCGTCGGGGTTCTCTGCCTGCACGTCAACGAACAAACGGTCGGTCCAGTCGCCCGCGTCGGTCTCCATCATGCGCGGCTCCTCGCGCGGCTCGAGGTCGATGCGGCCGGCGACGATATCCGCGGTTTCGCGCGCGCGTCGCAGCGGACTGCACCAAAGCGCCGCGAACTCGTGCGCGCTCGCACGCTCGGCTAGATCGGCTGCTTGCTCCAGCCCTGTCTGATCCAGCGGCACCGGCAGGTGGCCCTGGAAGCGACGCTCGAGGTTGTACGCGGTCTGGCCGTGACGGGCCAGATACACGCTCGCGCGCGGCACCTACTGTCCCGTGACTCGGGACACGAGCTCAGGTCGCGGTGCGGGGTTCAGGCTTGCTGCGCATCAGGTAGCGGCGCCGGGTTCAGGCTTGCCGCGCAAGTACAGGAACGAGTACAAGCCGGCGGCGACCGCCCCCCCGAGCAGCGGTCCCGCGTACCAAACCCATCCATTGGCCCAGTGGTCGCCCACCAGCTGCGGCCCGAATGCCCGCGACGGGTTCATCGCGGCGCCGGTAAACGGGCCGCCGAACAGCACGTCGATCGCGATCGTCAATCCGATCGCCAGTCCCGCGACCGCATTGAACGGGTTGTGTGTGTCCACGGCCGCGCCGAACACCACGAACACCAGGAAGAAGGTGAGGATCGCCTCGAGCAGAAAGCCGGAGCTGGCGTTGACGCCGTGCCCGAGCGCCGGCACGCCGAGGCCCACCGCTTCGGTGGTCGCCCGCGGCAGCAACTGCCTTACGAACAGCGCCGCCAGCGCGGCGCCGCCAAGCTGCGCGATCCAGTACACGCCCGCCAGCGCCGGCTTGATCTTGCGCGTGATCAGGAAGCCCAGCGTCACGGCCGGGTTGAAGTGGCCCCCTGAGATGTGGCCCAGGGCGGCGACCATCACGCCGATCGCAAGCCCATTGGCGACCGCCACCCCGATCAGGGACGAGTCGGAGATCGCGCCGGCGGCGGCCGCGGCCCCGGCGCCGATGAACGTGAGTGTGAAGGCGCCGACCATCTCGGCCACGGCGCGCCGCAAGGTGTCTTCGGACATGCGCGGGAATGTAGGGGGGGCGCCGGACGGCACATGTGC
>JBARJU010000251.1:0-3094 GCA_049800435.1 Solirubrobacteraceae bacterium
CGCTCGGGCATCGTCGTGGCGGCCGGCGACGCGCTCGGCGAGCCGCGCCACGTGCGCATCTCGATCCACGACGAGGCCGCCTCGACGCGCCTGCTCAGCGCGATCGACCGGGCACTCGTCTAGCCGAAGCCCGACTGGCGCAGCAGCGCGCCCGTGGTGCCCTCGAGGATTTTCCGCCACGCGCCAACCTCCTCTTCCTCGGCCTCGAAGTGCTCCACCACCTTGCGCACGCGCCGCGCCGAGATATCGATGCCATGGCGCGCCCAGATCTCGCGGTAGCGCTCGTACTGGTCATGCAGGTGATAGGTCACCGACTGAAAGCCGTGGCGGGCGATCTCGATGCGCGAGGAGAAGCTCATGATCGAGGTCTCGAACATCAGCGAGTCGGTCGGCTCGGGCTCGATCAGCACGATGTCGACGCCCGGGTAGCGCTCCCCCCACATGGTCGCCACCTCGTGAAGGCGTCGATGGCCGAGCAGCTTGAAGGCCTGGTAGCCGATCTTGGAGAAGCCCATGTCGGAGATCCGCATGGGCGGGCGCCCGCTGACTGCCAAGGCGTCCTCGCCGCGGTCGTTGACGAATGGGACGATCGGGTTGATCACGATCACGAGATCCGCGCCCGCCTCGACGGCGATGTCGAGGTTCGTCGTGGACACGATCCCACCGTCGATCAGCTCGCGATCGCCGACCTTGACCGGCGCGTAGACCATCGGCAGCGCGCCGGAGGCGCGCACGGCGGTGGAGATCGGCACCTCGTCGAAGCCGTCGGCGCCGAACACGATCCGCTCGCACGAGTCGAGGTCGGTGGCGACGAGGTACAGCTCGCGCTCGAGCGCGCGGAAGTCGTCGTGGCGCCCTTCCTCGGCGAGCACCTTGCGCAGGTAGCACTCGATGCCCTCGCCGGTGTAGGCCCCTGTCGGCAAGGCCTCGGCAAGGCCGAGCACGATATCGATCAAGGAGACCTGGCCGAGATGGGGCAAGAGCTGCCGCGCCATCGAGATCATCTTCAGCGGCAGCCGCACACCCGTGCGCGCCAGCTCCGGGAGGTTCAGGCGCAGAAGGTCGCCGAGGTCGATGTCCCTGAACGCCTGGGGACCCTGGTGGGTGACGACCCGCATCATCTCCTCGGGTGTGACCCCGTTGGCGCACAGCGACGCCACGAACGCCCCCGCGGAGGTGCCCACGTAGACGTCGAACTGGTTGACGGTGCGGTTGGTGGCGAGCAAGTCGAGCGCGCGCAGGGCCCCGATCTCGTATACGCCCCCCGTGAAGCCCCCTCCGCCGAGCACAAGGGCAGTCTTATTTGATTGCGGCTGACGCCGCCGGTTCGTTCTCGCGGGAGCGCTCCGCTTGGAGGTGGACCGTGTTCTAGAGCCCGAACCCCCCCGTGCAGGGGGCTTCAACTTGACAACCTCACCCATGAGTACTGATTGTACGTACTGTTACGTGATTCCATGAATACTCGCGGACTTCTACGCACACTCGCCCTTCCGCTGCTCGCCGCCACAACATCGCCGATGAGCACGCCGGGCGGCGCGACGGCGGCATCCCTCGCTGCGAGCGCCCCACGCAGCGCGCATGTAACGCCACTCGCCCAGAGCGCGCCACGCGACGCGCGTGTGGCGCCCGTTGCTCGGGGAGCGCGGGCGAGCACGCCGAGCACCATGGCCGCGGCGCCCCTCGCCCAGAGCGCGCTCGCGGGGCAGCTGAGTCACGAGATGGGGATCGTGGGGCCACGCTCGGGAGCCTATGTGCTGGACCTGACAACAGAAGCGCCCCTGTTTAGCGAGCGGGCCGAGCAGGCCCGTCCACCGGCGTCGGTGGAGAAGCTCTACACGGCCAGCGCGGCGCTCGAGACGATGGGCGCCGAAGCCACGCTCGCGACGACCGTGCTCGGTAGCGGCCACCCCGGACCGGGCGGGCGTTGGGAAGGCGACCTGTACCTGCGCGGCGGAGGCGATCCCACGTTCGGAGGAGCCGCGTTCGTGGCAAGACAGTACGGCGGCGAGGGAACCACCGTGTCAAAGCTCGCCGGGCTCGTGAGGGCCGCGGGCGTGCGTAGCGTGACGGGCACGATCAACGGCGACGAGTCCTATCTGGACTCGCTGCGCGGCGAGCCCGCAAGCGGCTACGCCTTCGACCCCGACCTCGAAGGCAACCTGAGCGCGCTTGCCTTCAACCGCGGCGCGACAGGCACACAGGGCGGGGCGCACGCCCCGGCGGCCTACGCGGCGTTGCAATTGCGCGGAGCGCTCAGAGCCGATGGGATCGTCGTGCACGGCGGCGGCGCCGCGACGGCCCCGCCCGGGGCGACGGTCATCGCGAGCGCAAGCTCTCCCCCGCTCTCCACGCTGCTCGGACTGACGCTCCCGCCCTCGGACAACTTCCTCGCGGAGACGCTGCTCAAGGATCTGGGGGCGCGCTATGGCGGAGCCGGCACGACCGCGGCGGGCGCGGCCGTGGTGCGAGGGGCGATCGCCCACCTGGGCCTGCACCCGCGTGTGCTCGACGGCTCGGGCCTGTCGCACTCCGACTCGACCTCGCCGTACCAGGTCGTGTCGCTGCTGAGAACGCTGGCCCACAGCCCGCTCGGCACGACGCTGCGCAACGACCTCGCGATCGTGGGCCACACGGGAACACTGTCAGAGCGCATGCGTTACACGCCCGCGAGTGGGCGCTGTCAGGCAAAGACGGGCACGTTGATCGGCGTGTCGAACCTCGCCGGCTACTGCACAGCTCAGAACGGGCACATCCTCGCATTCGCGTTCTTTACCGATGGGATCGAAACGGGTGAGGCCCACACGATCCAGGACAACATGACGATCACGCTCGCGCGCTACTGAGCGCAGTCGAGCTCAGAGCCTCGGGAGCATCCACGCCTGAGCCTGACACGGGCAGGACTCCCGTGTTGGCGCGTCGCGCAGGTAGACCCCCTGAACGAACAGCTATCCCAAAAAAGAGCCGACACTAGCGTGACTTTCCGGGTCGGGGTTCGTTGACTGCCTGTTTTCCCTTATGGGGTGGGGGTTTGCGGGTGGCGGGTGGTGTGTGACCTAATGTTGGTTGGGGGCGAGTGTGTGGAGGTCGAGCGCGT
>JBARJU010000252.1:0-5214 GCA_049800435.1 Solirubrobacteraceae bacterium
ACGGCCACGGCCTGGCACTGCACAACGCCTACGAGCCATCAGGGCTCGCTTGAGCCGGATGCGGTGAAAGCCGCAAGTCCGGTTCTTAGGGGAGCCCGGCACAGCAATGTGCCGGGCTTACCCGACAGCACCGAGCGCACGGACTGAGGATTGGCACACGCCCGCTGCGCCAGACGAAACGGAAGCGCTCGCCCCGGTGGACCCCAGACACGGTCCTCGTCCTGAGCGGGCGCGTACGGCTCGGCCGAGGACGCGCTCGCATCCGGCGCGAAAGCAGCACTCTCACAGCTCGCAGGGTGCCACACTGTCCGCGTGTATGAGAAGGTAAAGCTCCCAGCGTTCGTAGGACATATCGCTTCACCGGGGACATGCACCCGGCGTACTTCGTGCTGATGCTGACCCTTAGCCTGGCCATCCTCATAGGAGGCACCATAGGATTCCAAGCCCTGTCTCAACGCATCCGGGTCTACGACTGGTCGCCTATGGACGCCATCGACATCAATCTGCGCAACAACACCACGATCGCAGTCGTGGTCGAGCATTGCGCTTCGCGTTGCCAGCGGGGCGATTCGCTTGACGCCCACACGCCGCTTCAGCCAGGGCAGGTCGACAAAGCGGGTCGGTTCGACCGTTGGACAACCAACAGCTTCGTTGTCTACGACCAAAGCGGCCATCGAGCCGGCTGCGTGAACTTCTTCGAGGGCAACCGTACGAACGCTGACTACACGGTCCTGATCTCGTCGATGACTCCATGCCCTTGAAGATGGTGCCATGTACTTGCCGATGGAGCGCCGCGGCAAGCGACAGGCTTCCGTCCTATCGAGCTCGGACCGTCCGCGTGGATCGGAACACACTCGCTTTGCGCGACGAGCGACATGACGACAGCGCTCGTCGCACGCGAAGCAGGAGCGCGGTTTCAACGTCGCACGAGCCAGGTATTCGGCCTGATCCGAGCCTTCGCTCGAACGTCCCCAACACGACCCTGCGGTCTTGTCATGGGTGTCCGTTTGCCTTGACAAACGGCGCGGTGCAGCGCTCGATGTCAGCCAGGCCAGCGACGCGCGATGCGCCATAGACCAACCACCACACCAGCGATCACCACGGCGGCGATGGCGACAGTGATGAACTTGGCGGAAAAGGTGAGACGAGCGATCAGGCCAGCGAAGAGCAGGCTCACCAGAGCAACGCCGCCGCCCGCTCGCGCGGCTTGTTTGGAGGCGGTCGTGTTGCCACGCAGCTTCTCATGCGCGACTCGAACGAGCGAGCCCACGAGCAGAGCCAACTCTGCTCCGAGCGCGAGCACTACGATGCCCAGGAAGGCAATGGCGCCCTCGTTGTCGCCGCTGGGCGTTGGGTTCCAGGCTCCCTCCAGCACCGTGTAGGCGATCAGCGCGATCGCGACGACTACCGGCACCAGCGCCAGCCACCACCGACGCAACCACAGGCCGGCAAGAAAGGCCGCGATCGGCACGAGCCAAAGCCACATTGTTCTTCAGTTATCGGCTCCATCGGCTTTGCCCTCAACGAGGGTGCCACCAACAGGACCGCGGGCTGGATCAGCCCCGGCGCTCACAGCCCCAGGCTCAGCTCACTGCCACTCCTGCACGAGCGAGCGAGCACCTCGTCGGTCGCACCCGAGGCGTCCGCCTGGTCGAGATGGAGCTGCTGCCGGTTACTGGCCGGAGCGCGCTCGCTGCTGCTGGCGACTGCACCAGTGCGGCACTCAACGCTTTGCACTGTCGCGGCTCGTCCCGAGCGGGAGCTTGGCGCCTCGGACTGGATGCTCCCGCTCTTGGTCGGCGGCGGAGGTTGAGCAGCGCGGCGGTCGCAGCCATGATCCTTGGCACGGCAGAAGGCCCGGCCTCTAGAGTTGGCCCTACCAGGCGGTGATCCGCGGCCTGAATGCGAGGATTGTCGGATGGACGCTGACGAGCGATTGTGTGCTGGCCGTCTGGCGGCGCAGCGGCTGACGCCGGCAACGGCGTGCAAGAGTGCCGAGGAAGCGGCGCTAGCCGTGATCGGTGTCCAGGCTCAGGATCTGCGCGCCGCGGCTCTTGCACTGCGCTCGCGCGTGCCCGGCCTCACCCGACGCGCCGTCCGCGCCGCGCCGCTCCTGCGCACGTGGACGGTCCGCGGCACGGTGCACCTGATCGCGGCATCCGATCGGCCCTGGCTGCACGCGCTATTCGCCGGGCGAAATGCGCGCGTGTTCGGCGCGCGCTTCGCGCGCTTCGGCCTCGTGGAGGAGGTAAACGCCATGCGCGGGGACGTCGTTGAGCTCTGCGGCGAGCGCCCCCGCGACCGGCCGTCGCTGCTGCGCGCGCTCATCGAGCGTGGCCACCCGTCGCTCGAGCAGGGTCCGATCAACACATTCGTTCCCTGGCTCTCGACACAGGGGCTTATCGTCACCGACACTGCCGGCCTGCTGCACGCGGCCGATCCGCCCCCGGCGGTCGACCCCGACGAGGCACTCGCGATCCTTGGCGCCCGCTACCGCGCAGGCTACGGCCCCTGCGACGCAACCGACCTCGCGAAATGGTCCTCGCTGCCCATCACACAGGCGCGCCGGGCACTCGAAGCCGCCGGGGCGCCGAGCGACGTTGACGCGTCGCCCACCGATGACACGCCGCCCTGTCTGCTGCTCGCCGCCTTCGACACGCTCATGCTCGGCTATCGCACTCGCGAGCCATTCGTCCTCGCCGAGCACGACCATCACATCCTGAGGGGCGGCGGGATGCTCAAACCCGTCGTACTCAATCGCGGAGCAGCAACAGGTACCTGGTCCATCAAGAAGGGCCGCCCCGAACCGGCGTGGTTCGGACGGCCCACGCCCACTCCGGCGCTCGCCCGCGAGATTGCAGACATCGAGCGCTTCCTTGCATCGTAGCTGCCTGTAACTCCATGGAGCAGGTCGCGCGGCTCCCCCTTACGGTGAAGTGCGAGTGCCCGAGCAGGTAGTCACGCTCACGCATACGGTGGACGACACGGGGGTCACAGGTGTCGTGACGTGCTCGCCGTCGCATTGCCGGGCGCAAGCGGAACGCGTCGGTTCTCGGTCGGCGTGTTCGAAGGTCGTCCAACTCAGGCGTCTCGGAGTGGATCACGGACACGCGCGTTTGCGGCGGAAGGGAGGCCGCCTTGGCGGCCGTCGGCCGAAGCCGGATTGCTATCGGACGATGAGGGGCTGAAAAGGCAGCAGAAGACGGGCTGCTGCCTTTTGGATGCGCCGTCCTACCGCGACAGATACTCGTGAACAGGAAATTCGTGAATCTCCGGCTCGGCTGTGACCCCGGCGGCTTGGACCCCGGGGCCAATGCGCCCTGCCGCGAAACTGTCGAACTGCGAGCGCGACTCCCAGAAGTCAAGTACGCCCCAACCCCCCTCGATCGGACCGGACGCATGGAAGATAAGCCCGTCGGGGTGATCGGCGCGCGGATTGATCGCCGCCTCCACCTTGTCGAACTGCTCAGCGTCCACCCCGGCGAGCTTGATGCGAATTCCTACAGCCATAACCGCTCCTCGTGTTCGTTGGGTCATCGGAACCTACCCAATCCAGAGCATGCCCATTCCACGCTCGGCGGGCGCACTCGGCGAACCACACACCTCGCGAGGTCCGACCGCGGCGCGCTGCTGCTCGGCTCGCGTCGTCTCAGCGCCGTTGTTCGTCCTGAGCGAGCACGTCGGGGCAGCCGGCGAGAAGCGCCGCATTCACGCGGAAGCAAGTCTGAGTGCGACGCTGGGGAGCTGCAACCGACTCCCGCTTTTCGCGCCGGCGCTTGCAGCCAAAGGGATCCCAGTTAGCGATCGGCCGTGCCCTGCTATCCGCGCGGAGCGGGTCGCTGGCTGGTGGCCGTGCGGGTACTCGTCGCGCGAGGAAACCGGGGCAGGTCCGACTTGGCGGCCACGCGGCGCGAGGTGCCCAGTCGGCCGTGGACCCTGGCAACCGCTAGCCTTCGCGAGGGCGTTCCCCACCGATGATTTCTCGTCGATTCGGTGGTCTTGGTTCACATGACACCAACCACATGCCACATGTCCATCTCTCTCGACGGCTTCGTCGCCGGCACCGATCAGAGCCGCGACAACCCGCTCGGCGTCGGCGGCCTGGAGCTCCACCACTGGCACCTGGACGAGCCCTTCCATGAAGCCGACGCCCGCGTGCGCGACGAGCTCATGACGCCCTGCGGAGCGTACGTGATGGGCCGCAACATGTTTGGCCCGGTTCGGGGCCCGTGGGACGTGAACTGGCGCGGGTGGTGGGGCGACGAGCCGCCCTATCACGCTCCTGTGTTCGTTCTCACCCACTACCCGCACGACCCGATCGCGATGGAGGGCGGGACGACGTTCCACTTCATCACCGAAGGCTTCGATGTCGCCTTTGAGCGCGCGGAGGCGGCGGCCGGCGACCTCGGCGTCGACATCGCCGGTGGCGCCTCCACCGTGCGGCAGGCGTTCGCTGCGGGCGTGATCGACGAGCTTATGCTCGACGTCGCTCCCGTTCTGCTCGGCGCCGGCGAGCGCCTGTTCGACGGAGTGCAAGACCCCGGCCTACAGCCGGTCGAGGTGATCCACTCCCCGCGTGCGACGCACGTTCGCTACCGCATCGGTCGCTGACTCGCTTGCCACGGCAGAAGCAGATCTGACAGGTCACAGATCCAAGCGACCTGCTCCTCGCCAACAGCAGGGTGCAGCAGATCGCTAGCCGCGTTTCGATTGGCTGCAAGCACGGCGCTGAAAGCGGCAGTCCGGTGCGGCTTCAGCAGCGTCGCACTCAGACTCGTGCTTCCGCGTGAATGCGGCGCTTCTCGCCGGCCGCCCCGACGTGCTCGCTCAGGACGAATAGCGGTAGCGCTCCTTCAAGGTACATTCCCGAACACTCGCCCACGACGGCGTCCTGTTCCTCGACACCCACGCCGCCCTGCCCTCTCGGCACCGCAAACCTAGTCCCTGGGTGGGCTGGGGGAGTGGATCGCTGCCGTGAGGCGCCAAGGCCATCCAGCCGAACCTGGACATGAAGGTTCTCACCCGTGAAGTAACAGCGGTAAGAGCGGAACCACGAAGCAAGCCGGTAGGTGACGCCGCTCCGACTAGCCTTAGTGCTCATTTTCGTAAGTAAGGCTACGTATTAGCGTCCGACATCGGCCGTAGCGTGTCTGGCATCCTGTCCTCTCGTGAAGGGACGCTGATGCCGAGGCATAGCCCGTATCGGATCGAGTT
>JBARJU010000253.1:0-2067 GCA_049800435.1 Solirubrobacteraceae bacterium
GGCCCCCCCACGGCGCCCGCTCCCTCAAGGCCCACGACGTCAAATGTGAGGTTGGGCCGATCGAAGCCCGAGCGCACGGCCAGCCAATCGCGCAAGCCAAGCCGCGCGGCGATCTCCTCGGCCACGCGCGGCGTGGCGGTCGCGGTCGCCGCCATCACCGCCGGGCGGGGCGGGCGGGCGGCAAGCGATTCGATCGCGTCGTGCAAGCGCAGGTAGTCGGGCCTGAAGTCGTGTCCCCACTCGGCCACGCAGTGAGCCTCGTCGACGACGAACAGCCCCACCCTGCGCGTCGCCAGCGTCTCGCGAAAGGCACGCGAGGCGAAGCGCTCGGGGGCAGCCAAGACGAGCGATGCCTCCCCCGAGGAGATGGCCCTGAGCGCCTGCTCGTTGTGCCCGTCAACCATCCCCGACGCCAGCATCGCCGCGTTCACACCGGCCTGCTCCAACCGTCTGCGCTGGTCTGCCATCAGCGCGATAAGCGGGCTTACGACCACCACGAGCTCCTCGCCCGCGAGCGCCGGAAGCTGATAGCAGAGCGACTTGCCGCCGCCCGTGGGCATCACCACGAGGCTGTCGCGCCCGTCAAGCGCGGCCTGCACCGCCTCGCGCTGGCCCGGTCTGAACGCTTGGAGGCCGAAGCGGGCGAGCAGCTGCTCGGGGGTTGGGCGAGCGGAAGCCTCGTGCTCGCTCACCTGACTCTGCGGGTGCATCCTCTCAAGCTACCTCCCGCTCCGGGCGGTACTCGCCACGGCGCTCCCCCACGCGCGCGTGGGAGCCCGAATTTAGACTCACCCGGTCGTCTAGCGCCGGCGCCACACCACGCGCGCGCCCGCCCATGGCACGAGCGTGATCGCGCGCCTGCGGTTCCACTCGCCACGACGCCACAGTCGTCCGCCGCGGGTGGGCACGCTCGGAGCCAGCTCGCTCAGGACAGTCTGCAGGATGAGCTTCATCTCGAGCGTCGCAAACGACGCTCCGATACAGCGGCGGATGCCGCCGCCAAAGGGGATCCACGAGAACGTCTCGGGCGCTTTGCCCAGGAAGCGCTCGGGCACGAACTCGTTCGGTTCCTCGTACACCTTCGGGTTGCGATTGGTGAGATAGATCGACGGCACCACACGCGTGCCCTTTGGCAGCTCGCGCCCACCCACGCTGAGCGGCTCGCGCAAGACCCTCACGACCATCGGCACGACCGGCCTCACGCGCAGCGTCTCTGAGATCACCGCCTGCATGTACTCGTCGCCCTCGCCCTCGTCGATCTCGGCGACGAGGCGGCCCAGCTTGTCGGGGTGGCGCACGAGCCGCTCGACCGCCCAGGCCACTGCCGTGGCGGTCGTCTCATGCCCGGCGAGCAGCAGCGTGACGAGCTCGTCGCGTAGCTCCCGATCTGTCATCGCCTGCCCGTCCTCGTCGCGTGCGAGCATCAGCAGCGAAAGGATGTCGGTGCGCTCTGCCAGGTCCTCCTGCGTGCGGCGTCGGGCAATCTCGGCATAGGTCACCTCGTCGAGGCGGTCGAGCGCGCGCCCGATCGAACCGGTGGGACGCGCTTCGACGGGACGGCGCAGCGCGCCCACCAGCAGCGCCAGCGTCTGGCCCGGCGTGAGCAGACCCCCGATCGCATCGCGCAAGGCGCCCATGCGCTCGGCCTCCACGCCGAACACCGCGCGCAGGATCACCTCGAGCGTGATCGCGCGCGTGCGCTCGCTCAGCTTCATCGGCTCCCCGAGCGGCCACTCGGCCATGCTGCGCCGCGTGGCCTGCACGATTACGTGCTCATACTCGCGCATGCGATCGCCGTGAAATGGCGGCAAGAGCAGCTTGCGCTGGCGCATGTGCTCGGGACCGGTCAGCACGATCACGGAGCTCGGCCCCATGATCGGGGCGATCGGGGAGGCGCCCGCCGCCGAGGGCGCCACGCCGGGTGGCGCGGTGAACACGGCCTTGACAGCGTCGGGGTCGCTGAGCATCACGAGTTTGCGCCCGCTCGGGCCGAATGTGAGCGTGAAGGCGTCGCCATAGCGGCGCGTGCACCGGTCCAACACCCATGTCGGCGCAAGCGTCCACACG
>JBARJU010000254.1:0-30659 GCA_049800435.1 Solirubrobacteraceae bacterium
GCACTCGCGGGCCATGGCGCTGAGCACACCGTCGGGGCCCAGCTCGAGGAAGCGGTCCGCGCCCGCGGCCGACAGCCGGCGAACACCATCCGCGAAGCGCACCGTCTCACGTGCGTGGCGCACCCAGTAGTCGGGGTCGCACAGCTCCCCGTCCGCAATCTCGCCCGTCACGTTCGAGACGACTGGGATGCGCGGCTCGCAGAAGGACACCCCATGAGCGGCCTGCGCGAACTCGCCGAGCATCCCGTCCATGTGCGGCGAGTGAAACGCATGGCTCACTGTCAGCCTCCTCGTCTTGCGTCCGCGGTCCCGCCACATGCCGGCAAGCCGCGACACCGCCTCCTCGTCGCCGGAGAGCACCACCGACGCGGGGGCGTTCACCGCCGCGAGCGCCACCCTCCCCGTAACCTCGGCGAGCGAGCAGAGCGCCTCTTCCTCGGACGCCTCCACCGCCACCATCGCCCCACCCTCCGGCAACGCGTCCATCAGGCGGCCGCGCGCCACCACCAGGGTGCACGCGTCGGCGAGCGACAGCACGCCTGCCAGATGCGCCGCCACGAGCTCGCCCACCGAATGGCCCAGCAACAGGTCCGGCGTGACGCCCCAGCTCTCGATAAGCCTGAACAGCGCCACCTCGAACGCAAACAGCGCCGGCTGGGCGAACATGGTCCGATCCATCGATCCCGTTGCCGACGCGCCACCGCCGTCCCCCGCCGCACTCGCGTCCGGCTCGCCAAGCATCAATTCGCGCAGCGAGCCTCCAAGAGCACGATCCAGCGGCTCACACACCTGCTCGAGCGCTTCGCGAAAGACGGGGAACCCCTCATACAGGCCTCGCCCCATACCCGCACGTTGGGCTCCCTGGCCGCTGAACATGAACGCGACCTTGCCGCCCTCGCTCGCTGCCGCGTGCGTCACCCCCGGATGAGTCACTCCGCTCGCCAGGGCCTTCAAACCTGCCAGCAGCTCCTCCCGTGCGCCCGCAACCACCACGGCGCGCCGCTCGAGCGCCGGGCGCGCCGCCAGCGACACTCCGACGTCGGCGATCGGCTGCTCTGGATGTCGGTAGGCGTGGTCGAGCAGCCGTCGAGCTTGACCCTTCATTCCGGACTCGCTCTTGGCAGAGATCACCCACGGCACGGGAGCGGGAGCGGGAGGAGCCGGCTCGCCGGGCGCAATCGCCGCCTGCTCGGGCGCCGGCGCCTCTTCGACGATCACGTGCGCGTTGGTGCCGCTGATCCCGAACGACGAAATGCCTGCGCGGCGAGGCTGCCCGTTGGCGGTCCACGGCCTCGCCTCGCTCAGCAGCTCAACCGCACCGGCCGACCAATCGATCTTCGTCGAGGGCTTCTCGACGTGCAGCGTCCGTGGCAGCACCTCGCGCTTGAGCGCCATCGCGATCTTGATCACACCGGCAACCCCGGCTGCCGTTGCGGCGTGGCCGATGTTCGACTTGATCGAGCCGAGCCACAGCGGGTGCTCGCTGTCGCGACCCTGACCGTAGGTCGCAATCAACGCCTGCGCCTCGATAGGGTCGCCGAGCGTGGTGCCGGTTCCGTGCGCCTCGACGGCTTCCACCTGGTGGGCCTGCAGGCCGGCGTTGGCTAGCGCCTGGCGGATCACCCGCTGTTGGGAAGGACCGTTCGGCGCCGTCAGCCCGTTGCTTGCACCGTCCTGGTTGATTGCGCTGCCGCGCACCACCGCGGCGATCGGATGGCCGTGGCGCTGCGCATCGGAGAGGCGCTCGAGCAGCAGCACACCGGCGCCCTCGCTCCAACCGGTGCCATCGGCATCGGCGGAGAATGCCTTGCAGCGACCGTCCCGAGCCAACCCGCCCTGACGGCTGAACTCGACGAACAGGTCCGGAGAAACCATCACCATGACGCCCCCGGCGAGGGCCATCGAGCACTCGCCATGGCGCAACGCCTGACAGGCGAGGTGCAGGGCCACAAGCGAGGCGGAGCAGGCCGTGTCGATCGAAACCGCCGGACCCTCCAGTCCAAGCGTGTATGCCACTCTGCCGGACGCAGCGCTCGTGACGTTGCCGGTGAGACGGTAGCCGTCCACGTTCAAAGACGACGAGGCCGAGCCCCGGCCATAGCCTGAGGCCGAGATCCCCGCGAACACGCCCGCGTCGCTGCCGCGCAGCGAGAACGGGTCGATACCGGCCTGTTCGATCGCCTCCCAGCAGGTCTCCAAGAGGAGCCGCTGCTGGGGATCCATCGCCAGCGCCTCGCGCGGGCCGATCCCGAAGAACTCGGCGTCGAACTCGGCGGCATCCGCGAGAAAGCCACCCTGGCGAGCCCAACTGGTTGTGCTCTCGGAGTCGGGTGAGCGCAGGCTCTCCAGATCCCAGCCGCGGTCCGTCGGGAAGCTCGAGATCCCGTCCTGCCCATTTGCGACCAGCTCCCACAACGCATCCGGCGAGCGCACGCCGCCCGGATAACGGCAGCTCATCCCAACGATCGCGATCGGCTCGTAGACCGCGACCGCGACCGCCGACCGTGTGCGAGGAACACTCGCCCGGATACCGCTCAACTCGTTGAGGATGTGCCCCACCAGCTCGGTCGGAGTGGGATAGTCGAAGATCAGGGTGCTCGACAGGCGCAGGCCGGTGGCGCGGGTGAGCCGGTTGCGCAGCTCCACCGCGGCGAGCGAGTCGAAGCCGAGCTCCTTGAACGTGAGCCGCATCTGCACCCGCTCCGCCGTCGCGTGCCCCAGTACGCTCGCCGTGTGGGAGCGCACGAGCTCGATCGCCGCATGCTCGCGCTCGCTCCTCTCCATCGCCGTCAGGCGTAGCTGCGAGGAGCCTCGCTGCGCGCGACCGCGCGCGCGGCGCGAGCGAGCGCCCAGCAGGCCGCTCAGCAACGGCGAGAGCTCCCCGACATCGGCCTGCGCGCGCAGCGCCGCCGGCTCCAGCCGTGCCGCCAGCACGCTGGCCTCGCCACTCTGAAGAGCACGATCGAACAGCGCTACGCCGTGCTCCTCGGACAGGGCCACAACGCCGGCGCGCGCCAAACGCGCAAGGTCGGCATCGGCGAGATGACCGCTCATCCCCCCGTCCTGCTCCCACAGCCCCCACGCGATCGAGGTGGCGGCAAGCCCGCGTGCGCCACGATGCACCGCGAGCCCGTCGAGGAAGGCGTTCGCCGCCGCGTAGCTGCTCTGACCGCCACTGCCCAGCGTTCCCGCGATCGAGGAGAACAAGGCGAACGTGGACAGCTCGAGCCCTTCTGTGAGCTCGTGCAGGTGCCAGGCGCCGTCAACCTTCGCGGCCAGCACGCGGTCCACCCGCTCCCGTGTGAGCGAGCCGAGCAGGCCGTCGTCCAGTACTCCAGCCGCGTGCACCACCACATCGAGCGGATGCTTCGCGGGGATCGATGCGAGCAGCTGCCGCACGTCCTCGCGGTCGCTCACGTCGCACGCGATCGCCCTCGCCTGTGCGCCCAGCTCGGACAGCTGCGCGAGCAGCTCGCTCGAGCCCGGCGCCGCCTCACCGCGACGGCTTGCCAGCAGCAGGTGCTCAACCCCGTGCTCGACCACGAGGTGCCTTGCGACTACCGCTCCGAGCTGCCCGGTTCCGCCGGTGATGAGCGCCGTGCCGCGTGGGTCGATCGTGGGCGGCAACCGCAACACGTTCTTGCCGATGTGCCGCGCCTGGCTCATGAAGCGAAACGCCTGCGGAGCCCGCCGCATGTTCCAGTTCGCGATCGGGGACGGTTCGAGCTCGCCTGCCCGGAACAGCTCCAACAGGTCCAGCAGCATCTCCTGGATGCGCTCCGGGCCGGCTTCCTGCAGGTCGAACGCGCGGTATGAGATCGCGGGATTGCGTTCACGGACCTCACGGGTGTCGCGAATGTCGGTCTTGCCCATCTCCACGAAACGACCCCCGGCGGCGGTCAACTCGAGCGAGGCGTCCACGAACTCCCGCGCCAGGCAATCGAGCACCACGTCGACTCCCTGACCTTCGCTTGCACGTAGGAAGCGATCCTTGAAGTCGAGCGTCCTCGAGGATGCGATATGCGCGTCGTCCAAGCCGTGTGCTTCGAGCACGTGCCTCTTCGCCGGGCCGGCGGTGGCGAACACCTCGGCGCCGATCTGACGGGCCAACTGCAGCGCGGCAATGCCCACGCCACCGGCCGCGGCATGAATCAGGACACGTTCGCCTCGCCGCAGGCAACCGAGGTCCACAAGGCCGTGGTAGGCGGTGCAGAAGGCGATCGGGATCGAGGCGGCGCACCCGAACGACCACCCCTCCGGTATTCGCACGAGCAGTCGTCTGTCGGTTACCGCGGTCGAGGCGAACGCTCCCTGCAACAGACCCATCACACGATCGCCGGGAGCGAGATCCTCGACACCGCTACCAACCTCCAGCACGACCCCGGCGCCCTCGCCGCCGATCGTTGCCCGGTTTGGATACATGTCCAGGGCCACCAGCACATCGCGGAAGTTCAAGCCGGCGGCCCTCACCTGCACGCGCACCTGCCCTGGCTCGAGCGCCACGTCCTCGCCCGCCCCGGCAACCAGCGTGAGGCTCTCAAGCGTTCCGGGCTCACCAAGATCCAGCCGCCACTGTGACGAGTCGACGGTGGGCAATCCCAGAACTCCGCTTGACTGCACCGTGACAAGGCGCGCCGCCCGCACCGCACCGCCGCGAATCGTCAACTGCGGCTCGTCGATCGCAAGCGCGCGACCCAGAACACGCCAGGAATCCTGCTCATCGTCGAGATCGACGAGCACGAAGCGCCCGGGGTTCTCCGACTGGGCGGCGCGCACCAGGCCCCACACCGCGCAACCCACCAGATCCTCGACGGTCTCATGTGTGTCGACCGCCACCGCTCCACAGGTCACGAGCGCGAGTCTGCACTCGGCCGGTGGCTCGTGCTCGAGCCACTCCTGCATCAGCTCAAGCGTCCGGTTCACACCCGAGTGCACCGCGACCGCCAAGTCGCTTGCCGGCTCGCCGCCCACCGACGGCTGCGCTTGCGTCCCGTCGACAAGCACAACCTGGACGTCCCCACCCTCGCTCACCAGCTCCTCAAGAGCCGCCAGGGCGACACACGAGCGAAACTCCACGCCCGCCGCCCCCAGTCGATCCGACACACCGCTCGCATATCTCCCAAGCAGCAGCGGGGAGACGGCGAGCGAGCTCTGCGGGGTCGGCAGCTCGACCCAATCCACGCAGAACATCGAGTCATCGCCGTCGCTCCCGCTTTCACGCAAAGTCGCGAGCTGTTCCGCCGAGATCGGCCGCAGCACAAGCGACTGCACCGAGACCACCACATTGTTGTCCGTATCGAGCCCGACCAGCGACACCGATTCACGATCGACCGGGGCCAGGCGCACTCGCAGACTCGATGCTCCACCACCAGACAGCCGCACACCCTTCCAGGCGAATGGGAGCGCAATCTGCTCGTCACTCGCTTGCGCGCCCGCATGCGAGCCGGCGTACCGCGAGTCCGAAGCCAGGCAGTGCAGCGCAGCGTCGAGCAGCGCCGGGTGAACGATGAAGCCATCCTGCTGGGCGACGTCCAAGGGGGGTAGAGCCACCTCGGCGAAGAGCTCCTCCCCGCGACGCCAGACGGCCTGCACACCCTGAAAGGTCGGTCCGTAGCGCAGGCCCTGTGCGGCCAAGTCCTCATACAGGTCATCCACGCCCACTGCTTGTGCGCCCGCGGGAGGCCACGAGTCATTGCTCAGATCCCGAGCGTGGCGCAGCAGCAGACTCTCTTCCTCAACGGACCGATCGGCCTCCACAAGCATGCCCGTCGCGTGTCGCCTCCACGGTGCCCCGGCGTCAAGCGGCTCGCCGGTGGCCTGGCGTGGACGCGAGTAGACCTCGAGGCTGCGCACCCCCGCCCCATCCGCGCCACCGATCGAGAGCTGCAGTTCCACGCCCCCCTCGGGCAGCGGCAACGGGGCCTCGATCGTGAGCTCGAGCAACTGCTCGCATCCGAGCAGGCCGCCTGCGTATAGCGCGAGCTCCACGAGCGCCGTACCCGCCAGCAGCGCCGAGCCCCCCACCACATGATCGGCGAGCCACGAATGCGTCTGCGGCGACAGGCAGCCTGTGAACAGCAAACTGTCGTCCTGCGCCAGCGACATGGCAGCGCCCAGCAGCGGGTGGCGTGTCGAGACGCCGATCGAAGCGCTGTTAGCTTGCATGGGCGGACCGTCGAGCCAGTAGCGCTCGCGCTGGAAGGCATACGTGGGCAGCTCCACCGGGCGTGCATTGGAGTCGGCGAACAACCGCGCCCACTGCACCTGAGCCCCGTTGACCCACAACTCAGCCAGTGCTGCCTGCAGCGACTCCACCTCCGAGCGCCCGCCGCGAAGGACCGGAGCAACCGCAACCTGAGCGTCTGAATCGGCAAGGCACTCCTGGCACATCGCGCTGAGAACGCCGTCGGGACCAAGCTCGAGGAAGCTCGCCACACCCTGCTTACGCAAGCAGCTCACTCCATCGGCGAAACGCACCGTCTGGCGCACCTGATCGACCCAGTAGTCCGGCGAGCAGATGTGCTCCGCTACGACCAGCTCGCCCGTGAGGTTCGAGACGATCGCGATCGAGGGCTCGCTGAACGATATCTCGGCGACGGCGCCCCGGAACTCGTCGAGCATCGCCTCGATGTGGGGCGAGTGGAAGGCATGGGAGACCCGTAGACGACGTGTCTTGCGCCCCTGACGCTCCCACGCCTCAGCCAGCTCGAGTACCTGCGGCTCGTCGCCGGAGATGACGATCGAGCCAGGGCCGTTCACCGCCGCGAGGGCAACTCGGTCCTCACGGCCAACCAGCATCTGGAGGCCCTCCTGCTCGGAGGCCTGCAGCGCCACCATCGCCCCGCCTTGCGGCAGTGCCGCCATCAAGCGTCCACGAGCGGCCACGAGCGCACAGGCGTCCTCGAGCGAGAATACGCCCGCCACATGGGCAGCCGCCAGCTCGCCGACCGAATGCCCGATCAGGAAATCTGGGCGCACCCCCAGTGAGTCGACCAGCCGGAAGAGGGCCACCTCGAGCGCGAACAGACTGGTCTGTGCAAGGTAGGTGTTGTCGAGCGGGCCCGGATCGCGTGCGCCCTCGCCGCACGCCTGCTGTGAACCGTCCCGTGGACAACTCTCGCCGAACATCAGCGCCTTCAGCGAACGCCCGAGCAGGCCGTCCAGATGTCCGCAGATCTCATCGAGCGCACTGCTGAAAACCGGAAACGCCCCATAGAGCTCACGGCCCATGTCCACTCGCTGAGCGCCCTGCCCGGTGAACGTCAGAGCGAGCGCAGCGGGGCGCCCGCGCGCCACGCCCTCGAACACCGAGGGGGTCGGAAGCCCCTCGCATAGGCTGCCCAGGCCCTCCAGCAGCGCCGTTCGATCGCCTGCCAGCACAACGGCGCGATGGGCGAGCGCAGCGCGAGCGCTCGCCAGCGAGAACCCCACATCCAGAACGCTCAGATCGGGCTTGGTGTTCACATGAGCCATCAGGCGCTCGACCTGACCGCACAGCGCCTGCTCGCTGTTGGCCGACACCACCCATGGGACGAGCTCCAAGCCAGTCACGCTGTCAGACCCCGGATCGTGCGAAGCAGGCTCGGGCTCCGGCGCCTCCTCGACGATCACATGGGCATTGGTGCCGCCAATCCCGAACGAGGAAACCCCTGCGCGACGCGGCGTCTCCCCCAGCTCCCATGGCACCGACTCGCTCAGAAGCGAGACCGCGCCCGCCGACCAGTTGACCTCCCGCGAGGGCTCATCCACGTGGAGTGTCTTTGGCAGCCGTTCGTGGCGCAGCGCCATCACCATCTTGATCACTCCCGCAACGCCTGCGGCGGCCTGTGAGTGGCCGATGTTCGACTTGATCGATCCGAGCCACAAGGGCTGCTCGCGAGCGCCCCTCTGCCCATAGGCGCCAAGCAGCGCCTGTGCCTCGATCGGATCGCCAAGCGCCGTTCCCGTGCCGTGCCCCTCGACCGCATCCACGTCCTGTGCAGACAGGCCGGCGTCCAGCAACGCGTCCTGAATCACCCGCTGCTGGGAAGGGCCGTTGGGAGCGGTCAGGCCGTTGCTCGCCCCGTCCTGATTGACCGCGCTTCCCCGCATCAGCGCGAGAATCCGGTGACCGAGCCTGCGAGCATCGGAAAGACGCTCCACCAGCAGCACCCCGGCCCCCTCGCTCCACGCGGTTCCGTCGGCTGCGTCGGCGAAAGACTTGCACCGCCCGTCGGGCGCCAAGCCCTGCTGGCGGCTGAAGTCGACGAACATTTTCGGATCGGCCATCACCGCCACGCCGCCAACCAGCGCCAACGTGCACTCGCCCCGCCGCAGCGCCTGGGAGGCGAGATGCAACGCCACGAGCGAGGAGGAACATGCCGTGTCGATCGATATCGCCGGCCCCTCGAGCCCAAGCGTGTAGGCGATGCGCCCCGACGCCACGCTGCATGCGTTGCCCGTGAGTCGGTACCCGTGCCGATCCTCGTATCGATCGCCCACCAGCGTGGCATAGCCATAGTTGCCGATGCCGGCGAAGACACCCGTGCGGCTGCCGCGTAGGGAGTGGGGGTCTATCCCAGCGTGTTCACATGCCTCCCAGCATGTTTCAAGCAGCAGCCGCTGCTGCGGGTCCATCGCGAGCGCCTCGCGCGGGCCGATCCCGAAGAAGCCCGCGTCGAACTCCGCGGCGTCGTGGAGGAACCCTCCCTCCCGCACATAGCTCGCCTCGTGACGCTCGAGCTCGGGGTCATACAGCGCATCGAGATCCCAACCCCGATCCGCGGGAAAGCCGCCGATGCCGTCAAAGCCAGCGTCGAGCAGACGCCACAAGTCCTCGACCGAATGCACGCCGCCCGGGTAGCGACAGCCGATCCCGACGACCGCGATCGGCTCGCGTCGACGTCGCTCGACCTCCTGCAGGTCGCGATGGGCCTTGCGCAGGTCGAGTGTTACGCGCTTCAGATAGTCGCGAAGCTTGTCCTCGGCCACCGTCAGCTCAGTTCTCGTGCGGGAGTGAACATCCACGTCATCCCGTCAGGAGACCCCGAACTCACGGTCGATGAGCTCGAAGATCTCATCGTCACTGACGGACTCGAGGTCGTCGTCGGCCCCATCGGTGTCCGTTGTGTCATCCTCGTCTGCCCATGCGGAGAGAACGCTCTGCAGTCGGGCCGCAATCCCGCTTCGCTTCGCCTGCTCGGCCGACATCGATGAGAGGGTGAGCTGTAGCTCGTCGAGATCCACACCGAGGCTGTGGACGGAGTCGGCCGCATCCGCTGAAATCTCAATTGAGAGATAGCCGGCCAACGCTTCGAGCGTTGGGTAATCGAAGACGAGGGTGGCCGGCAGTTGCAATCCGCTGGATGCCATCAGCCTATTTCGCAATTCCACCGCGGCCAGCGAGTCGAACCCCAGCTCCTTAAACGTCCTTGTCGAGTCGACCGAGTCAGATGACCGATGCCCGAGCACCGCCGCGGTTTGGGCGCGCAAGAACTCGAGCGCGATGCGCCCGCGCTCCAAGCGCGGCGCACCTGCCAGTCGCGCGGCAAGCGAGCCCGAGTGGCCCTTCGTACTCTCCAGATTGCGTGCCGGCCTGCGTATGAGGCCATACATCACGCTGGGGAGCTCCTCGCTCCTGGCGCGTGCGCGCAGCGCCGCGGTGTCAAGGTGCGCAAGCACGAAGTGCGCCCGCCCACCGCTGCTGGCGGCGTCGAACAAGTCGAGGCCCTGCGCGCTTGAGAGTGTGAGCATCCCCGAGCTCGCCATCCTGCTCAGGTCTGCCTCGCCCAGCTGGCTGGTCATTCCGCTCGCCTGCTCCCAGGGTCCCCATGCCATCGCGACTGCCGGGAGGCCCTGCGTTTGGCGGTGGACCGCGAGGGCGTCCAGGAACGCGTTGGCCGCCGCATAGTTGCCCTGACCCGAGCCGCCGAGCGTGGCGGCAACCGACGAGAACAACACAAACGCATCGAGGTCGAGGTGACTCGTCAACTCGTGCAGATGCCATGCTCCGTCGAGCTTCGGGCCAAGCACCCGGTCCACCCGCTCGGGCGTCAGCGAGCCGATCACCCCGTCGTCGAGCACCCCCGCGGCGTGCACCACGGTGCGCAGCGGGTGCTCAGGCGGTACCGAGTCGATCGCCGCCCTCAGCTGCTCACGGTCGGACACGTCGCAGTCGAGGATCCGAACGCTCGCCCCGATGTCGGTCAGTTCCCGCTGAAGCGCACCGGCACCCGGCGCCGCCTCGCCTGCACGGCTGACCAGCAACAGGTTTCGCGCCCCGTGCTCGACCACGAGGTGCTTTGCAAGCAGCGCGCCCAAGCCACCCGTGCCCCCGGTGATCAGCACGGTGGCGTTCGGGTCGGGGCGGGGGACCGGCACCGTCAGGACGATCTTGCCGACATGCCGTGCCTGACTCATGAAGCGCAGGGCGTCCGGAGCACGACGCACGTCCCAGGCACGGATCGGCGCCAGCTTCAGCACACCGCGCTCGAAAAGGTCGATCAGGACGGTGAACATCTCACCGATGCGCTCCGGCCCCGCATCCATCAGGTCGAACGCGCGGTAGCGGACCCCCTCGTGCTCGCCGGCGAGCGCGGCAGGGTCGCGAATGTCGGTCTTGCCCATCTCCACGAAACGACCCCCGCCGGGCAGCAGGTCAAGCGATGCCTCTACGAACTCCCGCGCCAATGAGTTGAGGACCACGTCCACCCCCTCGCCGGCGGTCGCATCCAGGAACCGCTCCCTGAAGCTCAGCTCACGCGAGCTTGCGATGTGAGTTGCGTCCAGCCCCCGATCTTCGAGCGTGGGCCACTTCCCGACGCTCGCCGTCGCGAAGACCTCGGCGCCCAGGTGCCGGGCAAGCTGTAGCGCCGCCATCCCGACTCCGCCGGCGGCCGAGTGAACCAGCAGTCGCTCGCGCGGCTGGACGTCCGCCAGATCTACGAGCGCGTAGTACGCGGTCAGAAAAACGAGCGGCATCGAGGCGGCCTGTGCGAAGGACCAATCCGCTGGCATCCTCACAACCAGGCGACTGTCGGTGACCGCGACTGGTCCGAAGGCGCCGGAGAACAAGCCGGTTACGCGGTCCCCGGGCGCCAGGTGCTCCACCCCTGGACCAGTCTCAAGCACCACTCCAGCCGCCTCGCTGCCGATGGTGCCCCCACCGGGATACATGCCCAGCGCGATCAACACATCCTTGAAGTTCACCCCGCCGGCTCGCACCCCGACCCGCACCTCACCCTGCTCTAGCGCTCGCCCAGCTTGTGGGCTGGCAAGGAGAGCGAGACCTTCGAAGGTATCGGTGCCGGTGGTGTCCAGCCGCCACTCTGAAGCGTCGGCCGGAGCCTCCAACCACCCGTCCGAGCCGGCTCGTGCCAGCCGCGGAGCAAGCATCTCCGCCGCGCGGATCGCGACCTGCGGCTCGCCGCTTGCGAGCGCCTCCGTCAGCGCCTGCCACGAGCTCGACTCACCATCGACGTCGACCAGCACGAAACGCCCAGGATTCTCAGACTGCGCCGAGCGCACCAAACCCCACACCGCGGCAGCGGTTGGGCTGAGCACACTCCGATCGGCGCCGACGGTCACCGCTCCGTACGTGAGAATCGCCAGGCGAGCGTCGCCGAAACACTCGCGCTCGAGCCATTCCTGCACAGTGCGCAACACGCCCACCACGCCCGTATGCGCGCTGCGGGGCAGATCCTCCCGCAAGTCCGTGCAATCGAGCAGCGCCACCTGCGGGAAATCGTCCAGCTCCGATTCAACTGCCTCCCCCAGCGAGCAAACGTCCTCGTATCTCTCAGGCCTCACACCGTCTTGCTGGAGCACCGCCTCGAGCGCAGCGTCGACGCCACCAACCAAGGCCCAGCGCGAACCGTACGATCGCGTCGTGCCGGTTGAGTCCTTGGCGATGGCGGTCCAATCCAGACAGAACAACCCATCGCGAGGCCCGCTTGAGCCACCGATGTCGGCGACGGAAGCACGTCGTGTGACCAACGAGCCAACCGTCGCAACCGGCTGACCTGTGTGGTCACTCACCGCGATCGACACGGCGTCCCCCGAAGCCGGCGAGAGGCGCACGCGCAAAGCGGTCGCACCGCTCGCCTCCAACGAGACTTTGTTCCAGGAGAACGGCAGTCGCACACCTTCCTCGACATCCGCGGCATTGGTTGGAGCGACTAGCGCCAATGCGTGCAGCGCCGCGTCCAGCAGTGCCGGATGCACACCGAACGAGCCGGCCCGATCGAGCTCGCCGTCCGGGAGGGCAACCTCCGCGAAAACCTCCCCGTCTCGCCGCCATGCACGACGGAGGCCTTGAAATGCGGAGCCGTAGTCGAGACCCGCCTCCGCCAGTCGGTCATAGAGACCCTCGACCGGTACCGATTCGGCGTCGATCGGAGGCCACACGCCATCCTCGAAGGACACGGGTGTAGCGATGGTCATATGAGCGCTGGGCTCGGCGGGCGCAAGTGAGCCGACCGCGTGACACATCCACTCAGCCGTACTCGCCGGGGCGTCGTCCAATCCACGCTCGACACGTGAGTGAACGCTCAACGACCGCGCCCCATCCTCGTCAGCAGGTCCGGTCTTCACCTGCAACTGCACCGCGCCCTGCTCGGGCAGTACCAGCGGACTCTGCAGCGTCAGCTCCCTCACGATGCCGCCCCCGAGCCGAGCGCACGCGTATAGCGCCAACTCAAGCAATGCGGTACCCGGGAGCAACGCCCGGCCGAGCACAAGATGATCCGCAAGCCATGGGTCCGTCTGCAGGGAGAGGCGCCCCGTGAACAGCCAGCCCTGCTCGTCGGCCAAGGCGAGTGCGGCGCCCAGCAAGGGATGAGCCGCCGACACTTGGCCGAGTGCCTCCGCATCGACGCCACCGATCCTCAGGTTGTCAAGCCAGAAGCGCTCACGCTGAAACGCATATGTGGGCAGCCCCACGTGTTCGGCCCCAGACCCATCGAACAAGCGCGCCCAATCGACCGCCGCGCCGGCTACGTATGCCCTCGCCAGCCCTGTGAGCAGCGTCGCGACTTCTGGGCGTCCGGCACGCAGCAGCGCGATCGCGGCCACCGGGCCGGCCTCACTCGTAAGCCCGTCCTGCTCGCGTGCCGCTGCCCGTCCATTACTCAGCTCGGCGCCGTGTTCGAGCTCACTCGCGCTCAGGCACTCCTGCGCCATCGCACTGAGCACACCGTCGGGGCCCAGCTCCAAAAAGCTCCTGACGCCCTGCTCGCCCAGCCAGCGCACCCCGTCGGCGAAGCGCACGGTCTCGCGCACATGACGCACCCAGTACTCGGCCACGCAGAGCTCCTCGGGCGCCACGGCACGTCCCGTCAGATTGGAGACGACCGAGATACTCGGCCGCCCAAAGGACACGCTCTTGGCGACTTCGGCGAATGGCTCCAGCATCGCGTCCATCCGAGCCGAATGAAATGCGTGGGAGACACGCAACCGTCGCGTCTTGCGTCCAAGCCGCGCCCAGCGCTCGGCAAGCTCGAGGATTGCCGCCTCCTCACCCGACACGACCATCGAGCTCGGTCCGTTGACGGCGGCAAGCGAGACCGCTCCCTGTAGCTCGGCGATCTCGGCGAGTACCTCCTGCTCAGATGCCTGCACCGCCAACATCGCACCGCCCTCGGGCAAAGCACCCATCAGGCGGCCGCGAGCCGCGACCAGCCTGCACGCGTCCTCCAAGCAGAACACACCGGCCACATGCGCCGCGGCAAGCTCGCCGATCGAGTGCCCGACGACGTAGTCCGCACGCAAGCCCCAGCTCTCCAAAAGCCGGAACAGGGCCACCTCGAGTGCAAACAGGCTGGCCTGTGTGAACATCGTCTCGTCCAGCCTCCGCGCATCGGAGGAGCCCTCCGCGGCGAACATCAGCTCACGCAACGAGCACTCGAGGGGAGCATCCAGCAATCCGCACGCCTCATCCAGCGTCTGTGCGAACACCGGAAACGCGTCGTATAGTTGCGAGCCCATCCCTGCGTGCTGCGCTCCCTGGCCGGTGAACAGGTAGGCAATCGGTTCCGCGCTTGCGGTGAAACCCTCGAGCACATCCGCCGCGGGACGACCCTCCGCAAGCGCCTCGAGCCCGCCGAGCAGCGCATTTCTCTCGGCGCCCAACACAACCGCCCGATACTCCAGCCTGGCGCGCGAGGCGAGCGACAACCCGATATCGGCCACGCTCGCATCGGGGATGCTGTGCACGTGGGCGCGCAGCCGGTGAGCCTGCTCGCGTAGAGCCCGTCCGCTGCGGGCTGAGACGACCCAGGGAACGATCTCCATGTGCGAAGAAGAGGCCGCAAGTGGCTCTGAGGCGATGTTCGTCGAGAGCTCTTGCGGCGTTGGGCCCTCCAGGATCACATGTGAGTTGGTCCCGCTGATACCGAAGGAGGACACCCCCACTCGCCGCGGACGACCGTTGCGCGACCACGGCAGCTCCTCCGTGAGAAGCGAGATGGCGCCCGAGGACCAGTCGATCTGCTTGGAGGGCTCATCGACGTGCAGCGTTCTTGGCAGCCGTTCGTAGCGCAGAGCCATGACCATCTTTATTACGCCGGCAATACCCGCCGCCGCCTGGGTGTGTCCAATGTTTGACTTAACCGACCCGAGCCACAGCGGAGTGTCCGGATCGCGGTCCTGTCCGTAGGTCGCCAGCAGCGCCTGGGCCTCGATGGGATCGCCGAGCCTCGTACCCGTGCCGTGCGCCTCCACCGCGTCGACCTCTGTGGGTGAGAGCCCCGCGTTTGCGAGCGCTTGCAGGATCACTCGCTGCTGGGACATGCCGTTTGGCGCGGTCAGCCCATTGCTTGCGCCATCCTGGTTGACGGCACTGCCTCGCACTACCGCCAACACCTCGTGCCCGTTTCGCCGCGCGTCGGAGAGGCGCTCCAAAACCACCATGCCAACACCCTCGCTCCAGCTCGTGCCATCCGCCGCATCGGCGAAGGACTTGCAACGGCCGTCGGGCGCAAGGCCGCGCTGGGGGCTGAAGGCAAGGAAGATAGTGGGCGTGGCCATCACCGTCACGCCACCCACCAGCGAAAGGGAACACTCACCCGCGCGGAGTGCCCCCACGGCTAGATGCAACGCCACCAGCGAAGATGAGCAGGCGGTGTTGACGGTCATCGCCGGGCCCTCCAAACCGAGCGTGTAAGACACGCGCCCGGACACGACACTCCCGGCGCCGCCGGTCCCCAGATAACCCTTGACCTCCTTGGAGGCCAACGCCAGATGTCCCACGCCATAGTCGGAGAAGCTCTCTCCCGCGAACACTCCCGTTTGGCTGCCCTTCAACGAGCGTGGGTCGATGTTCGCGTTCTCAAGCGCCTCCCAGCACACTTCCAGCAACAGCCGCTGCTGGGGGCTCATCGCCAGTGCCTCTCGCGGGGAGATGCCAAAGAAGGCAGCGTCGAAGTCGCCTGCATCGTGGAGAAAGCCGCCCTCGCGCGTATAAGTGCTACCGCGATGATCGGGATCGAGGTCGTAGATCTCCTCCAGGTCCCATCCTCGGTCGGTGGGAAACGGGGAGATCGCGTCGGCGCCCGTGGCTACCAGATCCCACAGGTGCTCGGGCGTGCGAACGCCGCCGGGGAAGCGACAGCCCATACCCACGATCGCGATCGGCTCGTCCGCGGTCGTGGCTGCCACTGACACGACGACGTCCTTCGTATCCCCGACCACCTCCTCGATCAGGTAGTGCGTGAGTGCCGCCGGTGTGGGATGGTCGAACACGATCGTGGTCGGTAGGCGCAATCCGAGCCCGTTCTGCAATCGGTTGCGCAGATCCACCGCGGCGAGCGAGTCCAGGCCAAGCTCTTTGAAGGGCTGTCTCGGCTCGACCTCCTCGGAGGAGCGGTATCCCAAGACGCCGGCGGTATGCGAACGCACGAAGTCGAGCACAAAGCGCTCGCGCTCATCGGAAGAGAGGCCGGTGAGCTTGGTTGCGAAGCCATCCTCGCGAGCCTCCTCGGCTGGCGCTGCTCCTGTCTTGGCAAGCGCGCTCTTCACCTCCGCGATTTCTTCGATCAGGGGACGCGGGCGCGCGGCGGTGTAGGAGAGGGCGTAACGCTCCCAGTCCAGGTCGGCCACCGTCAGCGACGACTCATCGCTATCCAGTGCCTGCTGCAAAGCTCCGAGCGCCAGTTCGGGCGCCATCTCGCATATGCCGCGCCGGTTGAGGTGCTCCCCGGCTCCGGCCGCCATGCCCTCGCCGGCCCAGGCCCCCCAGGCGATCGACGTCGCCGTGAGCCCAAGCCCGCGCCGGTGCTCGGCCAGACACGCGAGGAACGCGTTCGCCGCCGCGTAGCCGGCCTGGCCTCCGGAGCCGAACATCCCAGCGATCGAGGAGAACATCACGAACGCGGAAAGGTCGATCTGTGCGGTCAGCTCGTGAATCGCAACCGCCGCGTGGGCCTTGCACGCCAGTTCTTCCTGGAGTTGCTGCACCGTGAGCTCGCCGATCGGCTGCTCGGCGATAACACCCGCCGCGTGGACGACGGCATCCAGCGGGTGCTCCCGCGGAACCGCGGCGAGCAACTCTTCGAGTTGTCCTCTGTCGGCAACGTCGCAGGCAACAATCGTCACGCCGGAGCCGAGTCGCTCCAGCTCGGCTTCGAGCTCCCGAGCTCCCGGGGCGGTCGGACCGCGGCGGCTTGCCAGCAGGAGGTGCTCGGCGCCGTTGCCGGCGAGCCAGCGGGCGACATGTCTCCCCAATCCACCCGTGCCGCCGGTGACGAGAACGGTGCCCCGGGGTTTCCAGCCAGGAGCCGTGCTTGCCGCGCCGGCGCCGGCCCTCACCAATCGCCTGACGAATGTTCCCGCCCCTCGCAACGCCAGCTGATCCTCATCGCCAATTCCGGACAGCGCCGCGCACAGTCGCGAACGAGCCCGCTCGTCGAGAGCCTCGGGCAGGTCGACGAGGCCCCCCCAACGCCGCGGTTGCTCGAGCCCGATGACCCGGCCCAAGCCCCACGCCATCCCCTGCAAGGGGTTCTCGAGCGGATCCGACGGACCCACCGACACGGCCCCGCGTGTGGCGATCCACAGGGGCGCCAGAAGCTCGAGATCCTCCAGCGCCTGGGCGAGCAGCAGCGTCCCGGCCACGCCGCTGGGCACCGACCGAAAAGCATCGCAGGGCTCTTCGGCCAACGCCAGCAGCGACAACACACCTTCCGGCGCGAGTCGATCGGACGGGTGCTGCGCCGAGGAGCGACCATCGGCACGCGGCCCGTCCTTGACCAAACCATCGCCAACGGTCTCGGACAGCCGCTCGGCAAAGCGGCTACGGTCGAGCGTCCCAATGTCGAGCTCGATCGGCAATACGCGCGCTCCGTGCGCCTCCAGCGCGGCGATGACGTCCGCCACCACTCCCTCTCCCATAGAACCCCGGGGCACCACGACCGGCCACAACCCCGACAGCACCCCCAGCGCCTCGTCGGTAATTGGCTTCCATTGAGCTCTGTAGCGCCACCCGTCCAGAGTCGACTGCTCGGCGCTACGCCTGCGCCATGCGGACAGGGCAGGCAGCATCGACTCGAGCGAGGACCTTCGCTCGTCTGTCTCAAGGCCCATCGTCTCCGCTAGAGCGCCGGCATCCTCGCGCTCGACCGCCTGCCAAAACTCCTGCTCGACGATGTTGCCCGGATCTGAGGCCATGCCGGGAGACTTGACGAGTTGATCCTGTTTGAGCCAGTAACTCTTGGGAAGCTCCACCCAGTAGTGCTCCCGCTGGAATGCGTAGGTCGGCAACTCCACACGTTGCTCGCCGATGTGCGCGGATATCGCCTCCCAGCCGACATCCGTACCGTTCCCCCAAGCCCTGGCGAGCGCTTCCAGGAGGGTTTGTGCCTCCGGCCGTCCAGTCTTCAGCAGCGGTGCGGCTAGCAGCGGAAGGGCGTCCGGCTCGCTATCGGAGAGGGACTCGCCGGTCATCGCGCTCAGCACACCGTCGGGACCAAGCTCGAGGAAGCTGCGCACCCCCTGCGCCCCGAGCCAGCACACTCCGTTTGCGAAGCGCACGGGCTCGCGCACGTGGCGCACCCAATAGCCGGCCGTGCACAGCTCCCGCGCGGTAACCGGTTGACCGGTGAGATTGGAGACGACGGGGATCGTCGGCTCGGAGAATGACACCGTCTCGGCGATTTCTTCGAACGCCGCCAGCATCGGATCCATGCGTGCCGAGTGAAATGCGTGAGAGACCCGCAGCCGCTTCGTCTTGCGCCCGCGCTCCTCCCACACGCGAGCGGCCTCGAGCGCCGCATCCTCGTCGCCTGAGAGCACGATCGCGCTTGGCCCGTTCACGGCTGCCAGCGCCAGTCGGTCCCCATAGCCGGCGAGCCAGCCGGAGACCTCCTCCTCGGATGCCTGAACAGCAACCATCGCCCCACCGGCGGGCAGCTCGCCCATCAGCCGGCCGCGCGCCGCAACCAGCCTGCAGGCATCTTCCAGCGAGAAGACGCCCGCAACGTGCGCGGCGGCGAGCTCGCCGATCGAATGACCGATCAAGAAGTCAGGGAGAACCCGCCATGCCTCGAGCAGCCGGAACAACGCAACCTCGAGCGCGAACAGCCCGGTCTGCGTGAACAACGTCTGGTCGAGCAGGGTCTCGCCCGAAGACGGCGGCTGAGCATGCTCGTCTTCACCCATCGTCACACCATGCAGCGAGCGGCCCAGCAAGCTGTCCAGGTGGGCGCATGCCTCGTCAAATGCGTCTCTGAAGATGGGGAACGCGTTGTACAGCTCCCTGCCCATCCCCACACGCTGAGCTCCCTGGCCGGTGAACAGGAAGGCGGTGCCAACTTCGCGGGCTGTCACCCCACTCAGCACATTGCCGCCCCGCGGCTCGCCCGCGGAGCCAGCCGCGGCCAAGCTCGAAAGACCTGAAAGCAGGCCGTCCCTGCTCGTGTCCAGAACGACGGCGCGGTGCTCGAACGCCGGTCTACGTGCCAGTGACAGCGCGACATCCTGCGGGCATAGATCCGGTTGCCCGAGCACAAACGCTCTCATCCGCTCGGCCTGGGCGCGCAGCCCGGCCTCGCTCCTACCCGACAGAACCCACGAGACCAGGTCGGTATTCGACAGACGGTCGTCCTCGCGCTCGACCGGTGGGCCTTCAAGCTCCGCCACCTGCTCGAGAATCACGTGCGAGTTGGTGCCGCTTATCCCATATGAGGAGACGCCCGCGCGACGCGGCCGACCCTCGGAGGTCCAGGGCACCTTCTCGGTCAGGAGCGAGACGGCGCCGGCAGACCATTCCACCTCTTCGGACGGCCGATCGACGTGCAGCGTCTTGGGCAGCTGGCCGTGGCGCATCGCCATCACCATCTTGATCACCCCGGCTACCCCAGCCGCCGCCTGGGTGTGGCCGATGTTCGACTTCACCGACCCGAGCCACAAAGGGCGCTCCGGGGGACGCTGTCCATAGGTGGCGAGCAGTGCGTGCGCCTCGATCGGATCCCCGAGGTTGGTGCCGGTTCCGTGAGCCTCGACCGCGTCGACATCCTCCGGTGAGAGTCGTGCGTCGGTGAGCGCTTGGCGGATGACCTGCTGCTGAGCACGGCCGCTCGGCGCGACCAGGCCGTTACTGGCGCCGTCCTGGTTGACGGCGCTGCCGCGCACCACGGCCAGCACCCGATGCCCCTTCTCGCGCGCATCGGAGAGACGTTCGAGCGCCAGCACGCCAACTCCCTCCCCCCAACCTGTGCCATCGGCGGCGGCGGCGAAGGACTTGCATCTGCCGTCGCGAGCAAGGGCGCGCTGACGGCTGAACGCGACGAACAGCCCCGGGGTGGCGATCGTCGTCACGCCCCCCGCCAAGGCGAGCGAGCACTCCCCTTCGCGGAGCGCCACACAGGCCAGATGCAGGGTGACAAGCGAGGAGGAGCAGGCTGTGTCAACTGTCAACGCCGGGCCCTCCAGGCCGAGCGTGTAGGCGACCCGACCGGACACCACGCTCCCAGCCATGCCCGTCATGTTGTAGCCCTCCATACCGTCGGGCACCACGTACAGCTGCGGGTTGTAGTCGCGAATGTTGCTGCCCGCAAAGACGCCAGTACGACTGCCTCTCAGGGAAAGTGGGTCGATGTCTGCGTGTTCGATCGCCTCCCAGCAGCCTTCGAGGAACAAACGCTGCTGGGGGTCCATTGCCAGGGCCTCGCGCGGACTGATGCCGAAGAACGCAGCGTCGAAGTGCCCCGCGTCGTAGACGAATCCGCCTTCTCGACCATAGGCGGTAGCCGGGTGGTCCGGGTCAGGGTCATAGAGAGCATCCAAGTCCCAACCTCTGTCGGTGGGAAACCCGGAGATCGCGTCAGTACCCGAGGCAACCAGCTCCCAGAGATCGTCCGCCGAGCGCACACCACCGGGCAGGCGGCAACTCATGCCGACGATCGCAAGCGGCTCTTCGCTGCGCCTGGAGGGTTGGGTCGCCATCGTCTTCGCCCCCGAGCCGGTCAGCTCTACCAACAGGTGAGTGGCGAGCGCGGCTGGGGTCGGATGATCGAACAGCAGCGCGGCGGCGAGTCGCAGCCCGGTGACCGTCCTCAGACGGTCGCGAAGCTCAACCGCCGCGCGCGAGTCCAACCCGAGATCCTTGAAGGTGGAGGAGGTCTCCACGTCCTGCGGCGAGTTCTCGCCGGTAATGACCGCAACCTGTGCGCGCACCATCTCACCGACGATGCGTCGATGTTCGGAGCGTGGCGCGGCCGCCAGGCGCCGGCCCAGCAACGACCTGCCCGAAGCCGCGCGATCGTCCGCGGCATGACTCGAGACCTGCTCGCCGGCGATCCCGCCACCATGCTTCTCGACGGTCGAGTCCGGCGTGGCCTCACGGGCCTCGGCGCTCCTATTCGCGACGTGCGCCTCCTCCAGACCAGAATGATCCTCGCCCTCGCCCTCTGATCGGCCCGGCCCGTCGATGGCTGTATCCGAGACCGGCGCCGGCTGGTCGAACCAGTGGCGCTTACGTTGAAACGCGTACGTGGGCAGCTTCGCTCGACCTGCGTCGCTCACTGCCAGCACCGCGCCCCAGTCGACGCTCACGCCCTGTGTCCAGATCTCGGCGAGCGAGCGCATGAAGCCTGCCGAACCGCCGTCATCGCGATGCAGCGTCCCTACCACAGTGAGCTCGGCATCCGCGGACTCTTGGAGCTCTTCACCCCACTCCTCGACGGTCTGGTGAAGGCCGACCGCCAGCACCGGGTGCGGGCTGACCTCGATGAATGTGCGCAACCCGTTCCCGTGCAGCTCGCGCAGAGCCCGCTCGAACTGAACGGGCTCGCGCATGTTGCGATACCAATATTCGGGATTGAGACCCGTGCAATCGATGGCGCTGCCCGCGACGGTGGAGTAGAACGGCACGGTGCCGGCCCGCGGCGAGATCCCGGCAAGCGCCGCCAGCAACTGCTCGCGCAACGGCTCGACTTGAGGCGAGTGCGAGGCGACCGTGGCGGGCACCTCGCGCGCACGGACCCCCTTCACCTCGCACTCGCTCAGGAACTCGGCCAGCGCCTGCTTCTCTCCCACCACACCGACCGACGACCCGGAGCCGTTTATCCCGCCGACCGAGATCCGCCCGTCCCATCGCTCCAGGCTCGCGCGCACCCACTCCACAGGAGCGGCCACGGACAAGACCGACCCTCGCCCCACAAGCGCTGTGAGCAGGCGGCTGCGCAGCGCCACTACACGCGCGGCATCGCGCAGAGACAACCCTCCGGCCACGTACGCCGCGGCAATCTCCCCCTGGGAGTGGCCGATGACGGCCGCGGGTTGCACACCACATGAGCGCCACATCTCCGCCAGCGAGACCATCACCGCGAACAGCACCGGCTGAACCACATCGATACGGTCGAGGCCGGGAGCATCGCCGCCGCCCACCAACACCTCCCGCAGTGACCATTCGACGTGCTCGGCAAGAGCTTCGTCGCATGCCCGCATCGACTCGGCGAAAGGCGTGGAGCTGTCCAACAGCTCACGCGCCATCCCCTCCCACTGCGATCCCTGACCGGGGAAGACGAACACGACACCCTGCTCTGCGCCCGGCATCGCGGCGCTCTCGATCACGCTCGGCGACGGTTCCCCCTCGGCCAGCGCACGCAGACCACTCAGCAGCGTCTCGCGATCCTGCCCCAACACGACCGCGCGGCGAGCGAACGCCTGCCTGCCCACCGCCAGCACGCGTGCGACGTCTGACACGGCCAACCCCGCGTCCCGATCCACACGGGCGGCCAGCCGGTCCGCCTGGGCACGCAGCGCCGGATCGTCGCGCCCGGAGAGCAGCCATGCCTGGGCTCCCCCACCGAGCGGACCGTCGGTCTCCGGGTCATCCCCCGTGCGCTCGTCGCGTATGCCCGGCGCCGATCCTTCCGAACGCGTCGCGGGCGGCTCCCCGATAACGATGTGACAGTTGGTGCCACCCACACCGAACGAGCTGACACCCGCGTAGAGAACCGCCTGCTCGTCAGGCCATGGACCGAGCACCTGCCGCACGCGCAGACCGAGGGCATCCAGTGGAATATCTGGGCCGGGCGCCTGGAAGTTGAGGCTCGGCGGTATCTCCCGGTGGTCGATGCACAGCGCTGTCTTGATCAGCCCAACGATGCCGGCGGCGCCCTCGAGGTGTCCGATATTGGTCTTGACCGAGCCGACCGCCAGGGGGGCTTGCGCCGGCCGTGTCTGCCCGAGCACCGAGCCGAGCGCCGCCGCCTCGACGCGATCGCCGAGTTTGGTGCCTGTTCCGTGCAGCTCGACGTATTGGACAGCGACCTGCTCGATCCCAGATCTGCTGTAGGCCAGCTGGAGGACTTCTTCCTGCGCGAGTTGGCTGGGAGCGGTCAGCCCGTCGCCGCCGCCATCGTTGTTGACCGCGCTGGCATGGATCACGCCGTAGATCGAATCGCCGGCCGCCAGCGCATCGGATAGCGGCTTGAGCACCACCACCCCGCCTCCCTCGCCTCGCACATAGCCGTTGGCGCGTGCGTCGAAAGCGAAGCAACGCCCGTCAGGGGAGAGGCCGCCAAAACTGGATGCGCTGAGTACGCTCCCGGAGGAGATATTCAGGTGGACGCCACATGCGAGCGCCACAGTCGACTCGCCCCTGCGCAAGCTCTCACACGCGAGATGAACTGCCACCAGCGAAGAGGACTGCCCGGTGTCTACGGTCATGCTCGGCCCTCGCAATCCGAGGGTGTAGGACACTCGGTTGGCGATCAGGCCGCGCTGCAGGCCTGTCAGGGCATGGCGCGTCAGTGCCCGCTGACCGCGCTCGCGCAACAGATCGGCATAGTCGCTTGCTATCGATCCGACGAATACGCCCGTCTGGCTTGCCTGAAGTTGGCTCGGTGGAACCGCCGCGTCTTCCAGGGCCTCCCAACACAGCTCGAGCATCAAACGCTGTTGTGGGTCCATCACCGCCGCCTCCTTCGGAGATATGCCGAAGAAAGCCGGATCAAACCGGTCAATTTGTCCCAGAAAGCCCCCGTAGCGGGTCCCGGGAGCCAATACCGCACCCGCGACACCTGCCGGCCAGCGGTCGTCGGGCGCCTCGGAGATCGCATTGGCCCCAGCCCGCAGCAGCTGCCAGAAAGCAGCCGGATCTGGGGCGCCGGGCACGCGGCAGGACATGCCGACAATCGCTACGCCCGAGTCCTCACGCATCGAGCGCATCTCCTAGGCGAGACCTCATGCCGGGAAGACGACCAGGCGCTCCCGATGCGCGGCGGGTGCAAGCAGCCCGTCTGATCCTCTCCACCTCCCCATATCGATTCGATCACCTCGCTCGTCGCGAGACGCCTCTCTCCGCGCGAGTCAGAAACACTGCCAGTGATACTAAGACGACGCAGGCCTGATTGTCAACCAGCCCGTCGCGAGCCGTTTGATCGGTGCGGCAGACCGCTATCTCAAGCGCTCGAACATCCGTCCATCGGCGGACCTGGTCAGATCCCACCCATCTCCGCGTATCCAACTTCCCGTCCTTGCGCCTTTGCCCGCGAGGCGTAGGTAAACGCTGACGGTTGGATTAGACTGGGCGCGACTCCAAGGCTTCGCTCATGTCCACATGTTGATCGTCCGAGCCAGGGGCGATATTTTCGATATGGCCTTATTGGAAGATGGTAGGTAGGCTCGGGCCGGTAGTCCTACAACCGACCAGAACACGATAAACACCATGTCTACTTCTAGGAAGGATCGCAAGGAGACTCAGCGCGAGCGGCTGCTGTCGGGCATGCTCCTCGCCGCCATTCGCAAGGGCTATGCGGGAGCCAACGTCGCGCAGGCGATCGCCCATGCGGGAGTGTCGCGCCCCACCTTCTACGAGTACTTTACCGATAAGGACGATTGCTTCCTGGCGGTCCATCGCAAGCTCTCCGAGCAGCTGCTCGAGCGGGTGAGCGAGGCCGTTCGCGCGGAGCCGCCCGAACGAGCGGTGCAGGCCGCCATAAGGACGTTAATTCTGCTTGCGGACGCCGAGCCGGAGCGCGCCAAGTTCCTTATCAACGAGACGATGGCCGGTGGTCCGCGGGCGCTTGACCAACGCGACGGCTTGATTGTTCGGATCGAGCAGATCATCGAGCGGGCCAGACGGCGAGCATCGCCTCAGAGCGCCACGCCAGACCTGCCCACGAGAGCCCTGCTGGGCGGAATCGGCTGGATGTTGGGGCCCCGCCTGCGCCGCCACGAACACGATTTCGCCAAGCTCGCCGAGGAGATAACAAGTTGGATCGACTGCTATCGCTGGCCCTCAGAGCAACACCGCTGGCGAACGCTCAATCCCGGCCCGAGACTGTCGCCGTCGCGTCACGTCTCCGAGCTGGCCCTGCGCCCTCCCCCTCCGCTCCCGCGCGGACGACCTAACCTCTCCTCGAGCGAGATCGCTCGCAATCAGCGCGAACGCATCCTGTTCGCCACTGCCGAGGTCGCGGCCAAGAAGGGCTATACCGCCGCGACGATCGCCGACATCACCACAGCGGCCGGGGTAGACCGACGCGTCTTCTACTCACATTTTCAAGATAAGCAGCAGGCGTTCCTTGCCGTGCACGAGCTTGCCTTCCAACAGACGATGGCGGTCTGCGCGAGCGCCTTCTTCAGCGGCGACACCTGGCCGGAGCGCATCTGGGAAGGCCTGCGCGCGGGTACGCACTTCGATGCCAGCTATCCGGTGCTGACTCACATCGGTTTTGTCGAAGCACACGCCGTGGGAAGCCCGGCGATACAACGCGTGGAGGACAGCCGCGCCGCGTTCAGCATCTTCGTGCAGGAAGGCGACCAGGATTTGGAGAAGCCCGCGACGCGTACCGTCATCGACGCGATTTCCTCGACCACCTTCGAGATTGGCTATTACCAAGCCCGGCGACGTCAGATCCTGGAGCTGCCACGCCTGACCTCTCATGCGGCTCATATCGTCCTGACACCGTTTCTCGGATACGCGGAGGCGAACAGCTTCATCGATGAGCGGCTACGCCGAGACCGGCGGAGGTCTCCACAAGAGGCCAGGGAGAAGTCTATGGAGGGCTCCCGCGGCGCTCAGGGCGAAGCGGAAGACGCCGTGCCCGCGCTTGCCGCCGACCGATGATCGACCATCGCGTCGGCTAGCCGGTCGATCAAGACGCCGGCTTTCGCGACCACGCGATCGAGCAAGAGGAAGCCGTGCATCTGGTCATCGGCATGGACATGCTCCACCTTCACCCCGGCCGCCGCCAGGCGCTGCGCGTAGGCGATCCCCTCGTCGCGAAGTGGATCGAACTCTGCCGTCATGATGAACGTCCGAGGAAGGCCTTTGAGGTCTGAGGCCATCATCGGTACGAGATATGGGTCCTCCAGACCGTTGAAGGAGGGCGCGTAGTTTCTGAATGACCACAGCGCGAACTCACGGTCGAGCGTGTATCCGGTGCCGCGCTCGGTATATGACGGCCAGCGATCGCAGAGATCGGTCACTGGGTAGGCAAGCACCTGAAGAGCCGGCATCTCCGAGCCGAGATCCCGCAGGAGCAACGTTAGGCAAGTCGCGGTCGTGGCTCCCGAGCTTTCCCCGACCAACACGACGCGCGAACGGTCGGCCTCCAGACGCTCAGCGTTCTCCAGCAGCCAGCGATATCCGCGACGAGCATCTTCGAGGGCGGCCGGATATGGGTGCTCGGGCGCCCTTCGATAATCGAGCGATGCTACGAGGCATCTCGAGCGCCGCGCGAGGAGGCGGCACAGACGGTCATGGGTGTCGAGGTCATTCAGTATCCACCCACCCCCGTGCAAGAACAGAGCGATCGGCAATACCCCGGCGGCCGGCCGGTAGAGGCGCATCGTAAGCGGGCCATCTGGCGTCGGCAGCGAGACGTCCTCGACGTGAGGCAACGCGATCGGATCGCCTCTGGTGACAAACGCCGCTCGCATCCGCTCGCGAGCCTCCTCGATCGGGAGCGTGTACGGCTGGGGCGTGCCGGCCGCGCTCATCACATCCAGCAGGGCCCTCGCTTGCGGATCGAGTTGGGGGCTCATCGAGCAGGAGCATGCCAGACCGGATGAGCTCAGCCGGCGTCCATGGCTATCGCCGTCACGATGACCCCTTCGCGAACCAGCCACCTTCCCGAGAATCCGAGCAGTTGCTCGCCGGCGAGGAGCGGGCCGGAGACCAGTAGACGAGCCGCGAACGTGTTCGCCGTCGGATCGACCGTGAGCACCGCGTCCTCGAAGCCCAGCCACCGCCGGGCCAGGGGAAACCACGCCTTGTAGACCGCCTCCTTGGCGCTGAACAGCAGCCGATCCCAGTGGACCTCGGGGAAGTCCCGCTGGAGCTGCGTCAACCAGGGCAACTCCTCCGGTCTTGCGATATCGGGGAGCAGGCCGTCCGGCAAGGCCGCGTTGGGCTCGGCGTCGATGCCGATGGTCAGGAAATCCGTCGATCGCGCCACCGCACATGCGCGATAGCCCTCACAGTGAGTGATGCTGCCCACGATGCCCGTGGGCCACAGGGGCTCGCCGCGCTCGCCGGTCGGGATCGCGAGCGGAGCGAGACCGAGCTTCTCGAGTGCCGCTCGCGCACATGCGCGCCCGGTGGTGAACTCGCGACGACGCTTCTCCACCGCCCGATCGACGACAGGTCGCTCCTCCGGGAAGAGGGTCGCATCCGCCGGATCGTGTCGAGCCTCGATCGCTGCCACAGGCGACGGCAGCATCTCCTCGATCACGATGTCACCAGCGCGGGCGCTATCCGACGAAGAACATTGTCCCTGCCCTTGCGACGATGCCACTCGCGCGGATATCCGAGCGAGACCTCCTCGAAGCGAACGCCGTCGTGCCAGGTGGTGCGCGGAATATGCAGATGACCGTACACCACCACCGCGGTGCTGAAACGACGATGCCAGTCGGCCGTGCGGACCGTCCCGCACCACTGTGCGAACTCCGGATGCCTCAGCACCTTCGTCGGGCTGTCTGTGAGGGGAAAGTGATTGACCATCACGATCGGAATGTCGCGAGCGCAGCTCGAGAGCCTTTCTTCGGTGAGGAGAACCCTCGCATGACACCAGGCGTCCCTGCTGCCATAGGGGTCGGGATGCAGAAGGAACTCGTCGCTGCAGACAACTCCGGCGCGATGAGCGAGCTCGAGCGACTGTGCCTTGGTTGGAGCGATATTGCGCCCGAACGAGTAGTCGTAGAGCACGAACAGCGGCGCCACGATCGCGGGGCCGCCCTCGCCCTCCCAGATCGCATAGGGATCCTCGGGCGTCAGTACTCCGACGTCCCGGCAGAGGTTTACGAGGTGGCGGTAGCGCTGCTCGCCGCGCAGCTTCACAGGATCGTCGGGCGGCGTCCAGAGCTCATGATTGCCGGGCGTCCAGATCACGGTCGCGAAGCGCCGGCTGAGCAAGCCGAGCGCCCACTCGACATCCTCCACCGTGTCGCTGACATCGCCACACACGATCAGCCAGTCACCGTCGGTCTCCGGGCGCAACCGCTCCACGACCTTGCGGTTCTCCGGGTGTGTGACGTGCAGGTCGCCGGTGGCGAAGAGCGTTCCGCGAGCGCCGCCTGGAGCCGACATCGGCGCGATCATACTCGCGAGGCGGAAGACCACCGGTCGCGTGCGCGGTCTTCCGGTACTGTCCGGCGGGCTCCATAACGTCCGTCGTCGAGAACCACGGGAGGTTGCCCACAATGCCGCCGCTGATAACCCGCGCGCAAGCCCTCCAGCTCGGCCAGCTGGAGGACCACGCCGAGATCGAAGCGCTCGTGGAGCGAGCGTGGGCGGCGCGTGTAGAGCGCTTCTCGGACTCGACCGATATGTGCTCGCTGGTAAACGCCAAGTCCGGCGGTTGCGCCGAGGACTGCGGCTTCTGTGCCCAATCGCGCTTCGCCGAGGCCGAGACGCCGATGCACGCGATGATGGACCCCGAGCAGATCCTCGAGCACGCGCGCGCCGCCGAGGCCGCCGGTGCTCACCGCTTCTGCATGGTGACCCAGGGCCAAGGCCTATCCAAGCGCGACTTCGAGAAGGTCCTCGAGGGCGCACGACTGGTGTCCGAGCACACGAACCTGAAGCGTTGCGCGTCGATCGGGCACATGTCCCCGACACGCGCCAAAGCGCTGAAGGATGCGGGCATCCAGCGCGTGCACCACAACGTGGAGACGGCGGAGAGCTACTACGACGAAGTGTCAACCACAGTGCGCTATGAGGGCCGCTTGCGCACAATCCAAGCGGTGCGCGAGGCCGGCCTTGAGACCTGCGTTGGCGGCATCCTCAACCTCGGCGAGAGCCGCGAGCAGCGCGTGGAAATGGCGTTTGAGCTTGCCGCGATCGACCCGACGAGCGTGCCGATCAACCTGCTCAACCCGCGACCGGGCACGAAGTTCGGCGACCGCGAGCACATCGACCCGTGGGAGGCGGTCAAGTGGGTGGCGATCTTCCGCCTGATCCTGCCCGAAGCGCTGTTCCGCCTGTGCGGCGGGCGCGTCGAGAATCTCGGCGAGTTGCAACCCCTTGCGGTCAAGGCGGGGCTGAATGGGGTGATGATGGGCAACTTCCTCACGACGCTCGGCTCCACACCCGAGGAGGATCGTGCGATGTTCGAGGGGCTCGGGTTGAACGTGGCGCGCCAAGCCGACAACGGAGCCAACCCGCGACCGGACAACCGCTCGGGCTGGCTGGACGGCGAGACGCCGGACGTCGTCGAGGAGTTGCTCGATGCGGCGACGCCCGCGTCCGGGGGTGGCATTGAGATCCGGATGTGGGATCCCTCCACGCAACTGCGCTTCAAGGCCAAGCGCGGCGTGCCGCCACGGCCGGACGGCGCGCGCAACGCGGTGCCCGCCGGTTGGGGCGATTGACCGCGGAGGAGACCAGGCGATGGGCGCGAACGGGCACGCGAGGAGCGCCAAGGGTCACGGCACGACAGCCCGACCGACGACGATCGCCGAGCCCGAGGAGACGATCGCGATGAGCGAGATCGGGAAGCGCCTTGCCGAGCTTGAGCGGCTCGGCTTGGAGCGTCGCCTACGGACGGTGTCCGGCCCACAGGGGCCGCGCGTCGTGCTCGACGGTAGGCCTGTGCTGTTGCTGTGCTCCAACAACTATCTCGGCCTCGCCGATCACCCGAAGGTGCGCGAAGCGGCGGCGGATGCGGCAATGAAGTGGGGCGCCGGCGCGGGCGCATCGCGCCTGGTGTCGGGAACGATGAAGATCCATCGGCGCCTGGAGGAGCGCGTCGCGGCGTTCGAGGGCAGCGAGGCGTGTGTGCTGTTCGGATCGGGATATCTCGCCAACCTAGGCACGATCGGCGCGCTCGCCGGCCCCGGCGACACGATCTTCTCCGACGCGCTCAACCACGCGTCGATCGTCGACGGGTGCAGGGCCTCGCGCGCACAGGTGGTCGTCTACCGCCACCTCGACAGCGAGCATCTGGAGCGCTGCCTAAGCGGTCATGGCGGCAAGGGGCATCGGTTGATCGTGACGGATTCGGTGTTCTCGATGGATGGGGATGTCGCCCCGCTCGCCGAGATCGTGGAACTGGCTCGCAGACACAAGGCAAGGGTGGTGGTCGACGAGGCACACGCCACGGGATCCCTCGGAGACGGCGGCCGGGGAGCGGTAGCGCAAGCGGGGCTCCAAGGTGAGATCGACGTGCTCATAGGGACGCTCGGCAAGGCGCTCGGCTCCTACGGCGCATACGCGTGCGCGAGCGAGGAGATGGTGCGCCACCTGCTCAACGCCGCGCGCCCGCTGATCTTCTCGACAGCCCCCTCCCCACCTTCGGTCGCAGGCGCGCTCGCGGCGCTCGAACTGCTCGAAGGGCATCCCGAGGAGGTGACTCGCCTGCACGACGCCGCGCGCGAGTTGCGTGGGGCACTCGCCGAGGAGGGCTTCGCCGTCGAGCAGAGCGACATGCACATCGTGCCGCTCGTGGTGGGCGACTCAGGCGAGGCTATGCGGCTGTGCGAGGCCGCGCTCGAAAGAGGCGTGTTCGCGCAGGCGATCCGCCCCCCCACCGTCCCGGACGGCACGGCGCGGCTGAGACTGACGGCGATGGCCACGCACACAACCGCCGAGTTGCGCCATGCCGCGAAGACACTCGGGAACGCAGCGCACGATGTGGGACTCGACCCCGCGACGATCGGATCGCCTCCCGCCGCGCCAAGTGCCCACCCCCCGAGCGGCGCGCACCCCGTGACGCCTGGTTCGCACCCCCCACGCG
>JBARJU010000255.1:0-4656 GCA_049800435.1 Solirubrobacteraceae bacterium
GGCGTGGGGGCAGCCCGGACTGGGTCTGGCCACGCGACCCAGCGGATCTTGGTGGGATCCGAGTCGGACCGTGTCCTTTCGGCAAACCTGCGTAACCGGGCCGCCCTCCGGTGCGATTCTCGCGCGCACGCAGGAGGCGGACGATGGGGCACGACAAGAATCGGGGGAAGGATCTCGACACGACGCGCGAGGCGCTCGCGAGTTGGCGTCGGTCACACGGCGGCCGTGGCCGGCCAATCCCGGCGGCGTTCTGGTCGGATGCTGCTGACGTGGCGCGGGCGAACGGCGTGGCCGAGACGGCACGCGCCCAGCGCCTCAACCCGAGGAAGCTGGCGAAGCTCGCGGAGGTGCGGGCGGAGAGCGCGGCGCGGAGCGTGGTCGAGCCCGCGGACTTCGTTGAGCTCGGCTGGCTCGAGCTGGGAACGCCGCGCGAACCGCGACGGACCGTGCTCGAACTCGTGGGGCACGATGGGGACCGAGTGCGCGTGGAGGTCGGGGACGGTGGCAGCGTGGACCTCGTCGCCATCGCCCGCGCGTTCTGGGGCCGGCGCGTATGATGGCGCTGAGCGCTCACGTCCGCGTCCTGGTATGCGTCGCCGCGATCGACTTCCGCAAGGGCATCGACGGCTTGGCGAGGGTGTGCCGGGAGGTGCTGTCCGCCGACCCCTTCTCGGGGACGGTGTTCGTCTTCCGCAATCGGCGGGGCACTGCGATCAAGCTCCTGGCGTACGATGGCCAGGGATTCTGGCTCTGCCAGAAGAGGTTGTCCGAGGGTCGATTCCGCCACTGGCCGGGCGAGGCAGGCTCGGCGCAGCGGGAGCTGTTGGCGCACCAGCTCCAGGTGCTGCTCGCGGGCGGAGACGCGGAGGCGATGCCCGGCGCGCCGACGTGGCGACGCATCGGCACGGAGGCCTCGGCTCCGGTGTAAGCGCCGGGGGATGCACTTTCAGGCTTGCGTTCTATCGGCCGCCGTGCTCTTCGTAGGGCATGAGTATCGTGTTGATGCACAAGGGCCGGGCGATCACCGAGGACGACCTTGCTGCCATCCGCGCGCTGATGTCGGAGCGGGCTACGTGGACACGTCGGTCGTTGTCGCTCACCCTGTGCGAGCGCCGAGGATGGGTGCAGGAGAACGGTGCGCCACGGGACGCGGCGTGTCGGGCTCTGCTCCTTGCGCTTCATCGCGCGGGGCACATCGAGCTTCCGGAGCCGCGCTGGGCATGCCGCGAGCCCTGGCGCCGACTGCGTCCTCGGAGGGTCGAGGTCGCGACCGATCCGGTCGAGGGCCCGCTGCGCGCGCTGGGCCCCATCGAGCTGCGCCAGGTGGTGCGGACGGCGGACGAGGCGACGGTGAACGGCCTGCTCGAGGAGCACCACTACCTCGGGTACACGACGCCGGTCGGTGAGCGGCTGAAGTACCTGATCACCGCGCAGGGCCGCCCCCTCGGGTGCTTCGTCTGGTCGTCGGCGCCGAGGCACCTCGGGCCGCGCGATCAGCACCTCGGCTGGTCGGCCGAGGCGCGCAAGAGGAACATCCGCTTCGTCGCCTACCAGACGCGGTTTCTCATCCTGCCGTGGGTGCGCGTGCCGCACCTCGCGTCGCACCTGCTCGGGCGCATGGCGCGGCAGCTCTCGGCCGACTGGCAGCGCGTGTACGCGCACCCGGTCCACTTCACGGAGACCTTCGTGGACACGGAGCGCAACCAGGGGACGTGCTACCGGGCCGCGAACTGGACGGAGCTCGGCCTGACGACGGGGCGCGGGAAGGCGGACATGACGCACACACCGAACCGGTCGTTGAAGCGGATCTTCGGCTACCCGCTGGTGCCCGACTATCGCGAGCGACTCGCGCGGATCTCCTCGTGACCGCCTCCGCGATCTCGCTCGACGTCGCGGAGGTCGAAGCGCTCCTCGCGCGCATCGCGCCGCTGGTCCCGAAGGCCGACTACGAATGCCTGAAGGCGCTCGTGGGCACGCTCATCGAGGTGACTCGCCTTGCACGCCAGCGCGGCGCCACGATCGCTCGGCTGCGGCGGATGCTCGGACAGACGAGCAGCGAGAAGACGGCGAACGTCGTCGGCGCGAAGGGAACCGCGGCGCCGGCGAGCGACGGCAATCCGACGGCGAGCGGGCAGGACGAGCCCGCCACCGACGAGCCGCCCCGGGGTGAGCCGAAGGACGAGCCCGCGAACGACACCGGCGGCGCCGCGAAGGGCAACGACAAGCCACGATGCAAGGGCCACGGCCGCATCCCCGGGTCGGCCTACGCGTCCGAAAGCATCGCCGTCCCGCATCCGACGCTGTGCACAGGGCAGCAGTGTCCAGCGTGCGCGCACGGCACGCTGTACGCGATGAAGGTGCCCGCCTCCTGCGTGCGTGTCTTCGGTCAGGCGCCGCTCGTGGCGCTCCGATGGGACTGCGAGCGCCTGCGCTGTAGCGGGTGCCAACAGGTCTTCACCGCGCCCCTGCCCGAACAAGCCCGAGGGCCGAAGCACAGCGAGAGCGCGGCGAGCATGATGATCGTGCTTCGCTACGGCATGGGCATGCCGCTGCACCGCCTCGAGATCATGCAGCGCTTCCTCGGCGTGCCCGTGCCGGCTTCGACGCAGTGGGAGGTCGCGCGCGATCACGTGCAGGAGGTCCTCCCCGTCTACGAGGTCCTCGCCTCCCTCGCCGCGAACGCGCCGCTCGTGCACAACGACGACACGTACGTGAGGATCCTCGAGCTCATGGGCAAACGCCGGAACAAGCTCCTCGCCGCCGGCGCTCTCGACCTCCCCGATCGCACCGGGCTCTTCACGACGGGGATCGTGGCGCATACCGCCACGGGGCCGATCGCGCTCTTCGCCTCCGGACGCCAGCACGCCGGCGAGAACCTCGCCGACCTGCTCGACCGACGCGACCCTACCCTCGCTCCACCGATGCAGATGTGCGACGGGCTCGATCGCAACCTGCCCCTTGAGCACGCCGTCGTGCTCGCCAACTGCCTCGCCCACGGCCGCCGTCATGTCGTCGACGAAGTCGGCAACCATCCGGAGCTCTGCGCGCACCTGCTCGCCGAGATCGGCAAGGTCTTCGCGAACGACGCGAAGTGTCGCAAGGGCGGCGTCACCGGCGAGGCGCGCCTCGCCTTCCATCAGCGCGAGAGCGGCCCGGTGATGGCTCGCCTTCGGGCGTGGATCGAGGACATCGTCGCCAACAAGCGCGTCGAGCCGAACTCGGGCCTCGGCGGCGCCCTTCAGTATCTGCTCAAACGCTGGAAGCCGCTGACGCTCTTCCTTCGTGCCGTCGACGCCCCCATCCACAACAACATCTGCGAGCGCGCCCTGAAGCAGGCGATCCGCCAACGACGCGCCTCGCTCTTCTACCGCTCGATGAACGGCGCTCTCGTCGGCGACGTCGGGTGCGGCTCTCTGGGCGCGTGCGGTTACGCCGCCGCGGGCATTTTCGGATAGTTGCGGAGCGCCTCCTGTTGCTGGTGAAAGCGCCAGTACTCCTCCCAGTCGCCGCTGGAGTGGAGAGCGCGCAGCTTGAGGATGGCCTCGGCGCCAGGGAGATCCCAGCGTGCGCCGGTGATGCCCATGCGGTCCTGGACCAGGTGCCTGCACGCGCCCTCGATCACACCGGTCGCGATGGGAAGGCCGGCCGCGAGGAATGCCGGGTAGTTCATGAAGTTCTCATTGCGGCGGAGGTACGCAAGCGCGCGATCGACCTGCTTGCGCGCGCTCTTGGTCAGCTTCTGCTCGACGATGGCGCGCTCGGTCGCGGCGATGAGCGCGGCGGGGCCGGCGGAGAGGAGCAAGCGCAGATGCGTGACGACCCACTCTGCGGCGGCCGACTCCTTGCGCCGAGACAACGCGAAGCCCGCGAGCCACACGTAGTGGATGACGTGGATCAGGTCGAGCACGATGGTGATGCTCCGCCGGCCGTTTCGCGCATGGTCGAAGATCGCGGTCTGCTGGTTCTGCTCTCCGTCGACGAGCACCACGGGTGTTCGTTCTCGCTTGGGGTCACGCCGATCGAACTCGTCGAACATCTCGCCTACCGAAGCGGACACGCCGTTCACGACGCTCGCCCACACGCGCTTGTTCTTGGGCGGCGGAGGCTTCGGCTTCTCTGCCTTCGACGTCGGCGTTCGTTGCACTTCGGCGATGATGTCGTCGACGGTGCGTCGCATGGGCTCCTGCTCCCAGACAGCACCGACCGCCGCCATGCGCTTGTCGTGCGAGCGCAGCTTCTTGGGCGCCATCGGATCGCCGCGCACGGCCTCCGCCTGCTCCGCCTCCGCGCGCTCGCGTGTCGCTTCCCGCAGCGCCTTCGGCAACATCCTCACGCCCTTCGCGTCCGACGACCCCGCAAGCAACGTGTTCTCACCCAGCGAGTCGTTCACGGGGCGCTGCGCGTAGAACGCGTCGAAGTCCTTGACCGCATCACGCGCGATCTGCTGCGCCTGCCGCTTGGGCACGTGTGCGTTCGTCGCCTCGTCCACCTGCTTGACTACGCCGTCCCACGCGCGCGCCTGTGCTTCTGCAGCGACGCGCCTCTGCAGAGGGTGCGAGTACAGCGTCGCGGGCAGGTTCAGGCGCGCGTCGAGCGGCAAGCTCCCTTTTTTCTCCCCGGTGTGCCTGTACTCCAACCGAACGGGATGTACCCGCC
>JBARJU010000256.1:0-2273 GCA_049800435.1 Solirubrobacteraceae bacterium
GTCCTCAGAGGCGAGCACCAGTGCGTGCGCACCCGTATAGATCGCGGCGAGCTGCTCGTCTGAGACCTCGCCGGTAAGGATCACGTCGGATAGCTCGTGTGCCCACGGACGCGTCGGGCCGACGAGCACGAGTGGCAGCTCGCGCGGAGTGGCGGCGAGCTTGGCCACGTGCTTGCGGGGGTCGGGATGGCGCAGCGAGCCTACCCACAAGAGGTAGCGATCGGGCAGCGAGAAGCGCGCGCGCACACGGTCCACTTCCTGCGCGGATCGTGCGTACATGGCCCGGTCGGGGGCCTCTGCGATCACGTCGATCCGCTCGCGCGCCAGCCCGAGGCGCTCGACGGCGTCCCCGGCGACCGCCTCGGTGGGGACGATCACGCGCACCGCCCTCTGGATGGCAAGCTGGCGCAGGCGCAGGCGCACCCCGGTGCGCAAGTGCTCACTGGCGCGCTTGAGCGCCGAGAGGTCGTGGAGCGTGACCACCATCGGGCATGGGCTGCGCAGTATCGCTCCCTCCATCCACGGCGAGTGGAACACGTCGACCCGCCGTGGGCGGTGCGTCTCGACTATCTCCACGTCCCTTGGCGCGGTCTCGCGCAGGGCGGTGAGCAGGCAGCGCGAGTAGCGACCGACGCCACGCACGTCGGCTGCGGGCCGGCTGTCGAAGGCGACCCTCATCGTGTCTCGCGCTTCCGTCCGCGAACTCGGACCGCGAGACGTCTCACGTTTGGCCCACCGCGCCCACTCCGATGGAACATAGTTGGTTGGAGCGGCTCGTGCACGAATCGGGAGCGGATCGTTCCCGCTGTTTCCATCCGATTACGCCATCTCAGGACCCGCGAGAGAATATCTGCCGGAACTGAGGCGGCTCCTCCGCGGGGTGGCGCCGGCCGATCTTCGAGTCGGTTCGCGATGTTCGGCGAGCCGCCAGGCTGGAGGGCCGCGGCGCGCTAGCCTTGCCACCCGATGTCCTCGCGTGCCTACCACGACAGCCTGTGGGAGGCGGTGCCCGACGGGCTCGCGCCCGCCTACGCGAGCCTACGCGAAGCATTCCTGCTCGAACGGGTCGCCCAGGAGAGCGAGCGCGCGGGCCGCACACTTCGCGTGCTCGACTTCGGCTGCGGAGAGGGTCATTTTGCCGCCGCCCTCGTGCGCTGTGGGGCTGAGGTCGTGGCGGTCGACGTCGCCGAGGAGCCACTGCGGCGCGCGCGGGCGCGCCACCCCGATCTGGATCTGCGGCTCGTGGTGGCGGATGCCCCGCTGCGCCTGGGGGATGGGAGCTTCGACGTGGTGTGGGCCGGTGAGACGATCGAGCACCTCGCGGACACCTCGGGGTGGCTCTCGGAGCTGCGCAGGGTCCTGCGCTCTGGAGGTCTGGTGCTGCTCAGCACCCCCGACCACGGGCCGCTGTCGAGGCTACGCCTTGCGCTTGGGGGGCGCGCATTCGAGGCGCACTTCGATCCGCGCTCCGATCATCTGCGCTTCTACACGCGGCGCGTGCTGGGCGCCCTGCTCGCCGACTTCGGCTTCGACGAGGTGACGGTGACGGGCGCGGGCGGACTGCCCGGCGCTCGTCGCGTGCTGCTCGCGAGCGGACGGCGCAAGCGCTTCTGAGCCGGGGTCGGCGCTCTGTCGCTCGCCGGTGCGCTGCCGGCGCGGGCCGTCGTGCCGGCAGCCGAGACTTTGCCACCCCTACGGGCCGCTATACCGGTCGCCGAGGCCGCGCCCTTTGTGCCGGGCGCGGCGCCGGAGGCTGTGCCACTAGCGCGTAGTGCCTGCACGTACACGTTCTGGGTGGGAATCGACTCCGGATCGAGGTAGACGGCCGCTCGCAGCTCTCCGACGGCTGCATGCGGGTCGGTGGTCATGTCGTACTGCCCGAGGGTGAGCCACGTTTGCGGGTTGGAGGGTTGCAGTCGCACTGCCTTTTGCAAGCTTGCGCGTGCCAGGGCGCTCTGGCCGGTGGCGTGCTCGACCGCCGACAGTGTGAACAGCGCTTGTGCCGAGAGCGGATCGCGGTCGACTCCGGCCTGAGCGGCGGCGCGCGCTGCCACCGGATTGCGCTTGAGCAGGACGAGCGCCTGTTCGGAGGCGTCGACCGAGCGCTGGGGCTGCCACTCCGTCCAGGCCGCCAGCAAGGTCCCGGCGACCACTGCCACTGCCACGGCGATCCCGATCGGACTGAGATCGGCCGCCGTGGGGAAGCGCGGGCGGGGGGCCGTGCTGCCCGTAGTCGAGGGCCTCGGCACACCGTCGGGCGAGGAGTCGGGCGC
>JBARJU010000257.1:0-2093 GCA_049800435.1 Solirubrobacteraceae bacterium
GGGTGACCGTGCACGCCACGGTCGGCCCGGCGACCGGCGCCAGGCCGGTCGCGTTCGGCTTTCGCGTCGACACGCCCTACTCGACCGCGAGCGTGCGCCCCTTCCCCAACCCGCGGGCTGCGCCCACCGATTATCAAAGCTTCGCCACCCTGCCGGGCGTGCAGGCCCCGATCCTGAGCGTCACCGTGGCGGATCGCGATCCCGCGGCGGGCGACGTCCTCACCTCGAACGGCCCCGGCGCCGGTCGATACGGTCCGCTGATCTACACGCCGCAGGGCCGGCTCGTGTGGTTCGAGCAGCTCTCGGGCAGCCTCAGCGCCGAGAACCTGAGCGTACAGAGCTACGAAGGCCGGCCCGAGCTCACCTTCTGGCAGGGCAAGGTGCTGTCGCTGGGCTTCGGCCAGGGTGAAGACCTTGTCGTGAACGACCGCTATCGGACGGTCGCCAGAATCCGCGGCGGAAACGGCCTGCAGGCCGACCTGCATGACTTCCAGATCGCTCCCCACGAGATCGCCTACACGACGGCGTACAACGCGATCCGCTGCGATCTGTCCTCGGCGGATGGAGCCCCAGATGGGGCGATCCTCGACACGGCGGTGCAGGAGATCGACATCAAGAGCGGACTCGTGCGCTGGGAATGGCACAGCCTCGACCACGTCGGCACATCCGAGTCCGAGACGACGCCGCCGAAGGGAACGCCGTGGGATTGGTTTCATCTGAACTCGATCGATCTCGAGCCAAGCGGGAACGTGTTCCTATCCGCCCGCAGCACCTGGGCCGGCTACCAGCTGCAGGCCGGCAGCGGCAAGGTCCTCTGGCGCCTGGGAGGCCTTCAGAGCTCGTTCAGGATAGGGCCGGGCACGAAGACGGCGTGGCAGCACGACGGCCGCATCCTCGCGAACGGCGACGTGACCTTCTTCGACAACGGCTCCAACCCACCTATCCACCGCCAATCCCGTGCCGTGCGGATCGCGCTCGACTTCAAGACCCACGAAGCGCGGCTGCGCTCCGTCTACACGCACTCAGGCCCGCTGCTGTCCGTGAGCCAGGGCAACGTGCAGACGTTGCCGGACGGGAACAGCGTCGTGGGCTATGGCGCGATCCCCGAGATCGGCGAGTACGCCAAGGACGGCGCGTTGCTCTTCGACGCCCACCTCCCCTTCGCGATGTCCTCCTATCGGAGCCTGCGCTTCCCTTGGAGCGGGCGCCCACTGAGCCCGCCGGCGACCGTCGCCAACCTGAACAGCACCGGCGAAGAGACGATCGTGCACGCAAGCTGGAACGGCGCGACCGATGTGGCCTCCTGGCGCGTGCTCGCGGGGGAGCATCCTCAATCGCTCGGACCACAGACCACGATCCCGGCAAGCGACTTCGAGAGCTCGACGATCCTGCCGAAGAGGTACGCCTACGTGGAGGCGCAGGCGCTCGACCACGCCGGCCGAGTGCTGGGCACTTCACCGGCGGTACGGGTTCAGTAGGCCGGTGCGTGCGAGGGCTGCTTATGCGTCGTGCTCGTGGTGCCGCTCTTGGTCGGCGTGCTCGTCGATTTACCGCCGCACCCTGCCATCGCGACGGTGGCCGCGGCGGCGACCAGTAGCGTTAGCATGGCGGCCAGTGGCGTTCGTTTCATCGGCCGGTCTCCTGTTGTCGCGTGCTTGCCTGCCCCCCGTCATGGGGAGTGCCCATATGGGTGCAAACTCGGGGCTCACCCTACCAACGTGCTCCCAGGTCGGCTGACATGAGCGCCGTGACTCCCACAAGCTCCGAGGCGACCGTTCCGTCTCCAGTCGAGCGCGAGCCGAGCTCGCGCATGGGATGGCTGCTGGTCGTCTGCTGCGCGGCGCAGTTCATGGTGATCCTCGACCTGAGCATCGTCAACGTGGCGTTGCCCTCGATCCAGTTGAGCCTCGCCTTCTCGGCGCCCGAACTGCAGTGGATCGTGGACGCCTACGCGATCACGTTCGCCGGCTTCTTGATGCTCGGCGGGCGCGCGGCCGATCACTTCGGCCAGCGCCGCACGTTCGTCACGGCGCTGCTGCTGTTCGGGCTTGCCTCGCTCGCCGGCGGCCTGGCGGCCGACCGCGGGACGCTCG
>JBARJU010000258.1:0-3937 GCA_049800435.1 Solirubrobacteraceae bacterium
GCCCACCACAACAGCGCGAGCGCCGGCACGGGCACGAGCGCGAGCGTCAGCTTCACGTCGAAGGCCAACCCCACGAGCGCCGCGCTCAACAGCGCATAGCGCGCCCTGCGCGTCTGCGCCGCCACGATCGCCGACCACAGCGCCCCCACAAGCAGCGCGCTCATCAGCGAGTCCATCGTGTCGCTGCGCGAGGTCAGCACCGAGATCGGCAGCACCGCGAGCACAAGCGCGGCGATCGCGCCCGCCACACGCCCGCCCGCGCGCGAGATCGCCGCGTACAGCAGCGCCACCGCCGCGATTCCGCCGAGCGCCTCTGGCAGCGCAAGCGCGGTGCGGTTGAATCCGAGCAGCTTTGTGGCGGCCACTTGCAACCACAGGTCCACGGGCGGCTTGTCGATCGCGAGTCTCCCGCTTGGGTCGAGCGCGCCGAAGAAGAAGTTGTGCCACGACAGGCCCATGCTTCGAACCGCCGCGTCATAGAAGGGGTCTGGCGGGTCGAGCCCGATCGCCCACAGGCGCAGCGCCGCCGCGAGCGCCACGATCGCGGCTGGGACCACGAGCGAGCTGGGTTCGATGCGACGCAGGCCCGCAAGCATCCCGTCGCTCTGCTCCCGCGCCCGCACGCTCCGGCGATCCTCGAGTTGCTGGGCGGCCTCCATCGCAGGCCAGCGTACCGGGGCGCTCGCGCGCAGGGGGAAGCTCGTGCGGCGGCTGGAGCCGTCCAGCTTGTGCGTCCTCTGGGAGACTGGGATCGTGCAATTGCGCTCCGATGCCATCGCCGCACTCGTGGAGGACGAGTTCGACCTCGTGGTCGTCGGCGGCGGCATCACCGGCGCGGGCGTGGCCCTCGACGCCGCCACACGCGGCTACTCCGTCGCGCTCATCGAGCGCGCCGACTACGCCTCGGGCACCTCCAGCCGCTCCAGCAAGCTCGTTCACGGCGGCCTTCGCTATCTACAGCACTTCGACCTCGGGCTTGTACGCGAGGCGCTGCTCGAGCGCCAGCTGATGGTTGCGCTCGCCCCACACCTGGTGCGCCCGCTGCCGCTGGTCGTGCCCGCTTTCGATGGCGCTCGCCCCGACCGACTGATGGGCGTCGGGCTCAACCTCTACGACGTCATGTCCGTCGATCGCGAGCGCTTGCGCTCGCGCCGCTCGCGCCGTAACCAACGGGCACAAGGCTCGCGCGGCACCCAACGGGCACAGGACTCGCGCGACACCCAAGGGGCACAGGGCGATCAGGCGGCGGGCGAGCCGGGGGAGGGCGCGCGCGCGGCCGTGCTCGAGCAGGGGGAGTCCTGGAGCCCCGAGCGCCACCGCGTCATCTCAGGCGCCGAGGTGCTCGAGCTTCTGCCGGCGCTCTCCAGGCGAGAGCCGACAAGCGGCTACCTCTTCTACGACTGCCAAACCGACGACGCGCGCCTCGTGCTCACCGTGCTGGGCGAGGCCGAGCGTTTCGGAGCGGTTTGCGCCAACCGTTTGAACGCTCTGGAGTTGCTCCAAAGCGACGGTCGCGCGTGCGGCGTTCGCGTGCGTGACGAGGAGAGCGGCGCCAGCTTCGACGTGCGTGGCGCCAACGTCGTCAACGCGACGGGAGTATGGGCCGACGGGTTGCGCCCCCAGGAGCTCCACGACGAGGCCGAGTTGCCCGTCATCAGGCCGAGCCGCGGCACCCACGTGATATTGCGCCACGAGGATCTGCCACTCGTCGGCGGCGCGATCGTGCCTGCCGGCGCGGGCCGCACGGTCTTCGCGCTGCCGTGGCTTGGGCGCACGCTCATCGGCACCACCGACAACGACTATGAGGGCTCGCTCGAGCACGTCGCACCCTCGGGCGAGGATGTCGACTACCTGCTTGAGGCCGTCAACGAGTTCTTTGCCACCAGCTTCGGACGCGACGATCTCGCCGGCGCCTACGCGGGTGTGCGGCCTCTGATCTCCACCGGCGACACCAAGAAATCGGTTGATATCTCGCGCAAGGCCGAGTTGTATGAGACCTCCAGCGGCATGATCACGATCACCGGCGGCAAGCTCACCACCTGGAGGCGCATGGCACGCCTAGCGGTCGATCGGCTCGTGGAGCGCGAAGCGCGCGACGCCCCCTGTCGAACAGCCGAGATTCCGCTCGGACAACCCGTGGCGGTCGGCGAGTTGCCGGCGGTGGAGGGCGTCTCCGAGCAGGCGCGCTCGGCACTCGCCTCCCGATATGGCTACGGGGCGCACGAGGTGCTCGCTCTGATCGCCGAGCGCGAGGAGCTCGCCCAGCCGATCGTTCCCGGGCTGCCCGATCTCCTTGCTGAGGTAGTGATCGCAGCCCGCCGCGAGCAGGCGCGCAGCGTCGGCGATGTGCTCTTGCGTCGCACGCGTCTCGGCCTGCTCGCCGCACGCGAGCTCCTGGGCGATGGGGAGGCTCTCACCCCCTCGGTGGGGCGCGTCGCCGACGTGCTCGCCGGGGAGCTCGGATGGAGTCACGAGCGCACGGCCGAGGAGGCCTCGCGCTTTCTGGAGGAGGCCCGCCTGGAGGGCATCCTTGTGGCCGATGACTAGATGTCCGAGCCGCGCCGGCTGCGACCCGACGATCGGCCGACCCGACCGGCCCAGTCGGCCATGACCGGCAGGGCTTCCGCCTATCGCGTTACGGCGGGTCGGCACCTGCTCGAGCTGGGCGGGCGGCCGTGGCTGATGGGAGTCGTCAACGCCTCGCCGGACTCGTTCAGCGACGGCGGCCGCTATCGCACGCTCGAGCAGCGTGTGGGGCTTGCTCGCGGGTTGATCGCCGCCGGCGCCGACATCCTCGACATCGGAGGAGAGTCGGCGAGCACCAACCGTCTCGCTGTCGAGGCCGAGAGGGAGATCGATCGCGTCGTGCCGCTAATCGAGCGCGTTGTGGGCGAGCTTGGCGCGATCGTATCGATCGACACCTACAAGCCTCCGGTGGCGCGCGCCGCGATCGCGGCGGGAGCGTCGATCGTCAACGACGTCAGCGCTCTACGCGACCCCGAGCTGGCCGTCGTGTGCGCCCAGAGCGGGGCAGCGCTAGTCGTAATGCACACGCGCGCCGCGCCCAAGCAGCGCATGCAGGACCCCGACCTCTACGAGGATGTGGTGGAGGAGGTCATCGTCTTCCTGGGTGAGCGCATCGCGCTAGCGCTCGAGGCGGGCGTCGCGCCCGAGCAGCTGATCCTCGATCCCGGACCCGACTTCTCAAAGACTCCGGCCCAGACGGTCGAGCTGCTCGCGGGCGTCTCGCGCCTGCACCGACTCGGGTGCCCACTGCTGATGGCGATCTCGCGCAAGGACTTCATCGGAGCGCTAACCGGGAAGGCGCCGCGCGAGCGTCTCGCCGGCACGCTCGCGGCGCTCGCCCATGGCGTGGAGCAGGGCGCCCACATCTTTCGTGTCCACGATGTCGCGGCTGCCTCTGATTTCTTGACGGTGCGCTCGGCGCTGCGAGGCGAGTTCGCGCCGAGCAGGGATCTGGCTCTCCCCGAGGAACTGCGACACGACAAGCCCGTCGCCGAGCTCCCGGTCGAGTAGTCCTCTGGAAACGGCTGCCCAGTCCGTCGGTCGGCCCGACCGGCCGGCCGACTAAGGTATGAAGCGCACGTGGGTGCCGACCGCTGTCCAACGCGGCCGGACGCCAACCGCCACCACACTACGAAGGAGAACCACATGACAGTGCTCGACCGCTCCGAGCTTCAGGCAAGCCCGCTCTCAGACCTGCACACGATCGCGGACCAGATCGGGCTCGAGGGGTTCCGCAGGCTGCGCAAGGCCGACTTGATTGACGCGATTCTCGGCGAGAAGGGATCGCAGGGCGATGACTCCGACGGAGCCTCCCCCGAGGAGGTGTCTGAGCGTCGCACCCCGGCCCGCCGCTTGCGCTCACCGCGCTCGCGGCGTGGCGCGCCGACGAAGTCCTCGGAGGACACGAAGC
>JBARJU010000259.1:0-8549 GCA_049800435.1 Solirubrobacteraceae bacterium
CCGGCCGGCCAGTCGGCGCATGCGCCGACTGGAAAGCAAATGGGCCTGGCCGGACGGCCAATCGGGTGTAGCCTTCTTCCAAGAGGGTGGCGTAGCCGGCCGCTAGGCCGGCAAGCCGGGCCCCTCGCTTTTTGAATCGGAGCGCAACGAGGCAGGGAGAACAGCGATATGGCGACCGTCGAGCAGGATGTAACCCCGCACGCACACAATGGAGCGAACGGAGCGCCGCCGTCCGGCGCCGACATCCCCGTCGAGAACCCCGCCACGGGCCGGATCGTCGCGAGCGTCCCCGACCTCGACGCCGCGGCGGTCGCGGACATGGCCGCCCGTGCGCGCGCGGCCCAGCCCAACTGGGAGGCGTTCGGCTTCGAGGCTCGTGGGCGCATCCTCTTGCGCGCACAGAAGTGGCTGATCGATAACTCCGAGCGCGTGATCGACACGATCGTCTCGGAGACCGGCAAGACCTACGAGGACGCCGAGTTCGCCGAGATCGCCTATGCCGCCAACGCCTTCGGCTTCTGGGCCAAGGAGGCGCCCAAGTACCTCGGCGACGAACGCGTCAAATCGGCTCAGATCATGCTCAAGGGCAAGAAGCTGATCCTGCGCTACCGCCCGCTCGGCCTGATCGGCGTGATCGGACCGTGGAACTATCCGCTCACCAACTCCTTCGGCGACTGCATCCCCGCCTTGGCGGCCGGCAACAGCGTGATCCTCAAGCCCAGCGAGGTTACGCCGCTGACATCGATGGTGCTTGCCGAAGGCTTGCGCGAGTGCGGGATGCCCGATGGCGTCTTCCAGGTCGCCACCGGTCGTGGCCCCACCGGGGCGGCGTTGACGGACAAGGTGGACATGATCATGTTCACCGGCTCTACCCGCACCGGGCGCAAGGTCGCCGAGGCGGCCGCCAAGCGCCTGATCCCCTGCTCGCTCGAGCTCGGCGGCAAGGACCCCATGATCGTGCTCTCAGACGCCGATCTGGAGCGCGCCGCGAACATCGCCGTGTACTACTCGATGCAGAACGCCGGCCAGACCTGCATCTCGATCGAGCGCGTCTACGTAGAGGCTCCCGTCTACGACGAGTTCGTGGGCAAGGTCACCGAGAAGGTGCGCGCCCTGCGCGTCGGAGCGCCCAAAGGCCCCGGGTCCGTCGACGTGGGCGCGATCACATTCCCGCCGCAGCTCGACACCATCAAGGAGCACGTCAGCGACGCGATCGACAAGGGCGCGCGCGTGCTCACGGGCGGCAACTCCGTCGAGGGCGTCTCCGGGCGCTTCTACCAGCCGACCGTGCTCGTCGACGTCGACCACACGATGAAGGCCATGACCGAGGAGACGTTCGGGCCGACGCTGCCGATCATGAAGGTGGCCGACGCCGACGAGGCGGTGCGCCTTGCCAACGAGTCCCCCTACGGGCTCGGTGCGTCGGTGTTCACCCGCGACACCGAGCGCGGCGAGGCGATCGCGCGACGCCTGGAAGCCGGCGCCGCGAACGTCAACGACGCGCTCGTCAACTACACCGCGCTCGAGTTGCCGATGGGCGGCGCCAAGGCCTCGGGCCTCGGCTCGCGGCACGCCGCGGGCGGCATCCGCAAGTACTGCTCCCAGCAGGCGATCGTCATCACCCCCCGTCTGGCGATGAAGCGTGAGGTGCACATGTTCCCCTACAAGGCCCGCACCACGCGCATGATCTCGCGCGTGTTCGGGCTGATGTACGGCCGCGGCAAACGCGACTGAGACGGCCGTCTCAGTGGCCAAGTGGGATGCCGAATAGCACTTCGAGCTCGGGGATCGTTGTCTCGGCGCTCGTGTGATGCACGGTGGCCATGCCGAGCTCCTCGGCGGGTGTGAGGTTGAAGGGGAGATCGTCGACGAACACGCACAACTCGGCGGCCACCCCGGCGCGCTCGGCCCCGAGCTCGTACATGCGCCGCGCCGGCTTGCGGGTGCCCTCGACGCCTGAGATCACCACTCCGTCGAAGATCTCATCGAACATGTCGTGCGGATAGCGGTGAACGCCCCACGAGTTGGACACGAGCCCGGTCCGAATGCCCGCATTGTGTGCCGCTCGCACCGCTTCGACCATCGCCACGTCGGGCTGCACACCGGCGAACAGGCCATCGATCAGCCCGTCGGAGTCGACGCCGAGCAACTCCGCGAAGCGCCGCTCGAAGACGAGCTCCTCCATCGTGCCCTTCTCCAGGGAGATCAGCATCTCGCGGAACTCGGGGTCTGAGCCGAAGCGCTTGCCAAGCTCGGCCGGGTCGATCTCCATGCGCGTGCAGTACTCGCCAAAGGAGGTGAACAGGTTGGTCGTGAGCACTCCTCCCCAGTCGATCAACAGGCCGGTGCGACCATTTGCGGCCGCGTCGGCGGTGGCGCTACCGGCCACGTCGGCGGCTGTCGCGATGGTCTCTTTTTGGGCCTCCCCACGCGCGCGCGTGGGGAGGGGATTTTTGGAAGGGTCATCCACCGAACGCCACCTCCTCGGCCCGATGGGCCAATTCGAGCACGCCCTCCCCGAACTGCTTGAGGTAGGGATCGTCGGTGGTGCCGGCGACGGCTCGCTTGTAGTTGCCCTCCATGAACACCACAGACTTCCACAGTGCGAGCGTCGTGTACCAGCGCAACTCGCGCATCGAGCGTCCGGATCGCTCCTCGTAGCGCTCAATCAACTCTGCTCGGGTGGGATAGCCCTCGGCGCGCGTGACCCGGCCGAGGTGCTCGCGCAGGCCGCCTTCGGGGTCAGTGGCCTCGGTCCAGAACATGCACAGGTAGCCGACGTCGGCCAAGGGATCTCCGATCGTGGCCATCTCCCAGTCGAATACGGCCACCAGCCGAGCCGGAGCGTGCTCGGCGAACATGGTGTTGCCGAGGCGGTAGTCCCCATGCACGATCGTGGCACGGCCGGACTCGGGCATGTGCTGGGACAGCCACACCCCGACGCGCTCCACGGCGGGGATCTCGCGCGTCTTGTTGAGGTCCCACAATCCCCCGAAGCGACGCAACTGGCGCTCCAGGTAGCCGGTGGGCTTGCCGAAGCCCTCGAGGCCCGCCGCCTGCCAGTCGCACTCGTGGATCTCGACGAGCGCGTCGATCAGCTGCTCGCCGATGCGCCGGCGTTGCTCAGGCGTGTCGAGCGCAATGGGCGTCTCAGAGACGATCACCTCGCCGGGGACGCGCTCCATCACGTAAAAGGGGCAGCCGATCAGCTGATCGTCCTCGCACACCGCGAGCACCCTGGGCACGCGAGCGGGCGTGGGCTCGAGCGCCCGCAGCAGGCGCGCCTCGCGCAACACGTCGTGGGCGCTCGGAGGCAGTGGCGGGCGCGGGGGACGGCGCAATACGAGCTGTGGTCCACTTGCGCGCTCGATCAGGTAGGTGACGTTCGAGTGGCCCTCGCCGAGCGGCTCGGCGGCGATCTCGCCGGCACCGAGGTCGTGCTCGTCCAAGAAGGCCCGCAAGGGCTCGAGCACGAGCAGCGGAGGTCGCGCATTGGCGGCGATGTCTGCGTGACTAAGGACAATGTCGTCCGGTGCGACTGCTGCACTCATCGACTCGCACGCTACACCGACCGCAACATTCTCTGCGTCGCCGTGTCTCAACCGTCCATGTCCCGATTCCGCACACCGCTTATCCCCATGCTCGTGGTCATCGCGGCCATCGCACCTGGCGCCCTCGGCGCCGCGCCTGCCGGCGCCTCGCCCCGTGAGACCGTGTTCTTCGAGGCCCCTCGCGACCTCATCGGGGTCACGCCGGCCGCTCGCGCGAACACGTTCGCCAAGCTTCAGTCCCTCGGCGTGAGGGCGTTGCGCGTAGAGCTCTCCTGGCACAGTGTCGCCCCGGCTCCCGACAGCTCCAGGCGGCCCGCTTTCGACGCGACCCAACCCGGGAGCTACAACTGGGAAGCCTACGACGGGCTGCTCGCCGAAGCCCAGCGCCTACGCTGGCCGGTGCTGTTGACGGTCACCTCGCCGGTGCCGCGGTGGGCGAGCGCAGGGCACAGGGACACCGTCACGCGACCAAGTGCGCGCCAGTTCCAGGAATTCATGACGGCGGTCGGCAGGCACTACGCGGGCGAGGTGTCGCTGTATGCGATCTGGAACGAGGCCAACCATCCCGAGTTCCTACGGCCCCAGTTCAACTCGAGGGGCAAGCCCGAATCCCCGCGCATCTATCGCGGCCTGTTCCAGGCCGGCTACGAAGGCCTGAGGGCGGCCGGGATCTCCCAACCGAAGGTCTTGATGGGGGAAACCGCGCCGTTTGGCTTTGACACCGTAAACGCGAAACGGGAAGGTGTGCTCCACGATGTGGCCCCACTGGAGTTCCTGCGCGAAACGCTGTGCCTCAACTCGAAATACCGCAAGTCCGGCACGTGTAGCGCGTTGCCGGCGTATGGGTACGGCCACCACGCCTACACGGTCGGCTCGCCGACCTATCGTCCCTCTGCCCGCGACGACGTCACGATCGGGGTGCTCTCGCGCCTGTCGAGCGCACTCGACAGGGCCGCCGCCGCGCATGCGCTGTCCAGGCGCATCCCGATCTACCTGACGGAGTACGGGATCCAGAGCAAGCCGAGCATAACCGGGGTATCGCTCGCCAAGCAGGCCGAATACGACGCGATCTCCGAGAGGATCGCCTGGTCCAATCCGAGGGTGGCGGCGTTCTCGCAGTACCTCCTACGCGACGACCCGCTTGGAGGGAAACCCGGCGCGGGCGTGCACGGCGGGACGATCGGCTTCCAGACGGGGCTGGAAACCGTGAGGGGGGTCCGCAAGCCGCTCTACGCGGGCTTTCCCGTGCCGCTCGTCGTGGCCAAGCAGGGTCACGGCTTCGCGCTATGGGGGCTCGTGCGTCCGAGCGGCGGCGCCACAAAGCTGACGGTGCTCGTGCAGCCAAAGGGGTCGAAAAGCTATAGGACGCTGAAGGCGGTGCAGACGGACTCCAGCGGAGCCTGGACGCTGCGCTCCTCCGTGCAGGGCTCGCACTGGCGCGTAAGCTGGCGTAGTCCAAGCGGCGTGGTGTACAACGGCCCACCGACGGGCGCGAACTGAGACGGCCGTGGACGAGGCGCGGAGCTTTGTCCTCGGTCGCTCATGTGCAGAGCACATTTCGCTTCCTGCGTCCGTGCTCCGCTTGGTCCACGACCGTCTCAGGCGACGGACGTCGAAAGGGTTGCACCGCATCGTCATAGGATGAGGGCGATGCCGGAGTTGCCCGAGGTGGAGATAACGGCGCGCCGCCTGGACGAGGCATTGCGCGGCGCGGAGATCGTCTCGGCGCTCGCGCCGGGGGTGAAGGCGATGCGGACGTTCGACCCGCCGCTGTCGGCGCTCGAGGGACAGAGGATCGAGCGTATTGGGCGGCGCGGCAAGCATTTCGTCGTCGAGGTCTCCGGCGGTCTGGCGCTCTTGATCCATCTGATGTCGGCTGGGCGCTTGCAGCTGTACGACCGCAGGGCCGGACCGCGGGACAAAACCTCGCGCCTCTTGGTTCGTGTGCTAGTGGGCGAGCAGGAGCATGAGCTGCGTCTGCGTGAGTTCGGCTCCAAGCAGGCCGCGTGGGTGAAGCTGTTGCGCCGCGAGCAGCTGGAGGGAGACGAGCAGATCGTCAAGCTCGGGCCCGAGGCATGGCCCACGCCGCCGCCGCTCGAGGAGCTGCTTGACGCACCGCGCCCGCTGCACGCGGTCCTGCGCGACCAGCACGCGATCGCCGGCATCGGACGCTCATGGGTGGATGAGATCCTGTGGGAGGCCAGGCTGTCGCCGTTCAAGCGCGCGGGTGACCTCGATGAGCAGGAGACCGCGGTCCTCACCGAGGCGATCGTGAGCACGCTCGGCGCGGCGCTCGAGCACTATGAGCAGACGGTGAAGCTGCCGATACCGGACAAGCTGCCGATGCCCCTGAGGGTGCACCGCCACCAGGGCGAGCCGTGCCCGCGCTGTGCCACAACGCTCGAGGCGGTGCACTTCGAGGACTATACGATCGCCTACTGTCCGTCCTGTCAGACGGGCGGTCGCACGCTCAAGGACCGACGTCTCTCACGCCTGTTGAAGTGAGGCACACCCACGCGCTGGCTGTGGCCACCCTTCCGCCTCTTGACCGCGGGCGCTCGCGGGTCCGCCCCCCGCTCGGGGAACCGTAGGCTTGAGTGTGTGACCGCTCTCGGGGAACTACAGCGCATGGCCTGGTCTCGACCGCGTCAAGCTCGATTGCGCAGGATCCGCTCATGAGCTTCGCGCGCGCGATCGCCTCGACCTCAATCACGCACAGCTTCGACTCGTTCGTCGAAGCGGCGGGACAGTTCTTCTCGGACTTGGCGGCCGTTCACTGGGGGGCGCTCGTGCTCGGCCTCGTGTTCTTCGGCCTCAACCTCACGCTGCGCTCGCGCGCCTTCTTTCACAGCCTGCGCGCGGCCTACCCGTCGATCGGTTTTCAGTGGAGGCGCATCTGGGGCGCCTACGTGGCGGCGGTCGGCTTCAACAATGTGGTGCCCGCCCGTGGGGGGGACATCATCAAGCTGTTCCTCGCGCGCAGCTCGATCCCCGGCTCTTCATATCCCACGGTCGCTTCGGCCTTCTTCGTCGAGGCGATCTTCGACGTCTGCGTCGGTGTGTTGGTGCTCGTCTTCGCCTTCAGCCAGGGCGTCTTCCCCAAGCCGCCCGATTTCTCGAAGCTGAACTCCTTCGACATCTCCTATCTGGCCGAGCACTTTCGCTTCACGCTCTTTCTGATCACGCTGCTCGGCGTCCTCGGACTGCTCGCCTTCGCCTTGCTCTCCGTGCGGGTCAAGGCGTTCTGGGCGCGCGTGCGTCAGGGGCTCACGATCCTCACCGATCGACGCCGCTACCTGCGCGAGGTCGCCGCGTGGCAGGCCGGCGCTTGGGTGTGCCGCTTCGCCGCGTTCTGGTTCCTACTCGACGCATTCCGCGTGGGTGGCTCGGTCGTCAACGTCCTGCTCGCCTTCGGGGTGGGTCAGGTGGCGGGCGCCGTGCCGTTCACCCCCGGCGGAGCAGGAGTACAGCAGGCTCTGCTGGTGAAGGTCTTCGCCACAAGCGCCCCCACCACGGTCGTCGCCGCCTACTCGGTGGGGCAACAGCTCGCGATTGCCGCGTTCACCGCTCTCGCCGGTCTCGCGGCGGTCGTCTTCATCTTCCGCTTCCGCTCCTTCAAAGAAGTGATCGCCGCCGGGCGCGCCTCGCGCGATGCCGAGCGCGATGCCGAACGCGGGGAGGGCCAGCAGGGTCGCGCTACCGCAAGCCCTCGCGCGCCTCGCGCCCGCGTGTGAAGGTGGCGCGACCCATCGGGCGCTACTGCAAGCCCTCGCGCGCCTCGCGCACGAGCGTGACGGCCTCGGGGAACACCACCGCGATCACGCGCTTGATCTGTTCCGCCTGAGCCTCGGCGTCGCCCTGGACGTTCACGCGGTTCACAGCAGCAACCGTCATGTCGACTGCGAGCTTGATCGCGTTGTCAGCCCACGCCAGTGCCTGCTGGCCCTGCATCTGTTCGGCAAACTGGGCGAGGCGACGCTGCAACTCCTCGGGATCGCCGAATATGTCGCCAAAGCCTCCGCCCTCCATATGCTCAATCCTAGCGTCAAGCCGTAGACTGCCGTGCCGATGGCCATGGCCCCAGAGATCGAGCAGCGCGTAGCTTTCGAGGCAGATCGCCGTGCCCGCCTCGCCGTGCCGGCGGTCGCCGGCGGCGTGCTCTACCTATTGAGCGGAATCATCCTGAGCGCCACGCTCAAAGAACTGCCTGGAGTGGGCATCGTTCAGGGGCTCGAACCGGTGCTCCGCGGTCAGGCCAACCCGACTGTGAGCCCGCGGGCGGCTGAGGTCAAGTACATCGACCACCACGCCCTCGGCCTGATCGCCGGTAGCCTGCTCACCGCGATCTCGGTGGCCGCGCTCACGCTCGTGTTGCTGTTCATCGTCGACGCGACCCGCTTTCGCAGGCCGACGTGGGCAGCGGGGCGTCCGCTTGTGCTCATCGGGGGAATCGGGGTCGCCTCGCTCAACGTGATCCACGAGGTGATCCTCGTGATCGAAGCGCACAAATTCACGACCGGCGTCGACTTCACCAACAAAGCCGTCGACAGGGCGCTCCTCACGACGGGCTCGGGCGGGATCGCGCTCGGGTTGCTGGGCCTCGTCGCCGCGCTTGCGCTGGCCGTCGGGATGATCGGGGCGATGCTCGGCTCGATGCGCGCCGGCCTGCTCCCGCGCTGGCTGAGCGTGCTCGGCATTCTCTCTGGACTTCTCTTCCTCCCGTTCTTCGGTGCCACCACGCTACAGCTGATCCCCACGTTCTGGCTGGTCGCTACGGGGATACTGCTGATGGAGCGCTGGCCAAACGGCGATCCGCCGGCGTGGGCATCGGGCGAGGCGCGGCCGTGGCCCACCCAGGCGGAGGTGCGGGCCAAGCGCGAGCAAGAGAAGGGGGGCGCTCCGATGGGGGGACGCTTGCTCGCGCCCAAGGGGGCGGGCCAAGGCGGCGAGCCCAAGGGGGCAGGCACTGGCGGCGAGCCAAAGAGGGCAGGCGATGCC
>JBARJU010000260.1:0-1924 GCA_049800435.1 Solirubrobacteraceae bacterium
CCTCAGGGCCGGCCGGTTTATGGGGCTGCTGCCGCTCCTGCACCTGTTGCGTCACGTGTGCCGAGAGCTCGAATGGGACGAGCGCCCACTCAGTGCGGCCTTCGTGATCGACGACCCGAACCTGCACGCCGGCTCGTATGGCTATCTGAACTTCGGCGAGTTGATCGCTCACGCCAAACGCCACGCCTACCACCTGGGCCTGGCGACCGTGCCCCTGGATGGGTGGATGTGCAGCAGGCATGTCGCGAGCCTGGTTAAGAGCAGTCCAAAAGAGGTGTCGTTGCTGATGCATGGGAACAGTCACCTCTCGGGAGAGCTTGGTCGTCTCACGGAGGATCGCGCCGCCGAGAGCGCGCTCGCGCAAGCGCTATGTCGGGTTGCGGCGTTCGAGCGACGTTGTGGGATCGCGGTCGAGCGCGTGATGGCGCCTCCGCACGAGCTTTGCTCCACGGCGGCGCTCACGGCTATGTTCAGGCTGGGCTTCGAAGGGGCGTGCATCGCGAGCCGGCACCCGTGGCGCGATCACGATCCTCACTCGAAGCTCACGCGCGCGCGTCTGCTCAAGTGGCATCCGACCGATCTGATTGACGCCGGCCTTCCGATCGTGCCTCGTCATGCGATTGAGCACTCTCGTGAGGATCTGGTGTTCGCCGCGCTCTTGCGCCAGCCGCTGATTGTGTTTGCACACCACTGGAACTTTGCTGACGGCTTGGACCTGCTTGAACAAGTCGTCGACGACATCAACGGCCTCGGTGACGTCCGCTGGCGATCGGTTGGCTCGATTGCTCGCAACTGCTTTTTCACCAGGCGCACGGGAGAGACGCTGCACGTCCAGATGCATTCGCGGCGGGTGGTGGTTGAGGTACCCGACGGGGTGAGCGTCGTGCGTGTGAGCACTCCCAGTCTGACCGGCGAGGAGTCCCAACGACAACTCGTCAGCGGCGCGGCCGAGGTCAGGCTCGTGACAACGAAGCGTGGCTGGACGTCGGACGTGTTGCCTGTCAACTCCGGGGCGTCGTTGGAACTGAAGCTTGCCTCAATGCATCCACTGGACCCGGCTGCGGTTCCCCACCCAAAACGCACACCCTGGCCGATCGTGCGTCGCGTGCTCGTTGAGAGTCGCGATCGCGCTCGCCCACTGCTTCGGCGCTAGCTCGACTCAGCCGCGCTCGCGCTCGCCCACTGCTTCGGCGCTAGCTCGACTCAGCCGCGATCGCCGACTCCTCCAGCGAGCGTTGGAGCGCCTCCAAGACCCGCACCACGCGCAACCCCGCGCACCCGTCTGAGCGGGGGGTGAGGCCCTCGCGGATACAGCGCACGAAGTGCTCGCACTCCAGCCGCAGCGGCTCGGCTGAGGAGATCCGCGGAGAGAATGACTCGCCGGCGCGGGCGATGTACTCGCCCCAGGAGGTTGTGTCCTCGTCGAAGCCCTTGTCGTACACGGTCAGCTTGCCCTCGACGCGCATGTCGTCGAAGGTGGCCATGCGCCGCGAGCCGACGACGGTGATGCGCCGCTCCTTGTGAGGGTCGAGCCAGGAGAGGTGCAGGTGGGCGACGCGCCCGGAGGGAAAGCGCAAGTAGCAGAAAACCACGTCCTGGACGCCCCCGCGCACATATGACTCGCCATGCGCGGAGCACTCGACGGGCTCTTCGTCGATCAGGTGGAGCACGACCGACACGTCGTGCGCGCCGAGGCTCCACAGGGCGTTCTCCTCGGCGCGCAGCTTGCCCAGGTTGACGCGGTTGCCGTACACGTAGTAGAGCGAGCCCAGCTCGCCACCCTCGACCAGCTGCTTGAGGCGCTCGACGGCCGGGTGGTACTCGAGCAGGTGGCCCACCATCAGGATGCGCCCCGCCCGCTCGGCGGCGTCGACGGCGCGCTGGGCGTCGGCCACCGTGGTGGCGAGCGGCTTCTCCACGAAGC
>JBARJU010000261.1:0-10249 GCA_049800435.1 Solirubrobacteraceae bacterium
ACACCGGACGCTCCACGCATATCTCCGCCGGGAACGGCGCCGGCGGCAGTCCGAGCAGCCGCTCGCCGCCGGCGAGCTCGGCGACCGTGCGCCCGGCACGCGGGCGCTGATCGGCGATCTGGGAGCAGAAACGGTCAAGGCTCACCTGCGCCTGCCCGGCGCTGGCCACCGCGGCCGAGCACCACCACGAGCGCGTCAGGTATTTCACGGCCGCCTCCACGACGCCCTTGCGCTTCGCGCGCCGCGCGGGACAAATGTCGACCCCGACCCCGTAGTGCTTCGCGCACGCCGCGAACTCGGGCAGCAACCGGTCTGAGCCCGGGTAGACCACACCCGCCATCCGATCGGTCCGCCAGCGCTTGGCGGTCCCGCCCAACCGTCGCAGCACCCCGTCGAGAGACTCGATCACGTGCGCCCCACTCAGCCCCTCGCTGAACACGCCCCGGCAGCGCCCCGAATGCGAGAGCGCACCGACGAGCACGTACGCCGGCGCCCCCCACGGCGTCTGGCCCAGCTCCAGCCAGTCGAACTGCAGCTCCTCTCCCGGCGGATGGTCGATCTCGGTTGTGACGTCCACGCCGCCACGACGGCAGCACTCACAACACGGACGCAACTCCAGCACCCGCAACTCCCGCGTGAACGTCTGATAGGAACGATCGAGCCCCAGCGCACAAAGCTCCCGAAACAGCACGGTGCCCAGCACGTGCGGGTCATCGTCGAAGCGCGCCTCCAGATAAGCCCGATAGGACTCAAGCACGCTCGGCGCCCGCCGTCCTCGACGTCCGTTCTTACCCGCCAAATACGCTTTGACGGTCTTGCGATCCCGGCCGGTATGACGCGCGATCGCCGAGACCGTCCAACCCCTTCCATGCAGCGCGTGAACCTCCACGTCTTCCTCCTGTGTGAGCATCCCCGGGGGCCTCCCTCCGGTGGTCGATGGCATGAGCACCACCACCATCGAGGGGAGGCCCGACAGAACCGCGCCGGCCCTCGTCACTGCGCTTCGCCTACAGCTCAGCTACGCGACGAGGGCGCTACAGCCCTGGGGAGTTTTCGTGAGCAGAAGTGGAGAGTTTTGCGTGAGCGCGCGCAAGGTAGGCGGAGAGTAAATGAATGACATCGACCGGCCCCGCCGGGTCAACGACGAGTACCTGCTGCGCATCCTTCGCATCTGACTGACCGTGATCGCCAGATAGCTCTGGACTGCTACGAGCACCGCGTCCTGACCACCGAGCAGCTCATGTGGCTGCACTTCACGGGTATGCGTACCACGTCACCGCCTGACGGTGCTCTACCAGCTCCGCGTACTGGACCGCTTCCGGCCGCTAACTCTTCGCGGCGAAGGCAGCACCTCATACCGCTGGGTGCTCGATGAGTCCGGTGCCTACATCGCCGCGGAGGAGCACGGCCTCGAACGAAAGGCGCTGCGCTGGCGTGACGCCTCCGCGCTCGCGCCCGCCAGCTCCACCAAGCTCACCCACCACACCCACGTCAACGAGTTCTTCGCTCGCCTTGCCCGTGACGCTGCCCGCGCCGGCGGCGCCCTCGCCGAGTGGTACGGCGAGCGCTCCCTGTATGACCTCTTCGACAGCACGATCGCCACTGACGGCTACGGCGTGCTATCCCTGCCCAACCGCTCACCAATTCACCTTCTCCTAGAGCTAGACCGCGGCACCGAGCCCACCGACGCCTACATAAAAAGGCAACACGCTACGCAAAGGCACTCCCCCGCAGCACACTACGCGACCTCCAACCGCTAATCATCCTAGCCGTCCCCACCGCCACGCGAGCCGAAACCGCCACCACTGCGACCGCTCACACCCCCGCGCCGTTCACCGTAGCCATTTGGTCGCCAGCGGCGACACAATCACTGCTCGCGATCGTTACAACTGCCGCAGCCTCTTACCTTACCAGCAGCGTCTGACCTGGGAACACGGCTCTGATCTGCGCCATAGGCTCGTACGACGAAAGGTTTCGGTAGCCAATCGTGAGCGATCTGACGCCAGTTTGCGTGGCCCGCGCGCTCATTGTAATTTCGGCCTGGGCACCACTACATCCTGTTACGGTTGTTTCCGCAGGAATACCCGCGACCGTGGCCGTAATTTCCGGGCCTACTGGCCTCCATAAGGTGATATATTCTTCAATAAATTGGCACACTTCTATACCTTGCTGAACTCTAGTTATCGTACTGCTGTTTGCTGTGAGTTCTCCTGTGATCGTTTGTGGGGGTACTGGAAAGTAATCGGCGCCTTCCCCACTCACTTGAGTTCCTTGTATCTTGACATCTCCGTTGGTCTGCACAAACTCGGGGGCCCCACTGTCACCACTTACTGACCTAACACTCGTTTCGTTCAGATTTTCAACTCCGGCATTAGTCACGCCGACCCGCAGCACCCTACCGCACTGCAAACGCGAGGTGGCACCCGAAATGCACGTTAATTCACCTACCGCGTTTTCTGCTTCCCCTACCACGGGTGTCACTATTGTTGTCATTCCCCATTCCACGAGGGTAGGCGATAGAGCCCAAGTCGTGATGGGGGCTTCGATCTTCACCTCCGCGGTATCGTATTTTTTGGTGTTATTAAAATTAAATGTCACGGTTAAGCCGATTTCTCTTTGCACTGTCGGTTCGCTCGGCGTGGCCGATTCCATTTTTTGTTCGATCGTTTGAGTTCCAGTGCTGGCTCTCCCAAGGCAATGTCCTGCTGTAAGCAAAAAACTTTCGGTGCCCATTTGCATTATTGGGCCGGCCGTGCATTCTTTAATGATATTGCCCACTGGAATTGCCACCTTAACCGCCGGCGTAATCGAAGGTTCGCAGAAAGGAAACATGCAGAGCACGGCTTTAACGTTCAGGATCTCTGTGCAGGGGCTCGTGGATTCGGCGTCTTTGGAGTCGCCACCGTAGTGAGCTTGCCAGTAGTAGGTCTTGCCACCTTTGAGTTCCTCTTCGGATGAAGCGGGGACACTTCCGCCGCTGACTGTTACTTCGCCTGCCGTGGTCACGAGCGTTTTGCATTCATTGTCGGAGTACACGTTGTACGTGACTTTGCCAGTTGCCGTTGACGCGTTTTTCCCGCTGAGCGTGGCTTTGTCCTTGACCTTCAACCCTTCCACGACGGTGAGCGTTTCCCCTTCTTTGCCTTCACCCGACAGCGCTGTTGACAGCGACGTCGCTTCTACCCCTCCTCCTTCGGAGGAAACACTCAGTTCACCGCCTCCGCCGAGGATAACGCTGTCTTCGCCTTCGATCGCGCCGGATTCGGTGCCACCCTGCGAGCAATTCGCTAATTTTACTCCAGCTAATTCAGAGAATATTTTTGAGAACTTCTCTAACAGAGTGGTTCCTTCTAACTTTAGTTCGGCGACACTTTCAGCAGCCGTGCATTCATCTGTGATACTTACGCCGAGCACTAAGCATTCGGTGATCTCCCACCCAGGGTTACCGCCACCAGCGTGCGGTAAGATTAAGTCGACAAAGAAAGCTTCCGTCCCATCTTCCATTAACTCCACTTCCGTTTCCCAACCCAGATTGGCAAACCAAACCTTTGGTTTCGTGCTTGTTTCGCAACCTGACTGCGCCGTACATTCCAGCGCGGTCCCAGATAATACGGTGGTGCTCACAGCCACACCGGCTAACGTTAACAATTCACTGATCCAGCCTAACGAATTAGGGGCAATCCACCCATCGAGGATACCGCTGCATAACACCGATGCTTTTCCAACAAACGGGGCTTTGCTGTCTTCCAGCAAGAGTTCCCCAGTAGTTTCGGTTAATAATTCAGAGGTCACCGGAGAACCATTGACTAACCATTCAGCTAATAAGAACGAAACGGCGGACGCAGAGACGGGCACGAGCACGCCCGACACAAACGCAACGGCCAACACTGCACCAACAAGACCGAACCGCGTCATATGCCCACCCGCCTTTCCGCTACCATCGCCAGTGTGGAGTAGGCAACGCTCCACCCGGCTCCCGGCAGCCATCCAATCTCGCAGAGAGTATGTAGCGATCAACATTATCGCCGATACCGAACTATGTCAAGATATAGAATTAATAAACGCTGCACGCCCGTACCGACGAGCCCAAGGTCACCAGGCTCCTCGCGCCCATGCCGTGCACCATGCCCGCCGCCCCCGGGCGTACCCACGCGGACGGAAACCTCGCCGCGCGGTCGCCGCGCAGAAACACAGCTTTCGCCCCTATGCCCCCGCCAGGAGTCGAACCTGGATCTACCGCTTAAGTCTGTCCCCCGACCGGGCGATCAAAATCCGCGCGTCTTTGTCCCCCTGGAGCTCGTTGAGGCTTTGAGCGGCCTCCGTGCGAGTCATGACCAAAGCCGGGCGACGCTTGGCGTCTGGCGGCTCGTACCACCAGACATCGCCGCGGTTCACCACGGATTGTGTCCGGCCTCGCGCTCTTGCTCGTCGAGCCGCTGCATCAAGCGCGCCGTGGACCCCCGCTGTATGGCCGACACATTGCCCCACTCGTCTAGGACATCGCCAGGCCGGCCGCGCGCGGCTATGTAATCGGCCACGGGCTCCAGCTGGGACTCGGGGAGTTCGTCGATCAACTTGTGGATCTTCTCGCGTGTAGTCATCCGATGTGATTGTAGGTCCTGCGGCTGGCTATACGAGGCATGCCTACGAATTTGAGCCGACGCGCTTCGCGGCTGAACCGCGTTCAGGGACCGCCAACCAGCCCAGCCCATACACCTTCCCTTCGACGGCGAACTCGGAGATCGTGGCGTTCAGCTCTATACGGCGCTCACGAAACAGCCTGACAGGGACCACGACCATCGAGTGTCGCGGCGCGCCTGATCGAGCAGGTCGTGCAACCAGTCATCGGCCCAGGCGCTTGGTGAAGTAGCCCGCCGGCGGGCGTCCGCGCTCGGTCCAGGCTGGTCCGAGCTTCTTCTGGAGCTGGCGCCCGTCGGGCAGCCGGTACTTCGCGTACCAGACAGGTCCGCGCTTGCGCTCGACCCGAAAGACGTGGCCGGTTGGAGGCTGAGCCGGTCGGCGCGAGGCCGAAGACGACGTCCCGTGAGCTGCGTTCTGTCCCCAAGCTTGGCGCGACATGCGCGCATTCTACAACGTCTGGGGACATATTCGGGACATATTTGACGCTGACGTCAGGTTTGTCAAACCCAAAAACTCCATATTCGCGGGCCTTTTCTGACGCGCCCTGAGAGATTCGAACTCCCGACCTTCGGTTCCGTAGACCATTTTGGGGGTGGTGTGGGGTGTTGCTGGGTCCGGTGATTTGGCTCTATTGCTGGGGATCGCGCTGCCTGGCGCTCATCGCTATGGAGCCGAATGGCGTGGGGCTTGTTCGCATTTTGTTTACACCCCGGCCGGCTCCATCTTGACTTCGCATGTGACCGAGTTGGCGATGAAGCAAGCCTCGTGAGCTTGGTCGTGCAGTCGCTCGACAACGCTCTTCGGTACCTGCGTCTCGAACGCGACGCGCGGACGCAGCACCACCTCGGTGAAGCGACGGCCATCCATCTCGCCGTAAGGGCGATCCTCATAGGAGACCACCCGTAGGCGTTCGCGACGAGCGAAGTCAAGGAACCAGAGCATGTGACAAGCCGAGAGCGCTGCCACGAACATCTCCTCCGGATCGGCCTTCTCGGGATCGCCACCCCAAGCAGCGGCGCACGAACCGCCGAGCGTCTGACCGGCCAGCTCGATCTCGTGAGCCCGCAGATCCCCCTTCCCGCCCGTCCACCTGACGCTCGCGTTATGCCGACTGGGTTTGCTCACGCTGGCTCCGACGCCGATATCACGACTCGCGCGCCGCCTCAGTAGTTATACGGTCGAGAAACCTCGCCGGATCCAGCACCGTGACATCTGCAAGGTGGGCATCCAGCAAGTCGCGATCGAGGGACACGAGGACCTCTGCGCCACTATCCCGCATCAGATCCACGAGATAGTCGTCGTCAGGGTCGCGCACGCCTTCCGAAGATGATCGCGGTAGGTCGTCGTGGTGCTCGCTGCGCGCCGCAAACGCCTCTACGTACGCTTGCCCCCTGCCCTCGCCGCCCCACCGCTCAAGCTTCGGGCGAGCCAAGACGTCGCTCAACTCGGCCAGCAGGTTGGGAGAGACGACGAGCACGAAGCGCTGCTCACGCCAAGCATCGACCAGCCGTCCAGGCCCAGCGTCTGGATCGCCGATGAATGCCGAGACAAGGACGCTCGTATCTACGACCGCACGGATCACGCCGCATGTTGACGCGAACGGCGCGCAGCCTTGACCTCGCTCACAGCGAGACGATCGGCCTCCTCCGGGCTGAGGGTGCCCTGCGCTCGGGCGTCCTCCAGAGCGCGCAGCCCAAGGAACACCATCAGTGCGTCCTCGACGACCTCCTCGTCGCTCTTGCCCGCTCCACTGGCATCCTCCAGCCGCGCCCGGCGTACGAGCGCCTCATCCAGCGGGACCGTGATCTTGCGAACTGCCATAGCCATCTCAGGATACCGCCCCGATACCCTTGCCGAACCTCAAGACCATCGACTCACGCAGCAAGGCTCATCGTCAGCGGCTCGCCGAGATCGTTGTCGAGTAGGTGGACGTACGTATCAAGCGTGAAACTGGCCGAATGGTGGCCGAGCCAGCGCTGTACCTGCACCACATTGCGACCTTCTGCGAACAGCCGCGATGCGACCGTGTGCCGGAAAGTATGGAAGCCAGCCCATGCGACACCAGCAGCCTCGCGCGCGGGCGCGAGGACTCGCGTGGCGAGATTGTCGGGATCGAGCACTTTGCCAGTCGTAGAGCGGAACACCAGCTCGCGTTGGGCGGTACCGAGCGCAGTGAGACTTTCAGCCAGCGCCCGCGAGTCGGCAAGTCGCGCCGTGAGTAGCGCGACTTGAGGGAACCGATCACCAGCCCCTCCCCACGCCGACGGCGGACGCGCTGGCGCACCTTTACGTACGGACGAGCCTCATCGAGCACAAGATGACGGCCTTCGAACGCCAGCAGCTCAGAGCGTCGCACGCCGGTCGCGGCCAGCAGCTCGAACATCAGCCGATGGGGAGACGGCACGAGCTGCACAACCAGCTCCATCGTCTCGATCAGCTCGCCCTGCTCATCGTCTTCAACGCGCGGGAAAGGGCGCGGCCTGTCCTCGTCAGCATCAACCGTCGCGCGGTGGGGCAATGTCGCGTCCGTCGCAGGGTTGTGGCGTATGAGGCCCTCGCGGCGCGCGGTGGACAGGCACGCCTTGAGCGGGCTAAGCGCAGTGCGCACCGTGTTATCGGACAGCAGCACGCGCCGCTCCTTGTCAGTCCCTGTCGGAGCGCGCTTGGTCCGCTTGCATAGCCACGCAATGAAACCGGCCACATGCCTTGGCGTGATGTCGGTCAGGCGAGTTCGCTCCGAGAAATAGCTGAGGGCAAACCTGTCGAGCAGCGCCCGGTACTCGGTCCGCGTCTCCTCACGAAAGCCGCGTCGGCCGGTGCCTTGGTAGCGCTCGATCCACTCTCTCGCGTACTCGTGCAGCGTGATCCGGGAGTGCTGCTCGAACTCGCCGCGCTCGATATCGGTTGCCCGCGCCGCCTTCGCTCTGCGTGCCTCGTCGAGGGTGCGGCAGGACTCCCAGCGCTGCTTGCCGTCGATGCGGTAGCTGAACACGTAGCGGCTGCCGCGCTTGAAGATGCCCGGCGTCCGGGTCTTCTCAAGGGGAGCAGGCATCGTTCTCGCGCTCTTGACGAGCGTGGGCGCCACTCCCGAAGGAGCGACGCTCACGGCCGGATCGAAGTCTCATCACACTGACAAGCGGTCTGCGTGGATCGCCGCCCGCGACGCGCAGACAACCCGCTTGTTGATCCGATTGAGGAGCCCCAGGGCGTCCAGTTCGGCGATCGCGTCTACGACCTCCAGTCGGTTGCCCTTCTCGCGGACCAGCTCCTCCACGGTCCACGGCCGGTCCTCGACCAACAGCGAGGACAGGGCTCCTTGGGTGCTCGTGCTCATGGTTCCTCCTTTGGTTGGAGGCCCCGGGAGGACTGCTCTGGCAGGGAAGCCAAGCTGTTTGCCTGGTAGCTTGGCTGGCGTGCCGGGAGTTACAGCTCACGGTGCCACGGCGCCCGGATGAGCCTCTCATCGCGGGCGCCAACTTGTATGTATGTTCGGTCGGGTCGAGCCTAGCGCAACTTAGCCCAACTGTAAAGGTCGCCGAGCGATGTCGCCTACCCGCCGCCGAGGAGAGCCAGATACCGACGCCTACCGAACGCTCGGCAAGGCGCTGCGAGAATTGCGCGAACAGGCCGGGCTCACGCAAGAGGCACTTGCGGCAAGAGTGGATATCGGCGCCACATATGTCTCGCAGGTCGAGAACGGACATCGCGGCATTCGCTGGCATACCCTCCTCGCTTTCCTGGGAGCGCTCGACGTTGATCTCCGCCAGCTCGGCGAGGCGATAGACAAGCAAGAGCGCAAGTCCTCGTAGGGATCTCGTCGAGGTCACCCGGTTCGTCCTTCGATGTAGGCGTCGAGGTCGTCGCGGTGTAGTAGGACGCGGCGTCCGTCGCGGCGGGGATGGAGCTTGCCGAGCGCGATGAGGTCGTAGGTGCGGTCCTTGCCGCAACGAAGCCGCTCGGCCGCGTCAGCCACGTTCAACCAGGGAGAGGCCACTGGCGTGGCTGGGACGAGGGCGGCGGCGCGTTGAGCGATCTCGGCGAGCTGCTCGTCGGTGAGCCTTACGGTCAACTCGATCATCGCGTTGGCACCTCCTTTCACGACTCGCGGATCACAAGGGAGCGATTCGTCCCTCTCTCTTAATGACCGTGAGAACGCCAGAACGGCCAAGCAATTTTTTCTGCCCGCTCCCAGCCCGCAGCTTTCCGTCTGCAATCGACGGCCCCCAGCACGGTCCATCCGACCCGTTCCGGCGGTCCCTCTCCTAGCGCATAGCGTCAGTCGTCGCGATGCTCGCGGCGCTTCAAGGCGCCGTTGCAGACCAGATGCACAAGCGTCTAATCGCTGTGTGACGGCTGTGTGACGAAGTCGTTGGCCGGTTTGGCGCTTTGACGGTCAGTAGTCATGGATGACTGCTTACGAGGACAACTTCGATCGGGCTCAGCCGGTCCGCCGGATGGCCCTCCCGACGTGCCGGCGCAGCGGATGCGATGAGCCAGCCACCTCACCGGAGGGGTTCTGCATCAGGTGCAAGCGCGCCTACCAAGCGGTACGCGTCGTGCACGAGGAGCGATTGCGACAGACGGCGCGGGTACTCGCCCTCGCCAATCCCCAGTGGCGCGACACGTTCGCGCACGCACAACCCGGCCAGTACGAGCTGATGCTCACCCACGCCGCCGCCCACCATCTCCAGCGCCACGAGCCAGCAGGCGACGCGATGTCGCTCCAGGCGTTGCACGACTACCTCGACGAGACGATGGACCAGGTCCGCAAAGCGACCGACAAGAGGTCCGCGTGAACAGCCCCGCTTCCCGCATCTCGGCTCTCCCCGGTCGCGGCGTCGATGTGCCGGTGCTGCTCTTGCGCTGGCGCTCTCGCGAGCTTTGGACGGCGCGACAGTTCCGTGCCTGTGGAGGCTCCTCGCTCGCCGAGGTCGAAGACCTCTATGACGAGACGATCGCCGCACTCGTCGAAAAGGACGATGCCTACGAGTCCGAGGAACACTTGCGCTCCGCCCTGCACCGCGGGGATCAAGATGCGCGCGATGCGCTCGCACCGCGACCGGCAGGCGCGGGCGCGCACGCTCGAGCAGGCCGCGCCCGCAATCGAGTCAGCGGGACAGGAACAGGCATGGCGCGCCCAGCCCGAACGGGCTCTGATTGCCCGCGAGGACGACCTCATCGTCGGCGAGTTCGTAGCCGAACTCACCGAGATCGAGCGGCGCGTGTTCGCTCTGGTCGCCGACGGGCGCTCCTGGCGCGCGATCGCCACAGCGCTCAACCTGCCAGAGGCAGACGCCCGTAACGCCACCCGTGCATGCGAGCGCAAGCGCGCCCGATTCCTCACGCTCTACTCCACCGGACGGCTATGCGGGTATCGCTCACAGACGATCGGCGCCCTGCTCGCCGGAGCGGAGCGCAGCGAGCTCGCCGTCGGGCAAGCGCTTGCCCATTTGCGCCACTGCCGCGAGTGCTGCGCTCAACACCGCACCGATGCCGCCGGACTGCGCGCGGCGTTCGACTCGCGGGTGCTTGGCGTGCTCCCAGCACCCATCTTTGCCGGCACGCACGCTTCGCTGCTCGACCCGCTACAGGCCGCGCTATCGCGGAT
>JBARJU010000262.1:0-3736 GCA_049800435.1 Solirubrobacteraceae bacterium
GCGCGCGTGCGTGCGGTCGTGGCGCACGGCCGGCTCGCGCAACGCTGAGGATTATCGCGCAACGCCGAGGGTTCGCCGGAGCTCGGCGCACGCCAAGGGAGGCGACATCGAGACCTTTCTGGCCGCCACAACGCCGCTTCACAGGTTGCCCACGGGTCGCGGGCGCGCGTGTCGCATAATCGGGGTAGACAGATCGACAGCCGACTGGAGGAGCAATGGGCACCGAAGCACAGCCTCAGCATGCGATGACCGACGGTGCTCCCCCCATGACGGGGGGCAAGCGGTTGTCGGAGACGCTGAGCGTCACCGACAACCGCACCGGCAGGACCTACGAGCTGCCCGTGACCGACGGCACGGTGCGCGCGATGGACCTGCGCCAGATCAAGGTCGACGAGGACGACTTCGGGTTGATGGCGTATGACCCGGCCTTCACGAACACCGCCTCGTGTCGCAGCGCGATCACCTACGTCGACGGCGAGCGGGGGATCCTCCAGCACAGGGGCTATTCGATCGAGCAGTTGTGCGAGCAGTCGAGCTACCCAGAGGTCGCCTACCTGTTGATCAACGGTGAGTTGCCCACGCAGAGCCAGCTGGACGAGTGGGTGCATGAGATCACGATCCACACGTTCGTACACGAGAACGTCAAGGGCTTCATGGAGGGCTTCCGCTACGACGCCAACCCGATGGGGATGCTCGTGGCCTCGGTCGGCGCGCTGTCCACCTTCTACCCCGACGCCAACCAGATCCACGACGAGCAGGTCCGGACGATCCAGATCATTCGCCTGCTCGCGAAGATGCCGACATTGGCCGCGTTCGCGTTCCGCCACAACATGGGCCAGCCGTATGTGTACCCCGACAACGATCTTGCCTACGCGGGCAACTTCCTGGGGATGATGTACAAGATGACCGAATTGAAGTACCAGCCAGATCCGCGGCTGGAGCGGGCCCTCGACGTCCTGTTCATATTGCACGCCGACCACGAACAGAACGCCTCGACGAGCGCGGTGCGCTCGGTCGGCTCGACCCAGGTTGACCCCTACACAGCGGTGGCCGGCGGCGTGGCGGCGCTGTACGGGCCACTGCACGGCGGCGCCAACGAGCAGGCCTTGAGGATGCTGCGCAGGATCGGGCGCGTGGAGAGAATCCCCGACTTCCTAGAGGGCGTGAAGGCGGGCGACGAGCGCCTGATGGGCTTTGGGCACCGCGTCTACAAGAACTACGACCCCCGCGCGCGGATCATCAAGCAGCACCTCGACGCGGTGTTCGAGGTGCGGGGCAAGAGCCCCCTGCTCGAGATCGCCACCGAGCTCGAGAAGCGAGCGCTCGACGACGACTACTTCACGCAGCGCAAGCTCTACCCCAACGTGGACTTCTACTCGGGCCTGATCTACGAGGCGCTGGGACTGCCGGTGGCGATGTTCCCCGTGATGTTCGCGATCGGGCGCACCAGCGGCTGGATCGCGCAGTGGCTGGAGATGGTGCAAGACTCCGAGCAGAAGATCGCCCGCCCCCGCCAGATCTACACAGGCGAGCGCGACCGGGATTACGTGCCGCTGGACGAGCGCGACTGAGGAGACGACCGGGCGACACCAACGCCGGGGCGTGCACATTGGTATCCACTTTTTGTGCAATTGCTCATAGTGACTACATAATGTAGCCACTATTGTGAATCGCGCGATTTGAATATATATACTTGCCCGCACGCGGCACCCACAGCTCGCGACTACAGCACAAGCGTCGCCCCGTACCGCCGCAGCCACTCGCGCTGCTCGCGCCAACCGGGGCAGCATTGCTCGACCAACGCCCAAAAGCGCGGGGAGTGGTCGCGGACATCGAGGTGACAGACCTCGTGCCAGACGACGTAGTCGAGCACGGGCTCGGGGGCGAGCAGGAGGCGCCAGTTGAAGCTCATGGCGCCCTTGGCCGAGCAAGAGGCCCAGCGCGTGCTCTGCGCGCGGATCGACAGGCCGTTGTAGTTGGCTCCGACCGAGGCCACCGCCGCGTCCAGGCGCGCGGCGATCTCGGTGCGCGCGAGCCTGCGGTACAAGCGCTCCACCGCCGGGCGATATTCCCCCATCGGAACGAACAGCTTCTCCCGATTTCGGTGGGCACGCGTGCGCCCCGACTGGGGGACGAGCACGAGCGGTGCACCGAGATAGGGGACGGTCCCACCACGCTCGGCGACGTGCGCGAGCGCCTGGCGCCCCTCCGAGAGGCGTCGCTCGATCCACGGCGCAAGTTCGCGCACCGCCGCGGCGGCGGCACGGTCGGGAGCGTGCGCGGGCAAGACGACCTCGACGCTTGTGTGAGCACGCACGTTGACTCGCACCCGTCGCGCGCGGCCTGAGCGACGCACCGTGTACTCGATCTCGGTCATGGCGAGAGCGTATGCGTTGCGCCGGGTAGATTCTCCGGCATGGCCAAGTCGATCGTGAAACTGCCCGCCGAGGTGCGCGAGCCCTATGAGGTGTTCCTCAACGGGGTGCCCCAGCGCGAGGGCGCCGACTACCAGGCCAAGGGCCGCACGCTCATGTTCGAGCGCGAGCTGCGCAAGGACCGCATCTCCAAGCGCCGCTGGCTGCTAGGCGCGTGGGGCGTGGGCACCTACAAACAGGACGATTCGATCGACGTGCGCTACGAGGCGGCCGACGGCTCGCCGCGCGTGGCCGAGGCGCTTGAGATCGAAGCAGCGTAGGGCCACGCGCACGCGCGAGTCCTACCCCGCCGGTACGCCCAAACCCCCCGCCGCGCCCGCAGGCGCGGCCTTCTCCCACGGCCGCGCAAGCTTCAAGGCTCCGAGGATCGCGCGCGTGGCGGGGGAGCGGTTGAGCGTGTAGAAGTGGATCCCGGGGGCGCCGGTCGCGAGCAGCTCGGCGCACTGCAGGGTGGCGTAGGCGACGCCGAAGTCGATCACCGCCTCGGGCTGGTCCTCGCGTGCGTGTAGCTCGCGGCGCAAGCCCTCGGGAATCGAGGCGCCGCACATCTTCGTCATGCGCTCCAGCTGGCCGATCTGGGTGATGGGCAGGATGCCCGGGAGGATCGGCACGCCGACCCCGGCTGCCCGCGCACGCGCCACGAAGTCGAAGTAGAGCGCGTTGTCGAAGAACAGCTGCGTGATCAGGAAGTCCACCCCTCCGGCAACCTTCTCGGCCAGGTAGTCGATGTCGGCCTGCGGGCTCGAAGCGTGGAGGTGAGTCTCGGGGAAACAGGCGGCGCCGATCGCGAACGGGTAGTCGGCCTTGATCAGGTCCACGAGCTCGCGCGAGTACTCGAGGCCCCCGTCGGTCTTGACCCAGTCCTCCTCGCCGGCGGGAGGGTCGCCCCGCAGGGCCAGCACGTTGTCGATCCCAGCGGCTCGCATCTCATCGAGCGTGGAGCGCAATTGGGACACGGTGGCGCCGACGCACGTGAAGTGGGCCATCGCCTCGAGGCCGTAGTCCTCCTTGATGCGCTTGACGATCTCGATCGTCTTCGAGCGCGTGGAGCCGCCGGCGCCGTAGGTGACCGACACGAACGAGGGCTCCAGCGTGCGCAACTCGGAGAGCGCCGCATACAGGTTCTGCTCGCCCTGGTCCGTCTTGGGAGGGAAGAACTCGAACGAGAACACGGGCTCGTCCCCGACGAGCATCTCATCGATCCGCATAGCCAAAGCCTAACACGAGTGTGTCAAGGTTTATGGTCTCGTGTCAGGGGCTGCCTGGCCTTCCGCGGGAGTCGCCGTCGCCGCGGGAGTCAC
>JBARJU010000263.1:0-7485 GCA_049800435.1 Solirubrobacteraceae bacterium
CGGGCGCCGAGCCCGGCGCGCGCGGAGGCGACGGGACCGACCTCCCCGGTCGGCGCGTTGCGCTCCTCGCGCACGATGTAGAGCGGACGGTGCTTGACCTCGTCGTAGATGCGTCCCACGTACTCGCCGATCACGCCGAGCGCGATCAGCTGGATTCCCCCGAGCAAGAGGATCAGGATCGTGATGGTGCCGAAGCCCGGGAGGTAGGAGTCCGCGAAGTGCAGGCCGATGACCACAGGGATCGCGATGAACGCGACGCCCGCCGAGAGCAGCCCCGCGTAGGTGGCCAGTTGCAAGGGGAGGTGCGAGAAGGAGGCGATCGCATCCAGGGAGAAGCGCAGCATCTTGCGCAGCGTGTACTTGGTCTCTCCGGCCGTGCGCGCGTCGCGCTCATACGGGACGGCGGTCTGCGTGAAGCCGACCCATACGGTCATGCCGCGCAGGAAGCGCGAGCGCTCGGTCATCGAGAGCAGCGCGTCCAGGGCGCGGCGGTCGAGCAGCCGGAAGTCGCCGGAGTTGGGCTCCAGGTCGACCTGGGCGAGCTTGTCGAAGAGCCGGTAGAACCAGGACGCGGTGGCGAGCTTGAAGGCGGTCTCCCCGTCGCGCTGACGGCGCACCGCATAGACGACGTCGGAGCCGTGCTCCCACTGCTCGACCATGCGCGGAATCAGCTCCGGGGGGTCCTGCAGGTCGGCGTCGATCATCGCGACGACGTCGCCGGCCGCATGCTCGAGGCCGGCCGTGAGCGCGGCCTGGTGGCCGAAGTTGCGTGAGAGATGGATGACCCGCACGCGCGGGTCGGCGGCCGCGAGCCGGTCGAGCAGCTCGGGCGTCGAGTCGGAGGAGCCGTCGTTGACGAGCACGAGCTCGAACGCGTAGTCGGCGACGGCCGAGCAGGTTCGCGCGACGAATGTCTCGATGAGCTCCTGCTCGTTATATACGGGGGCGACGACGCTGAGGAGGGCGGGTACGCGCGCGTGAGTGTCCGGCATGTGTCCTTTCAAGGGAGGCGAAGGTGGTTAAGTAGGGAGTATGAGAAGAGTAGGGGACGAGGCCGCGCGAATCCTAAGAATGCCCTTGGTGATGCAGTTCGTGAAGTTTGGGGTGGTCGGGGTCTCGAACACGCTGATCTTCTTCGCCGTGTACACGCTCCTGCTGAAGGTGTTCGGGGTGTGGTACGTGGCGGCGTCTGGCATCGGCTTCGCGGTGGGCGCGGTCAACGGCTTCCTGTGGAACCGCGCGTGGACGTTCAGGGGCCATGTTGGCGATGCGCTGACGCCTGTGCGCTGGTTCGTGGTGCAGTCCAGTGGGTTGCTCATCAATCTCGGCCTCGTGTACCTGTTCGTCGACGGTGTCGGGCTCGGCGAGCTCCTGGGTCAGGCCGTCACGATCGCGATCGTGACGGTGGTCACGTTCCTGGCCAACCGCGCGTGGACCTTCAAGGGCCACGCCGAGTCGTTGCTCGCCGAGAGGGCGGCGGACACGTAGGCGCCGCGGGGATGCCTACGTCCCTGTTGTCCGAGCGGGTGGACTTTTTGGGAGACAAGATCCGCCTGTCACCGCAGGAGGCATCCGTCGCCGGTCGCCGCTCTTGCGGCCCGAGACCAAGCCTTCTCAGCGGAACACGGCGAGCAGCGAGAGTCCCGCCGGGATCGGGCCTCCGCGGCCGATGACCGACGCCTCCAGGTTCAAGGGCTGGCGCAAGGCCCAGTTGAGCGGCGCGGGTGGGACCCACAGGTCGAGGCTCGACTTGGTTGTAGAGGGCTTGAAGCGCTCGAGCGCGCGCAACAGGATCGCGGGCGGGAGCAGCAGCAAGTTGAAGTGGGTGGAGCTCTCCATGTGCCAGCCGGCGCCGTGCGCGGCCGCGAGCAAGGTGCGGCGGTTGTAGCGGCGGTGGTGGTGGTTGACGACGTCGTGGCCGCTCCACAGCCACTGGTAGGCGGGGACCGTCACAAGCAGCGCACCGCCGGGAGCGGTGACGCGGCGCAGCTCGCGCAGCGCGGCGACATCGTCCTCGAGGTGCTCGATCACGTCGAGGCAGACGGTCAGGTCGAAGGAGGCCTCCTCGAAGGGCATGTCCATGACGGAGCCCGCGAGCACCTCGCCCGTGTCGCGCTCGCGCGCCAGCTCGACGCTCGTGTCCGACAGCTCGACGCCCGTGACCGTGCCGTGGCGGGCGAGCTCGACCATGTTGCGCCCACTGCCGCAGCCGGCGTCCAGGATGCGCGCCCGCGCGGGCAGGCCGAGTCGCTCGATCGCGCGCTCGAGTACGCGACGACGGCCCTGGTACCACCAGTGGCGATCCTCGACGCGGTGCGTTTGCAGCTCGTACTCCAGCTCCATCCATGGGCATCTTTCATGAACGGGCGGCGGCGCGCGGCGCGACCCCGTACAGCGGCGCGCGAGCGACCTCGCTCGGGGCAGCCCGGAAGACGCGTCCAATGTGGACATGCACTCAGACGGGGATCGCCGTGGAGCGCTCGCGGCGACGCTCTCCTCGGCTCGTGTCGCCTCGCTCTCAAGCGCTCGCGGCGACGCTCTCCTCGGCTCGTGTCGCCTCGCGTGCGAGCACCCTGATGAACGCTTCGACGACGAGCGCGTCGAACTGGGTGCCGGCGCCGTGGCGCAGCTCGGCGAGCGCGGCCTCGTAGCCGATCGAGTCGCGGTAGGAGCGGTCGCTGGTCATCGCCTCGTAAGCGTCGGCGACGGCCACGATGCGTGCCTCGAGCGCGATCGCGCCGCCGAAGAGGCCGTGGGGATAGCCGAGGCCGTCGGGACGCTCGTGATGGCAGGCGATCCATTCGCGCACGTCTGAGAGGGAGTCGTGCTCGACGATCTGCGCGCCGAGCGCGGGATGGCCCTTGATCGTCTCGTACTCCTCGCGGGTGAGCGGGCCGGGCTTGTGCAGGATGCTGTTGGGGACCCCGGCCTTGCCGATGTCGTGGAGGATGCCGGCGAGCCGCACGCGCGAGACACGGCGCTCGGGCAGGCCGAGCTCGCGGGCCATCGTCTCCGCGTAGCGCCCGACCGTCTCGGAGTGGCGCGCGGAGCCGGAGAAGCGCAGGTCGACCGCCTCGGCGAGGTCGAGCACGGCCACGACGAAGCGCTCGCCCTCGATGTCGCGCGCGCCGCTCGCGGGGTGCAGTTCGTCGCGCAGCGCGGGGTTGTGGCGGACGGTGCGATTGCGCCCGCCCTCCTTGGCGGCGTACAGCGCCTCGTCGGCCGCGTGCAGGAGTGAGGCCGCGGTCTCGCCGTGCTCGGGGTAGACCGACAGCCCGAAGCTGACCGTGAGCGGGGTGGGGTCGCCCGCGAACTCGTCGCGCAAGGCGCGGCGTAGGCGCTCGGCGAGGGCGAAGGCGCCGTCGCGCTCGGTGTCGGGTAGCACGAGCGCGAACTCCTCGCCCCCCACGCGCGCCGCGGCGTCGATCTGGCGCTTGCCCTCACACAGGAGCCTGGCCACGCGCTGGAGCGCGACGTCGCCAACGTGGTGGCCTGAGTGGTCGTTGACATCCTTGAAGCGGTCGAGGTCCCCGACGAGCACGCCCAGCTCGGCGCCTCCGCGGCGGGCTCGTTCGAGCTCGAGGTCGAGCAGCTCGCGAAACCCGCGCCGGTTGGAGAGCCGTGTGAGGGGGTCGGTGCGGGCGGCGTCGTACAGGCGCGCGATCAGCAGCTCTACGCGAGCGCGCATCGCGAGGATCACGAGCGCGCCGACGAGCAGGGTGCCCATCCCGACGAGCCACCACGCGGGAATGCCTCCGGCGGGCGGCCTCGCGGTGAGCAGTACGCCGTATACGAGGCCGACATACAGGATCTGCACGGCGGCCTGCCTGTGGGTGAAGAAGTAGGACGCGTACAGGAACACCCACAGGTAGAAGAACACGAGCGGACTGGGCGTCTCGCCGGAGAAGTAGGCGACTCCCGTGATCAGCATGCTGCCCCATGCGAGCGTCAGGCGCAGCGTCCAGGGTGGGAGCTGGGCGGCCTGCGTGTACAAGACCGCGGCGACGAGGTACGCGTCTCCGACGATCGCGAGCTGTCCGAGCTCGTTGGTGCTCGCGGGGTGGGGCAAGGCCACGGTGAGCGCGGCGAGGCTTGCCCCGGCGGCGAACAGCACGGCGAGCACCCTGGCGACGAGGCTCGCTTGAAAGCTCGCGCCGACGAACGAGCCGCCCCAGATCTCGTCGCGGCCGTCCGCTTCTGAGAGGGCGGACATCACCTTCGGGTATCTGTTGCTGGGGGCGCTCACAAGGGAATGGGAATTGTTCACACTGTTGGTAGCCGTCACCAGGTAGCGTATGACGAAGCTCGCCTGTGCGCAACCGTACGACGATCCTGGTGCTCGGCACCGCCCAGTTTGTGATGGTGCTCGATAGCACCGTCATGAACGTGTCGATCTCTCAGGTGGTGGCGGACCTGAAAACGACCGTGCCCGACGTGCAGCTGGCGATCACCGCGTATACGCTCGTGATGGCCGCGTTCATGCTCACCGGCGCGAAGCTCGGCGACATCTGGGGTCGGCGCAGGGCCTTCTCGATCGGGCTGGCGGTCTATGGGGTCGGATCGCTCACGACCGCGCTCAGCCCCAACGTGGGGGTGCTGTTGATCGGATGGTCGGGCATCGAGGGAATCGGCGCGGTGCTCGTGATCCCGGCGATATTCGCGCTCACCGCGGTGAGCTACAGCGGCAGGGAACGCGCGCTTGCGTACGGCCTGCTGGGCGGCATCGCCGGCGCCGGCGCCGCGGCGGGGCCGCTGATCGGGGGCTTCGTCACGACGGCGCTCACCTGGAGGGTGGTGTTCGCGGCGGAGACGGTGGTGGTGCTCGTGCTGTTGACGGTGGTGCATCGCATCGTCGAGGATCGCCCCGAGCGGCCCCCCGCGCTCGACCGCGTGGGGGTGGGGCTGAGCGCGCTGGGGCTCGGCTTGACGGTGTTCGCGATCCTCAAGATCAGCACGTGGGGCCTGTTCGTCCCGACGGGGGCGCTCACGATCGCGGGCACGCGGATCACCCCGTTCGGGCTGTCGGTGGTGCCGTTCATGATCTTCGCGGGCCTGGTCGTGCTCGGATTGTTCTTCCGCTGGGAGGAGCACCGGGAACGTGTCGGTCTCACTCCCTTGCTGCGAGCGGACCTCTTGAAGATCCCGCGGATGCGCGCGGGGCTCTCGACGATCGTCTCCCAGTACCTGATTCTGGCTGGCACGTTCTTCGTGCTGCCGCTCTACCTTCAGCTCGTGCTCGGCAAGAACGCGCTCGAAACGGGGGTGAAGATACTGCCGATCTCGATCGCGATGATGATCGCCGCGATGCTCGGACCGCGTCTTGCTACGCGCACATCGCCGCGGCGGGTCGTGCAGATCGGGTTGGGATTCCTGCTCGTGTCGATCCTCGGGCTTATGGCCACGATCTCCCCGTCGCTGTCGTCTTTGCCGTTCGCGCTGTCGCTGGCGGGCTTTGGGGTGGGGATCGGGTTGTCTATCTCCCAGCTCGGAAACGTCGTTATGTCATCGGTCGGCGAGTCGCGCTCGAGCGAGGCCGGCGGCGTGCAGGGCGCCTCGCAGAACCTCGGCCAGTCGCTCGGCACGGCGCTGATCGGGGCGGTGTTGCTGACCGGCCTGACGACGGGCTTTCACGAGCGCGTGCTCGCCGACCCCGCGATCCCGCCGTCGCTCCAGCAGCAGATCGTGAGCGGCACCGAGGAGGGCCTGCCGATGGTCTCCCAGGCCCAGTTCAAGAGCACTGTCGATCAGGCGGGCGTGCCACCGGCGCAGGCCGAGTCGCTGCTCGCCTACTACAACGAATCCCAGATCGAGGCGCTCAAGCGGGCGCTCCTGGTCGCCTCCGGGTTCGTGCTCGTGGGGCTGTGGTTTGCGCGAACGCTTCCCGGAGAGGCGCTCGCCAAGGAGGAGGGGCAGGAGAGACACGTGCCCGTGGGCGCCCCCGCCGTCGGTGAAGGGCTCGCTTGAGCGCCGCCTCCGCGGGGGACGGCGCTAACGATACGCCACCGGGCGCCTTGTGCCCGTCGCACTTGCCCTGGGCGCCGTTGTGAGCGCAAGGTTGCATCCCTCATCGACCTGGATATGAGCGCCGATAGTTGCTCAAATCTGCGAAAAACAGTGGATGACCTTGGACGGCAGCGCGTGGCCACGCCAGGCACGCCGGGGCGTATGGCCCAACCAAGATTTCCCAAAATATTAAGGAGCTGTGGTTTCTATGGGCCGGTTCGTTCGACGGAAGTGGGTGCTGATTTCGACCGGCATTCTCGTTGGTCTGGCTGTGGCGGGCATCGCTGTGGCGTACTTCACGAGCCTGGGTAGTGGCACGGGTACGGCCGCGGTTGGGAGCCGCTCGAACGTCACGCTTCACGGCACGGTGGCGAGTGCGCTCTTTCCGAGCGCTTCCTCGACGGTCACCTTCACGGTCGATAACCCTTCGCCTGGCGCGGAGTTGGTCAACACGATCCATCTGGCGAGCATCGCGCCGGACGCCGGTCATAGCGGCTGTAGCACGGCGATCGCGGGGGGCAACCCGGACTTCGCGATGCCCGACGTCGTCGCCAACCAGGACTTCCCGTCTGGGAATGCCCAGGCCGTCACCGCGACGGGGACGCTCACGATGCGCGACACGGGTGTGAGCCAGGACGCTTGTCAGGGTGCCACGCTCACGTTGAGCCTCACAAGCAACTGACGCACTCGCCTGGCGCGGAGTGCGACAGGCGAGCGGAACCCCCGCCGTGCACCGACGGCGGTTGGGCCGGTCAACCCACTGGGAGCGCGCACTCGTGAAACGTCTACTGGGCAGGGCAGCCACTCGATCCGGGGTGTCGGTCCTCGTGGCGCTCGCAGCCGCAGCCGGTGCTCTGGCGTATTTCGCGACCACCGGCGCCGGGAGCGCCTCTGTAGGAGTCGCTGTGCTCGCGGCGCCCACGATTTCCTCAGCGACGCCGGGTACGGGTACGGTTGCGCTCAGCTGGAGCGCCGTCATCGCGCCGGGGCCGGGCACGGTTTCCTACTATGTGCGGCGCGACGGCGGCGCGCCGGAAGGCAACTGTCCGAGCTCCACGTCGACCTCGACGGTGACGAGCTGCACCGACACGGGCCTCTCCATCGCCACCCACAACTACACGGTCACGGCTGTGTGGCGCTCGTGGACGGCGACGAGCACGCCCTTATCGGCCCAGGTCACATTGGGCCCGGCGACCCATTTCCTGCTCACCGCGGCGAGCACGACCCCGACGGCGGGTGTTGCCGACAACCTCTCTATAACCGCCAAGGACGAAGGCAACAACACGGTCGCCACCTATACCGGTTCGCATAATGTGACGTTTGAAGGTGCGGGTAATAGTCCGAATGGGACTCATCCGACGGTGTCGAGCGGCGCCGGTGTTGTGACGAGTTTTGGCACGGTCACGGCGATCACGTTCACTAATGGTGTCGCGACTGTGGCCGGCGCTAACAATGGTGTGATGAAGTTGTACAGGGCTGAAG
>JBARJU010000264.1:0-14914 GCA_049800435.1 Solirubrobacteraceae bacterium
GACCCGTCGCCGGGCGCGCCCGGAAGCCGCCCTACTTCCCGTCCGCCGGCTTGCTCAGCGCCTTCCCGGCGCTCTGTACTACGTCGCGAAGGAAGTCGTACTGCGTGTGCACCAGCCGGTCGGCCATCTCCATGGCGGCGTCCACGATCTCCTGTCGCCTGGACGGCCGCTCGCCGAGTGCCGGGAGCTTCTCATCGACGGTGTCGACGAACTTGCGCACCGCGTCGATCGCAGCGCGCTGCCCCGACTCGAGTGACTTGAGTACCTCGTCGGAGAGCCCGGTAGTCCGGTCGACTGCGCTTGCCTCCTGCTTCCCGTTCTTCCCGAGGGGTTTGTGGGTGGCCGCTGCCTTGGGTGCCGGCGGGCGGCGCTTGACCTTGGTCTCTGGCATTGGGATCTGCCTCCTTTGCGGGATGTGAGTCCTGCTATCTATGCATTCACGTAAGCCGTTCGGCCGGCACTCCAGACGCGGACTCCGCTTCGCGGCAACCTCGACTACGACCATAGGCCGGCCCGCCGGTGGTGGCATCCGTAGAGAGTTCGGACGTGGCCGTGCTTAAGCTACGCACCGCACTCGCACCGGCTGGACTCCCGAGCGGAGACCAGCGACGCCTCCAAGTCGGACGCATCTCAGCTTGGGAGAGATGAGAACGGGGATCAAGGTGTGGCCTCCCGTGACAGCACGTCGCGCTCGATGATCGTCGCGAGTCGCGAAGAGCGACTTCAGGGGCGCTCGAGCCGTGTCGATAACCGTGCTGGGCGGATGCATCGCCCAGGCCATGCGACTCCTCAGAAACAGCCACGCGACGCGCGATCTCCCGACATCCGATCCGGTGACGCCGGTCAGCGCCCCGGCTCCGCGGCTCGTGTCCCGCGTCGAGCGCCGGCGTCGCCCACCTGGCGTGAAACGACGGCACAGCGTCTACATCCCATTGAAGCTGCGGGTCGTGCTCACTTTCGTCGCGGGCGCGTTGTGGTTCTGCTTCTCGCTATGGCTGTCGCGTAGCTGGATCAGGACGCTCGGACACGACATCACGACGCCGCTTGCGATCCTCGTCATCACCGGGATTGCGCTGATCCCCGGCTACTTGAACATCCAGCTGATCAGCTCGATCCTGCTCGACAGCCCGCGGCCTTTGCGCTTCGACGTCGATTTTCCGCAGGTCACGCTGCTGGTCGCCGCCTACAACGAGGAGGACTCGATCGCCGAGACGCTCGACTACGCGTTGCGAGCCGATTACCCCGGCCACTTTGAGCTCGTGGTCGCAGACGACGGCTCGACCGACCGCACGCGCGAGATCGTCGCCGAGTACGGTGAGCGCTATCCGTGCGTGCGGCTGCTCGCGGCCGACCACGGCGGCAAGGCCAACACGCTCAACGCCGCCCTGCAGACCGTGAACACGCCGCTGACCGCGACGATCGACGCCGACACGTTGCTGATGCCCTACTCGCTCAAGCACGCCGTCGCGCGCCTGCTCGTCTCGCCGCCTGACACCGTCGCGGTCGCGGGGGCGGTGTTCGTGCGCAACTCGCGCGAGAACCTGCTGACCAGAGCGCAGGAGTGGGACTACTTTCTCGGCATCGCCTCCGTCAAGCGCGGCCAGGCGCTGCTGCAGGGGACGCTCGTCGCGCAGGGCGCCTTCAGCGTCTATGACACCACTTCGCTGAAGCTCGTCGGCGGCTGGCCGAACCGGATCGGCGAGGACATCGTGCTGACCTGGCGGATGCTGCTGCAGGGCGGACGCAGCGTGTTCGAGCCGACAGCGGTCGCGTTCACCGATGCGCCCTCGAACTGGGGCGCGTTCGTCCGCCAGCGCCGGCGCTGGGCGCGCGGGATGATCGAGGGTCTGCGCGATCACGGCCTGGGCATGCTGAGCCAACTCAAGTTCTATTCGCACGCGGTGGCAGTCAACTTCCTGTTTCCGTTCGTCGACCTGACGTTCACGCTCGCGTTTATCCCTGGCGTCCTGCTGGCCATGACCGGCAACTTCGCGATCGTCGGGCCGATGACGCTGTTGGTGCTGCCGCTCAATATGGTGCTCGGCGGCGTTATGTTCTCTTACCAGCGCCGCGTCTTCAAGTCTATGAATCTACGCGTGCGCAAGAACCGTCGCGGGCTGCTGTTCTACTTCTTCTGCTACCAGTTCGTAATGTCGCCGATCTCACTTGCCGGCTACTCGCTCGAGGCGGTCCGCGCGCGCCGCGCCTGGTAGACCGCCAACGACCATCTGGCGGTCTGTGGCTATGGCGCGACGGTGAGCTCTGAGCGATTGCGACCTGCGGTCTTTGCGGCGTAGAGCGCGCGATCGGCGTTGAGTACCGCGCCGCGTAGATCGGCGCCGAGTGGTGCGCCGCCGATGCTTACTGTTACCTCGCCGCCGCTCATCTCCAGTACGGCTGAGCGGATGTGCTCGGCGACGCGACGGGCCTCGACCTGCGTGCACTGCGGTAGCAGGACCGTGAACTCGTCGCCGCCGATGCGCGCAACCGTGTCGCCGGCGCGAACCGCGCTGCGGATCGCCTGAGCGAGCCGGCGGAGTAGTGCGTCACCGGCTTCGTGGCCCTGGGTGTCGTTGATCTCCTTGAACTCGTCGACGTCGATCACCAGCAGCGCGTTGTGTTGCCCTGAGCGACTGAGTGCGATCATGTGGTCGTCGAACGCGCGGCGGTTCGGTAGCTCGGTCAGCGGGTCGCGGTAGGCGAGGTAGCGGTATTCAGCGGCCCTCCGCGCGTAGCGGCGGGCGATCTCGCTCGTGTCGGTGACCTGCGCGGCAAGACGCTCATCCTCCGCGGCGCTCGCGGGTGGTGACGGCCGCGTCTGCGCGATGGTCGAGCGCAGCCGCGTCATCGCCGGCGGCGGCTTCTGAGGCGGGTCGTGCAGCAGTCTCTCAACCGCGTCGAGCACGGCGGCAGCGTTCGGCACCCACGGATACGGCACATCGCGCCACTCGTGCGGCACGCCGCTGCCGCCGAGCATGACCCTGCACGAAGGGTGAGCGTCATGGATCGCGAGGATCGCCTGAGCGAGATGGGGTGTGTCGCATGCCTGCGTGGAGGTCAGTCCAACGACGGCCGGCATGTGCTCGGCAACGAACGCCCGCAGCGCACCGGACGGGACATCCGCCCCGAGATAGAGCATGTCGAAGCCGGCGCCCTCCAGCACATCGGCAACCATCCGCAATCCCAGCACGTGCGCCTGCCCTTCCACGGCGGCGAGCACGACACGCTCACGCGAGCGCGGCGACGCAGTCTGCAGCGGCTCCTGGAGAGGCAGCAGCGCCCGATAGCTGAGGCCCGTCGCGACATGCTCGTCAGCGACCGTCATCTCCCCCTGCTCCCACAGCTCCCCGATGCGCTCCATCGCGGTCGTGATCACACGGACCTGGATCGTCGTCGGCGCAACGCCGGCAACCAGCGCCTCCGTTATCACCGCCTCTGCCGCCGGCGCGTCGGCGGCGCACAGCGCCACGCAGTAGCGCTCGCCGATCGCCGCGAGCCGACGATCGCCCGCTCGCCGCGATGAGTCGCTCACCGGTCCGACCCCACCGCGAGCCAAGACGGTGACGCCCAAGCCTCGCACGCGAGGCAACAGCGATGCGATGCGACATCGACTCCAGGCTCTATCGGCAGCCTCCAAGCACTCGACCTGACCGGTCAAGCTTATCGACACATGGGGCAGAGGAGTGGCGGCCGGTCGCGGAGCGCTGCTACGGGTTTTCCGCAGCTTGCCTGACGGTTCGCCGCAGTATGGCGGGGTTGCCTATCGCCAGCAACGAGATCGCCCTCTGGGCGAAGAGCGCGGGGCCACGTACGGGTCTCGTGGTCGTTTTGGTCGCTACCATCCGGCCGGCTGGGAGCCCTACAGTCGAATCTCGATGGGTGGGTATATCGAAATCTTAGAAGTTGCTACGCTAATAAGTATGGGTGGCTTTGAGGCGGGCGCGTCCGGCTGGGCTTCGATCGTGCGGCCCGCAAACGCAGCCTTTGGTCCTCTTACAACGGGTGCAGCCGGGGCTCATGCGCTGCCGGAGCGCACGGGAACCGAACCACCTTCCAAATCGTTGAAAGCGCGACGGGACACCGCTGTCGGTGTGGCGAGCTATGAGACCTTGTGTTCGGACCGGTTCTCGCAGCAGCTTGAGTTGACCGCTTGATGGGCGTATCGGGGGCGCTGGTTCTCGCGGGTGCTCTCGCGGTCGTGCTCGGTGCCCTGAGTGCGGGCGTGAGCGGCTCTCCGCGTGTGGGGTTGGCCGCGCAGTCGGTGGGGATGGTCTTGTTGGGCGTTGGCGGCGCATGGGTCCTCTTTTCGGGGCATGCGGTGGGCGCTGGATTTCGCGGTGACGTGCATCCGGCCCTGGGCTTGGACGGTCTCAGTGGATTCTTCGTGCTGGTGGTGGCCGTCGTCGGTGCGCCCGCGGCCTTGTTTGCTCGTGACTCGTTGGATGCCACCTGGCAGGGCAGGTCGCTGGCGGTCGCGACCGGCGTGTTCCTGCTGGCGCTGGTCGGGTTCGTCAGCGCGCGTGACGTGAGCACGTTCCTTGGTTTCTGGGAGTTGATGACGCTCGTGCCGGCCTGCGCGATCCTGCTCGCCCGACAGGATGCTCAGGCGCGGCGGGGTGTGTTCGTCTATCTGGCGATCACCCACATCGGGGGCGCCGGGGTGTGGGTGTCGATGCTCGTGCTCGCCGTGCACGGCGCGCTGGGCGGCCAACCGCTCGGTGGTGGCCTGGCGGCGTTCGTGGCGTGCATGTCGCTGATCGGGTTCTCCACGAAGGCAGGGTTGATGCCGCTGCACTCCTGGTTGCCGCGCGCCCATCCTTTGGCGCCGGCGCATATCTCGGCGCTGATGTCCGGCGTGATGATCAAGCTCGCGCTCTACGGGCTGATACGAGTTCTGTTCCAGTGGCTAACCCCTCCCGGGATATGGGTCGGGATCACGCTGATCGCGGTCGGAGTGCTCTCGTGCCTCGGGGGCGTGCTGTATGCGCTGATGCAGCACGAGCTCAAGCGACTGCTGGCGTTTCACTCGATCGAGAACGTCGGGATCGTTGCACTCGGGCTTGGCGCGTCGCTCGTGTTCCGCGACATTGGACAGAACACATGGAGCGCGATCGCGTTCGCCGCGGCGCTGCTTCACGCGCTCAACCATGCGCTGTTCAAGGGGCTCTTGTTCCTCGGCGCCGGAGCTCTCAGTCGCGCTGTCGGCGCCCTGGAGCTCGACCGGTTGGGCGGCTTGTTGCCGCGGATGCCGTGGACTGGAGCGACGTTCGCGCTCGGCGCGATGGCGATCGCCGGTCTGCCACCGCTGAACGGGTTTGCCTCTGAGTGGCTGACGCTGCAATCGCTATTGCATCTCGGGGTCGCCAATCGTTTGGGGGTCGCGCTCACCGGCGCGCTTTCGACCGCGGCACTCGCCGGAACCGCCGCGCTGGCCGTGTACTGCTTCGTCAAGGTGATCGGCTTGGTGCTGCTTGGGGCTCCCCGTCGCGCCGAGTGCGCCAATGCGATCGATGCGCCGGTCGGGATGCGCGCGAGCATGGTCTTCCTGGCCGCCGCGTGTGTGGCGCTGGGATTGCTACCCGGACTGCTCGTGCCAACTCTTGCGGCGCTCGGACCCGGGCACTCGGGGCTGAGCACAAGTGTGACCCTCGCCGTGCCCGGCACCGGCTCGCTGCCGACGCTCGCGCTGGCGGTCGCGCTCATCGCGCTTGTCCCTGTCCTCATGCGCGTGGCCGGCGCTCGTCGCGCCGCACCGGCGCCGACATGGGTCTGCGGTCAGCCGCCGGCGGCGGGGCTCCAGTGGACCTCAGCCGGGTTCACCAAGCCATTGCGGCTCGTATTGGAGGCGCTGTTGCGTCCGCGGCGCGAGGTCGAGCTCGTGACCCGGTCCGGGATCGTGCAGAGCGTCGCCTATCGCGCCGAGGTGCCCCATCTATTCGACACGCTTCTCTACGGGCCCGTATCGCGCGGAGCGCTGCGCGGAGCACGGGTCGCGCGGCGGTTGCAGTCGGGGAGCCTGCGTGCGTATCTGGCTTATCTGCTCGCGCTGATGGGTGTGTTGCTGGCGCTGGCGCGCACCGGAATCTTGGGATGAGCGCCACGACCGTCACCGCGGGCGCCATCCAGGTGCTCGGCGGCCTGCTGTTGGGCCCGGCGATCGTCGGGCTGATCCAGCATCTGAAGGCGCGCCTGCAGGGTCGGCGCGGACCCTCGCCTACCCAGCCCTACCGTGAGCTTCGCCGGCTGTGGCGCAAGAGCGGTGTCGCGCCCGAACCCCACACGCTCATATACACGCTGGCGCCGGCGGTCGCTGTCGCATCCACAGGGCTCGCGCTTCTGTTGCTGCCGATCGCCGGCCGGGCCCCGGAATGGGGGCTTGGCCACGACGCGCTGGTGCTCGTCGGCTTGCTGGCGCTCGCGCGGTTCGCGGTCACGCTCGCGGCGTGGGATACCGCAAGCGCGTTCGCGCTGATGGGCGCCGCGCGGGACCTGATGTTCTCCGTTTTCGTCGAGGGGCTCCTGCTGCTCGTCTTCGTGTTGCTCGCCCTGCCGGGCGGCAGCACAGACCTGCTCTCGATGAGCCACTCGGCGACCCGGCCTGAAGTGTGGTCGACACCCGCTCACTGGGTGGCGGCGCTCGCGTTCTGCCTGGTGGTGCTCGCCGAGACCGGCCGCCAGCCGGTGGACAACCCCGACACCCATCTGGAGCTCACGATGGTTCACGAGGGACCGTTGCTTGAGTACGCCGGACGCGAGCTTGTCTACCTGCAGTGGGCAGCGGCGGCCCGGCACTGGATCGTGCTCGTGCTCGCATGTGAGCTCTTCATCGCTCATCCGGGATCGTTCCTCGCACAGATCGCGGTGCTCGCTGCCGGCATGCTGCTCCTGAGTGTGGCGCTGGCGGTGACCGAGACCGCACAGGCCAAGATGCGGGTGCTGCGAGTACCACTTTTGCTGGGCTCCGGAGCGCTGCTGTGCATTCTTGGGCTGGCGAGCTGGTTCGCCGGCGGTGGCGCATGACCGGCGCTGTGATCTGGGGGCTGGTGGTCAGCTCGTTGGCGGTGGTAGTCGTGCGCAGGCGTTCAATGGCGATTATGCTCGTCGCGGCGCAGTCGCTCGGGCTTGGCGTCTACGCGCTCACCCATGAGCCGTCCGGCTCTGCCGCTCCGATAGTGGCTGGGACCGTTCTGATCGCGAAGGGCCTGCTGCTGCCGATGTTGCTGCTGCTCACGGTCCGGCGTGCCCGTAAGGGACGGCTGATCGCCACAGAGCCACCGGCGCCGGCACGGCTGGCGATCGCGGTGACCGCGGCGCTGGCCGTCGAGCAATTGATCCCGCGCTTCGGGCTGCCGGACGCGGGTGTGGAGCACGCTGCGGTCGGTGTGCTGGCGCTCGGCATCCTTGTCGCGGTTGTGCGCCGTGCGGTGCTCTTCCAAGCATTGGGGTTCTTGATAGCCGAGAACGGGATTTATTTGGCCGGCCTGTCGCTCACTGGTGGCCTGCCGGTCTTCATCGAGCTGGGCCTCGTATTCGACCTCGTTGCGATCGTGTCGGTCGCGGCCGCGTTCGCCGCCAAGATCCACGAGCAGCTCGGTAGCGGCGACAGCTCTCTGCTGGAGGCTTTGCGTGACTAACGCGCTCCTGATCGCCGTTCCGGCCGCGCCGCTGGTGGGAGCGCTAGTGGTGCGACTGGCGCGTACGCCTGTCTGGGCGGATCGCTTGAACGTCTTCAGCGCGAGCGTGACCGTAACTGTGGCGCTCGCCGCGAGCGTCCTCGGCATGGTCCATGACGGACACGGATTGCACGGCTCGTGGTATCTGCTCGATCCGGGCGGCGCGAGCTTCCTCGCGGTGATCGCCCTGATCGGATGGTTCAGCGCGATGGCCTCGCCTGCCTACCTGGCGGGATCTGGCAAGAGCTTCTTCACCGCGCGGCGCGCACGCGAGTGGTACTACACCGGCTTTTACCTGTTCTGGTCTGCGCTGCTCGCGCTTGCACTGGTGAAGAACCTCGGCGTCGCGTGGCTGCTGGTCGAGGCCACCACGGGCGCCTCGGCGCTGCTGGTCGCCTACAGCGGCAGCACCAACGCCCTGGAGGCCGGCTGGAAGTACCTCGTGTTGACAACTTTTGGCCTCGCCGTCGCACTGCTCGGGATACTGATCCTGTTCGTCGGTCTTGCCCCACACGGAGGGACGCTTGCGACGCTCGACTGGCAGAGCCTCGCAAGGCATTCCGGGCGCCTACCCCACCAGACGGCCGTGGTCGCGCTGATCCTGATTCTTGTCGGGCTGGCCGCGAAGATCGGTTGGGCGCCGGTGCACAACTGGCTGCCAGACGCCCACAGCGAGGCGCCACCGCCGGTCAGCGCGCTGCTCTCGGCCGCCCTGTTGCCGACGGTCATGCTGATCGCCTGGCGGGTGGTGCTCACCCTCGGCGCGGCCGTCCCAAACCACCTCGCCAACAGTCTGATGCTCGTCTTTGGGCTCGCTTCGCTTGCGATCGCCGTGCCGTTCCTGTGGCGGCCGATGGCCTGGAAGCGGCTGCTTGCGTACTCGAGCCTCGAGCACATGGGGATCCTCGCGCTCGGGATCGGGTTCGCCACCCCGCTTGCCACCGTCGGGGTGATTGTCCATCTCGCCGGGCATGCGCTGGCCAAGTCGCTTGGCTTCTACGCCGCGATGCCGCTCGCGCGTCACGACCCCGACAGCGCGCGCCGCGCGCCGCGTGGGCTTAGCAGGCAAAGCCCCGCGGTGGCAGCCGCGGCCGGGATCAGCCTCGGCACCCTCAGCGGGTTGCCACCCTCACCGCTGTTCTTCAGCGAGCTGCTGATCCTGCTCGGGGGTATAGCCGCCCACCAAATCGCGGTGACCACCGTCGCCGCCGTGCTTTTGACACTCGGCTTTCTCGGGCTCGCACACGCGCTGATAGAGACGCTCGCCGGTGAGAGCCACGGACATCGCTGGAGCTCCGGGCGCACGGTGCGCCTCACGAGCCGGTTGACAGTGGCGATCACACTCGGCCTGCTCGCCCTATCGGTGGGCACATATCTGCTTCTGGACTCGCACGCCGGCGCCACCCTCATGAGAGGTATCGCGTGAGCACACACCAGGCACCCATAGTGCCAGGACTCGCGCCGGCGACGATAGAGCACGTCACGGCACGAGAATGGCGCGCGGCGTGTGAACGCCAGGCGCACGCCGGCGGGCGTTTCTGCGGACTGTTCGCCGGCAAGGGTTCGGGGGGCCTGCAGGCCAATTGCGTGTTTGCCCATGCCGGCCAAAACCATGTTGTTCGTGCACCCGCACCCGCCGGGGAGGTCGACACCCTGATCGACCTGTTCGCCGCGGCCGAGTGGGATGAGCGCGAGGCGCACGACTCCTATGGCTTGCGCTTCGGCGGACACGAGCCGTTGCGGCCACTGATCGACCATCCCGCCGAGCCGCAGGCGTGGACGGCTCCGATCCACGGTCACGACGGCTACCAGGTCGCGGTCGGCCCGATCCATGCCGGAACGATCGAGTCCGGCCACTTCCGCTTCGCCGTGGTGGGTGAGCGGATCCTTCACCTCGACCTGCGCCTCTTCTACAAGCACCGGGGTCTGCAGGTCGCCGCCGAGAAGCGGTCGTTGGCCGACGGGTTGCGCTATGCGCAGCGTGCTTGCGCGGCGTGCGCGGTGACCAACACGGTTGCCTACGCCCAAGCGTGCGAGTCGGCGCTCGGCGTGACGCCAGACCGGCAGCTGCGCCACGCTCGCACGCTGCTGCTCGAGCTCGAGCGGCTCTACAACCACCTGAACGACATCTCCGCGATCTGCGCCGGCGTCGGCTTCGCACCTGGCGCGACGGCGCTCGCCGCTTTCAAGGAGCGCGCACAACAACTCAACCAGCGCCTGGCGGGCCACCGCTTCCTGTTCGACACGATCGCTCTCGCCGCCAGCAGGCTGCGCATCGGTCAAGCCGCTGCCCACACGGCCCGCGAGGAACTGCAGGCGCTGGACACAGAATGGCGCCGCGTCTGGCGCGAGCTGCAGTTCGCCGGCTCGCTGCAGGATCGCCTCGACGGCGTCGGACTGCTCACCCGGGCAGACGCTGAGCGCCTCGGTGCGGTCGGCCCAGTCGCGCGCGCCGCGGGCGTGCGTCACGACACGCGCAGCGAAAGCCCGCGCCTGGCCTATCGCTCCTTCACACCCGCCACCCTCGAACACGCGACAGGCGACGTGAGCGCTCGCCTGAGCATCCGCCAGGTCGAACTCGATCAGACCTTCGCGATCCTCGACGAACTGCTCGCCGGCCGCATCGCACCAGGCGGCGTAAAGCCGCTGAGCACACCACCCACAGGCCTCGGCGTCGCCCGGGTGGAGAGCCCACGCGGTGAGACGGTGTGCGCCGTGCAGACCGACGGGCACACCCTCGAGCGCCTGCACCTGCGCACAGGGTCCTACGCCAACTGGCCCGTCCTCGCGCACGCCTGCCGCGAGAGCCTACTACCCGACTTTCCCCTCATCAACAAGAGCTTCGAGCTCTGCTACGCCTGCGTGGACCGCTGAGCATGTTCGTGCTGCTCAGACACCTACAGCGCACACGCCGCGAGATTGCGCTACCCGCGCGCAACCGACCAAGAACGCTTGCGTTGCGTCACGTCGACGCCGGCTCATGCAACGGTTGCGAGCATGAGCTTGCCGCTGCGGCGAATCCCTACTACGACCTACAGCGCTACGGGCTGAACATAGTCGCCTCACCACGCCACGCCGACGTCCTGCTCGTCACCGGCCAGATCACAACACGCATGGTGGACCCCCTGCGCCGCGCATACGAGTCGATGCCCGAACCACGCCTCGTCGCCGCGCTCGGCGACTGCGCGATCGCTTGCCAAGGACCAGGGGACCCCGGCCAGCTCGCCGGACCGCTCGAAAAGATTCTTCCGGTCGACCTACGCATCCCCGGCTGTCCGCCCACTCCCCAGCAGATCGCGGACGCGCTACTCCACTTCATGCGCGAGCGTGCGGAGCATCCCCAATAAGGGATGCTTATGTTGTACTCTTATAAGATTGTCTACCACGAAGGTTATGGATCGTGCCGTCCAGTGCGCGATACTAACGGCGCAAACCCATTCTCCCGTCCTTGCGAAATCAATGACACCCAGCCCGAGACGAAAGAGCCCCAGCGCGAGTCCGCGTTCACGAGGTGACGGGTCGTCGGAGGCCGTACAACGCCGCCCCGTCTACCAGATGAAGGCCGAGTTCTTTCGCATTCTCGGCCACCCCGTGCGGGTGCGCATATTGGAGCTCCTCAGAGACGGCGAGCGCACAGTCGGCGACCTACAGCTACAACTGCAAATGGACTCGAGTGGAACCTCCCAGCACCTCGGAGTTCTGCGCAAGCAGGGCGTCCTCGATAGTCGTCGCGAGGGCACGAGCGTCTACTACAGCGTTCGCGACCCCCGAATCTTCCAACTCCTCGAAGTCGCCCGCCAAATCCTTAACTCCAGCCTCACCGAATCCCAAGCAATCCTCGGCGACCTCGCGACCCCCGGCTGAACTGGACTGTTGGATGAGTCGTGGCCGACTTGGCCGACCCGCTAACGTAAAGCTATGCTCACACAGGCAGATCGCGCGGCCGAGCGCCGCCGCGCGAAGCTGGAGGAGATCCAGTTGCGGCTAAAGGACGGCTCGCTGACGATCCGGAAGATGACGGCGGCCGAGCGCAAGCGCTACGCCCCGAGACCGGCAAGGGCAAGGGCACGGGCACGGGGCAAATGACCGCGTTCTTTGTCGCCGGCGTCGAAGGCCAGGGAAAGCTCGCGGAGGCGGCTTACAGTGAGTTGCGTGAGCGTTCCCTGACGGTCGTTGGCAGTCCGGCGCGCCCGCGGCGCATCTTCAAGCTGAGCTGCCGCTTCGACGGGCGCGACTGCGAGATAGAGGTCGGTCGGCAGCTGTCGCAGGGAAGCGACGTTGTGGCCGCGATCCTCGACCATGGGCGCGAAGAGGCATTTGTAGTGCACACCGCCGGCGATGGGTCGGGCGCTGCCGTGCGCGTAGGGCGACCCGTGTATGCGGTGACGGAGTTCTCATGAGCATCGTGGCCGCGCCGCGGGGACTCCGCCGCCGCTCCTGAACATACGGCCGCCGCGACGAGATCGCCGCGGCGGCTCGTGGGCAATGGTCAGCCGGTCTGGACCACCATCAGTTTGTTGCCGTCGAGGTCGCGAAAGAAGAACATCGGTGGGACGGGATCGCCCATGCGCATGACCTCCTCGTCGACGTCTACGCCGCGGGCGAGCAGGTCGGCGTGGTCGGCGTCGGCGTCCTCGGTCTTGAGGCCGATACGGGTCTCGATCCCGACCGATTCGCCCTCGCGCGGGGTGACGAGCGCGAGCGAGGTGGCGGCGCCCGGCGGAATCACTTCCACCCAACGGTCGCCATGGCCGAACGGGATGTCGGCGCACTTCTCGAAGCCGAGCTTATCGACGTAGAAGTCGATCGCTCGGTCCTGGTCGGTGACCGGGACCATCACTGTCGCGAGTTGCGTGATGCGGGTGGCGGTGCCTGTATCGCTCATCTTCGGTCCTCCTATCGGTTGGGGCGTATGTAGACGATTCTGAAAGCTTTGACCGCTTGTGCGGGGAAACTCATCGGTGTGGAGCTTGTAGGGTTGGATATTGGATGAACGACACGTTCGAGGCGCTGTACCACGCGGAGCGCCTCCACATGGTCAATCCCGCGGGCGACGTTGGCATCGTGACACTGTGGTCGCCGCTTCGCTCGGCGAGACGGCGCCTGGCGGAGATCTCCGCGGAGCTGCTCGACCCCGCTCGCAGTCGGGTCGCGGTCATCTCGAACCTGTATGGAGACGGAATGTATGCGATGTTGTGCAACCTGCTCTACAACCCGCAGGTGCGCCACCTGATCGCAATCGGCCAGGATCTCGGCCTGCCGACGTGCGAGGAGCTGGAGGCGTTTCTGGAGCACGGGCTCGAGGACGCGACGATGCTCGGCGCGTCCGTGAAGCGGATTCGCGGAACGGACCGGGTGTTTCCGGCGGGCACCGGGTTCGATGAGCGGCGATTGCGCGAGCGCCTCAGCTTCGCCTATCTGGGCAAGCTCTCGAGCGAGAGCCTGCCGTCCGAGTTGTTGGGGCGCCTGGACGGGTTGCCCCGCGAATTGGGGAACTCGCACGATGAGCGGCTGCGCGTCACCATCGAGGAGGCGCCGGACACCGGCCTGCGCAGACCTTCGCAGCCGGCTGCTCACCAGGTGGTGCGGCGCCGGCCGCTGGACTGCTGGGAGGAGCTGGTCGTGCGGGCGGTTCGGTTCGGGCGCCCGGTCACGCTCAGCAACGGTCCTCGTCTCGAGCTCCTCAATGCGAAGGCGGTGATAACCGAGCCTGCGCGCGAGTCGGAGCAGGCGCTCGAGCGCTACGGATTCCAGCTCCAGAGCCTGCTCGACTACGAGGCGAAGATGCTCGAGGCGGAGCTGCCCGAGGACACCTCATATACGTACGGAAATCGCATGCGCAAGCACTTCCAGGGTCACTCCGGCCCAATCGACACGCTGAGTGCGGCGATCGACAGGTTGCGCGCCAATCCGGAGACGCGCCACGCGTACGTCTCGCTGTGGGATAACGCGGTTGACCTCGCGGGGGAGCGAAACGGAGAAGCGGGCGATTCGACGGGGGCGACCCAGGGCCCGTCGGAGGGGGCCGGCTCTCCGTGCCTGACGACGCTCTTCTTCCGCGGTGTCGGCGACGAGCTGTCGCTGAGCGCCACCTTTCGCGCCCACAACCTGCTCACCGCATGGTTGAGGAACGTCTATGGATTGATGGCAATCCAGCGTCACGTCGCCGAGCGGTGCGGGATGGAGATCGGCTCGATCGCGGTAGTCAGCCACTCCCTTGGCATCGACCCGATGAGCCCGCGCTTCGGAGTCGCACGCAGCTTGAGCGAGGGCTGGCGGCGGGACGACGACAGGGACCATGAGACGGGCAAGTACTCGCTGCGGGAGGACCCCCATGGCTACTTCGTCGTGAGCGTCGACGAGCGTGAGCGCCGCATAGTTGTCGAGCACCGCTTCGGTGGTGTTCTGGTCAAGCGCTACACCGGCCGTCATGCCGACGCGCTTGCGAACGAGATCGGCGGCGATATGGCGGTAGGCCTTGTATCGCACGCGCTGTGGCTTGGCCGCGAGCTGGCGCGCAACGAGACGATCCTGAATGGCATGGCGGGACGGGCATGATCGCCCGGGCAAGCGACCTCTTGGTGGCGCGTGGCAAGGGGACATCCTTGGTGCGCGTGGCATGATCGCGGCGTGAAGATTCTCTCGGTCAAGCGCTTCGGTCGCGACGAGTTGCTGGCGTCGCTGCGTGAGACGCCGCTGCGTGGCTTCGACAAAGCACGGCTCTATACGGACGCGACGCTGGAGCTCGCCCCCGCCACCGACACCGACTCGCTCACTCCCGCCCAGCGCTACGTGCTCGAGCCGACGGTGCGCAAGTTGCTCGAGCTTCGCGCCTCGCTGCTCGAGCACGACATCGACCTATTCGCGCTCGACGGGGGCGCCCATGTCCACACTTCCGAGAATCCCGACGAGGCGATCCCGATCGTCCCGCCGATCGTGGAGGAGTCGCTGGAGCCCGACGGCAGCACCGTGCTGCTGGTCAACGACGGGCTGCATCGCGTGTCGGCCGCAAGGTCGCTCGGCCTGCCGATCTCTGTCGTGATCGCACGAGGTGTTCCGCGCGCGTACCCCTACTACGCCTACGCGCTGGTCGGCGGTTGGGCCGAGGTGGAGCAGCTGGAGGAGCTTCCCGACGCCTACCAGAAGAAGGAGTACAGGCTGCCTGAGAACTACAAGGCGCTGTTCCGCGAATTCAACACCGTGTTCCCGGGCGTGCAAAAGCAGCGCAAGCAGTCAAACCC
>JBARJU010000265.1:0-9915 GCA_049800435.1 Solirubrobacteraceae bacterium
TCTCGTGGCCTCCGCGCAGGCAGCCCATCGTCTCGCCGGAGCTGCGCGTCTCGCGCGCGGAGCGCATGCGGTTGGTGCGCGCCCACAGGTAGGTGGCGGGAAGCTCTGAGTGGCGGGAATTGAAGCGCGAGTCGAGCAGCGGTCGCCAGATGCGCTCGACGACGCGGCGGCCGCAGTGGCGGATCAGCCAGCGTTCGAGCGGCTTGTGCTCGAGCGCCGTGTAGTCGCGACGCAGCTGGCAGTGCAGCACGAACCAGGCCAGGCGCGCGCGCCCGAGCAGCGACAGTGGTGGAAAGCGCAGGAAGTCGCCGATCCCGTTGAAGGGGTACATCTTGCCGTCCACGAAGAACCCGACGCCGACCGGCGTGAAGCTGAGATCGTCTGTGAGCCCGAGCTCCTCGGTGAGCGCGATCATGCGTTCGTCGGAGGGCACGATCACGTGATAGAAGCGATCGACGCGATGCCCGGAGAAGTCGATGGCCCCCGCGAGCCCCCCGGGGGTGGGGGCGCGCTCGAGCAGAGTTACTCTCGCGCCGCCCTGCGCCAGGCGCAGCGCGAGCACGGTCCCGAGAATGCCGGCGCCGACGACGGCGATATGAGGGCGAGCGTCGGCCTCGGCTCGCGCGGCGGCGCTCGACTGCTCGGGGCTGCTGCCCGAGCTCTCGTCGCTCATCGCTTCTCGGCGACGGCGTGCAGCTGTGCGACGGGGCGCTGCTCCGTGCGTGCCGCGAGGTGCTCGCTGCCCAGCGGTGAGATCGGAGGCGGCTGAATGCGCCCGACGAGGTGGGCGGCCATCAGCCGTCCATAGGCGAGGATCGTGGGCCTGAGGCTCATCTTGGATGTGCCCAGACGGCGCGACCAGTCGTTGACTGTGGGCACCTCGGCGACACTGGCACCCGCGTTGTACAGCTTGAGCAGCAGCTCGACGTTGGCAGCGAAGCCGGGCTCGCGCACGAGCAGATAACCGTAGGTTTCCGAGGCGCGGCGCAGCGTGCCCGCGCGGTAGACGCGATACAGCGAGGAGAGCGTGTGGATGTCGCGCAACCCGCCCGTGTAGCGGAACACGTTGGAGACCGATTTGGAGGCGGCCAAGCGCCACGGGGCGACGCCGACGATGCGCCCGCCGGGAGCGTACACGGAGGCGAGCACGATATCGGCGCCTTCGTGGAAGCGCTCGAGCATACGCGGCAGGTCTGACAGGTCGGAGGTGTTGTCGGCCTCGAGCGTCACGATCGCGTCGCCGTCCTGGGACTCTCCGAGGGCGGCCCGCAGGCCCGAGTTGATCGCCGTTCCAAGGCCGCGGTTGACGTCGTGGCGGACGATCGCCAGGTGCACGGAGTCGCTGTGCGCTTCGATCGCCTCGGCGGTGCCGTCGGTCGAGCCATCGTCGACGAAGATCACGCGTGCGCCCAACTCACGGGCTACGGGCCCCAGGTCGGCGAGCAGGTTGGGAATGTTCTCGCGCTCGTTATATGCGGGGATTACGAAGCGGATCATTGTGGCCTCCTCAGGGACACTAGGCTGCGACTCGGACTGGTTGGACGATCGGCATGTCGAGCAGGGTGATGGGGCGGTTGTTGGCGGCCGAGTCGCGCACCGCGAGCGCCGCGGCAAGCGCACGACAGCCCTCGCCCGCGCCGACCGGCTCGGGTGTGTCCTCGAGGACGCAGCGCGCGAACGCCTCGAGCTCGGCCTGCAACGGCTCGACACGGGGCAGCGCGAAGCGGATGGCGGCGCCCTCGGCGTCGCCACGGATGCGTGCCAGCTCGGTCCAGCCCATCGGCGAGCCCGTGGACTCGGTGAACCACACGTCCTGGGTGAGGTAGGAGGCGCTCAGCATCCCTCCCTCGCCGATCACCGTCATCTCGCGACGCTTCTCAGGGGTGAGCCAGTTCACGTCCAGCAGGCCCTGGGGCCCGTCCTCGCCGAAGCGCAGCAGGCAGGTGATCATGTCCTCCTGGGTGGGGTGCACGCAGCGGCTGCCTTCGGCGTAGATGCTCGTGATGTCGCGGCCAAGCACGAACTGCATGAGGTCGAGGTCGTGGGTGGCGAGGTCGATCGCCACACCCGTGTCCTGGATGCGCGCCGGCAGCGGCCCGACGCGCGTGGCGTGGGCGCGGAAGACCTGACCGATGCGCCCCTCGTCGATCAACTCCGCGAGCTTGCCGACGGCGGGATTGAAGCGCTCGACGTGCCCGACCATCAGCTTCAGGCCGGCAAGGCGCGCGGCGGCCGCCATGCGCAGGCCGTCCTCGAGCGCGGTCGCGATCGGCTTCTCGACGAATACGTGCTTGCCGGCGGAGATCGCGTCGAGCGCGATGCGGGCGTGCTGCGCCGAGGGCGCGCAGATGCAGACGGCGTCGACGTCGGCGCGCTCGAGCAGCCAGCGATAGTCCCCGACCCAGTCGATCGGCCGCCTTCCGATCCGCTCGCGAGCGACATTCTCGTCGGGGTCGGCGATCGCGACGAGCTTGCCACTGGCGATGCGCTCCCAGGTCTCGACGTGGTAGGCGCCCATGCGCCCGGCGCCGATAAGTCCGATGTTGAGCTCATCCATGCGCCTGCGCTCCTTTGAGTGTTGGGGTCAGCGCTGTCGGCGAGTAGGCCGTGGGCGCGGGGAGGGCTGTCCCGCCTGAACGGGTGAGGTGCGAGGTCGAAACGTTCATGCCGCCACCTCTCCGCGCACCGCACCGGCGGCGAGCGTTGCTGCCCCGCCGCCGGCCGAGTATCGTGCCCCCAAGAACGATGTGACGACCTCGGCGATCCGCCTCGCCGCGTGGCCATCGCCGAAGATCGGGGGACGCTCGCTGGGCAGCGGGCTCTGAAGCGCCGCGGCGAAGGCATCGGGGTTGACGCCCACGACCGTGTTCCAGCCCGCGTCGACTGTGTCTGTCCACTCGGTCTCCTCGCGCAGCGTGACGCAACGTACGCCCCACAGGTAGGCCTCGCGTTGGACGCCCCCGGAGTCGGTGGCGATCGCGCCCGCGCCGCGCTCGAGCTCGAGCATGCGCGTGTAGGGGACGGGGTCGATCAACTCGACGTTGGACGGCGCGGTGAGGCCCCATGCGTCGATGCACGCGCGCGTGCGCGGGTGCAACGGCATCACCACGGGCAGCGGCGAGCGCGCGAGGCAGGCAAGCACCGCGCCGAGGCGCTCAGGGGTGTCGGTGTTGTAGTTGCGGTGCACCGTCGCGAGCATGTAGTCGCCGTTGCCGGCGGGCTCTACCCTCGAGCGCCAGCGCTCGAGCATGTCGCAGAGCGGGTCGCCTGTTACGTGGATCTCGCCGCATGCACCCTCGGCTTCGAGGTTGCGCCGCGCGCCGGGGCTCGGCGCGCACAGCACCTGTGCAAGCCGGTCGGTTTGGATGCGGTTGTACTCCTCGGGCATGTCGTCGCGGTGAGAGCGAAGGCCCGCCTCGACGTGGATCAGCGGGACCCCGGCGGTGGCCGCGGCGCGCGCGCCAGAGAGCGTGGCGTTGGTGTCGCCACGCACGATCACGCCGTCGGGACGCTCCTGTGAGATCAACTCTTCCAGGCGCTCCTGGGCCAGATCGACCTGCTCCTCGCGAGCGCGCGAGCCGATCCCGAGGTTGTGGTGCGGGCGCGGCAGGCTGGTCGCGAGGATCTGGCTCTCGGACATAGCATCGTCGTAGTGCTGACCGGTGTGCACAAGGATCTCCTCGACAAGCGGCGCAAGCGCCTCGCAGACAGGAGCGGCCTGGATGATCTCGGGACGTGCCCCGATCACGGAGAGCACGCGCGGGCGCACGTGGGGGCCGATGTCGGCGCGCGCCAGGCAGGGCGGGTGGAGGTCGATGGGAAGAGCTGACTCGGGCATCGCACAAAGACCTCAGGCGGCTGCCCGATCGGCGAGCACGGGCAGCGCGAGCGGCGCTCCGCCGCGGCGCATCGATTCCTCGGCGAGCTCGATCGTCGCGACGATCTCGATTCCCAGCGCGAGGCTGGAGCGCGGTTCCTCGCCGGTGCGGATCGAGTGGGCGAAGTCTTCGAGCTCCAGGCGCAGCGGCTCTTTGGGCTCGACCCGCGGGATCAGGACGTCGCCGGTGCGATAGATCAGCTGGTGCTCGCCGAAGTTGGCGGGCGTGGGCGGCAGCATGTCCATGCCACGGTCGTAGATCCGCACCGGTTCGTCAGAGGCGGTGTCGTCGTACTGGACCATGCGCTGGCTTCCCACCACGATCATCTGGCGGACCTTGCGCGGCGCAAGCCAGGAGATCTGCACGTTGGCTGTCTGACCGTGCTCGAAGGTGAGCGTCATGAAGGCCGTCTCGGGCACCCCCTGGCGCAGCACGCTGCTGCCGGAGACCGCGACCTCCACGACCGGCTGCTCCAGCCAGTACAGGAGAATCGAGAGGTCGTGGGGGGCCAGGTCGCAGACGACGCCGTCGTCGTTGTACTTGCCGAGGTTCATGCGCGAGGAGGTGATGAAGTGCACGTCCCCGATCACTCCCTCGCGGATCAACTCGCGTACGGTGTTGACCGCCGGGCTGTAGATGAAGGTGTGCCCAGGCATCAGCACGCGTTTGACGGCGGCGGCGATGTCGGCGAGCTCGTGAGCATCGTCCAGACGCGTGGCGAGCGGCTTCTCGACGAGCACGTGCTTGCCGGCCTCCAGAGCGCGCTTGGCGAGCGCGTAGTGCGTCTGGGGTGGAGTGGCGATCACAACCGCCTCGACCGCCGGGTCGACCAGCACCGCGTCCAAGTCACACACTGTGCGCGCGTCTGGATGGCGCCGGCTGAAGAGGTCCAGGCTGGCGGGGTCAAGGTCGCACAAGGCCTCGAGTCGCAGCTCCGGGCATTCGGCCACGTTGCGGGCCAGGTTGGGACCCCAGTAGCCGTAGCCGACGATCGCCGTTGCGAGCGGCTGCTCGCGCGGGATGATTCTCTTTGCGGGCGGATATTCTCCGTTGAACATTTCAGGCCACTCCTTGGCGACGTAGCACAACCGGCACGGTCTTGGCGAGTATCCGCAGGTCAAGGAGCAGCGAGGCGCCCTCGACGTACTCGATGTCGAACGACACCATCTCGTCGTAGGTGCGTTCGTTGCGCCCGCTCACCTGCCATAGGCCGGTAAGTCCCGGCTTGACGGCGAAGCGCCGCAGATAGGAGTCGGGGTACATCTCCACCTCGTAGGGAATAACCGGGCGCGGGCCCACGAGCGCCATCTGGCCGCGCAGCACATTGAACAGCTGCGGGAGCTCGTCCAAGCTCCACGAGCGCAGGAAGCGCCCCACCGGCGTGACGCGGTCATCGACTGAGAGCTTGTACAGACGACCACGCTCGGACTCGCAGTCGCCGTCGATCAGTGTCTGGACATACTTGCGATGACGTGTCACGTCGGCGTCGTGGCACATCGTGCGGAACTTGAGGATCGTGAACTCACGGCGCCCACGACCGACCCGGCGCTGACGGAAGAGCACCGGCCCCTTCGAGTCAATCCGAATAGCCAGCGCAAGCACTATCAGCAATGGTGCGAGCACCAGCAGCACTGTGCTCGCTACGCATATGTCCAACAGTCGCCGAACAATCCTGCCGGTGGTACGCCACAGCGCCAACCATCCAACCGACGCGTTGGCGCGCGCGGGATGCGACTCGGCGCTGTCGAGCACAGCTACAGCCAAACCTTTCGCAGGTTGTGTATGAGCGCTCATATTCGATCAACGGGTCTGTACAGCCGTGTCTTCCGCGAGCCCGAAGCTCGCGGCGGGCTGCCCGCTCAACATGCTTCGCTCAACGCGGTGGCGGCGGTGGTGGGTGCCGACCCCAGCCGGCGCAGCTCCTCTTGGAGCGTTCGACGGCCACGGTGGTGCAGCCCGTGAATCGAGCTCTCCGAGCGACCCATCTGCTCCGCGATCTCCGGTGGCGAGAGCCCGACGACGTGGCGCATCACCATCACGTCGCGCTGCTCGTTTGGGAGCGCCGCAAGTGCGGCATGAAGGTCGCGTGCACGGTCGCGCGTGTCCTCGTCGGCGTGGACTTCCGCGCCAAAGACCTCTTCGGTCGGTGTCGGTCGGCGCCTGCGCAGGTGATCGAACGCGACGTTACGCGCCAATCGCAGCAGCCAGGCCGAGAACGGTATGCCGCGGTCGTCGTACTTCACGATCACGGTCATCAGCTTCATGAAGACGTGCTGGGTAAGGTCCTCGGCCTCCTGCTCGTCCCGCACAATGCTGCAGACGTATCCATACACGTTGTCCGAGTAGCGCACATAGAGTAGTCGCAGCGCCTCTCGGTCTCCCTCCTTGGCCCTGGCGATCGCGAGTCGAACTTCGTGGGCGGTGTCCGGCGTCTCGTCGAGTGTCGTGCGGCGATGGAAGCCTACGTGTCCATCCTTGGAATTGAGGCGGCTAAGCACCGGGCGTCTCCCCGTATTGACGTTTAATTCCTCCGTGACCATCCGACGCACAGAGGTTTCGAGACATGGATAATGGGTCGCCCGTGCCGGTATCGCAATCGCCCGAGCATCGCTATCTCCGTTCAGGAGATGAACGCGTTCCGTCCACCAGCTGTGGGAAGGTCATGCTGGGGTCGATGCCTGCCCGCATAGGGCAGATCCCGCATAAACACTCGGCTTTGACCGTTACTGCCTGCGTTCACATTTTGCGTTCACACGCAAATAACCCATTCGTTGGCGGTGATAAATCTGGTTAGCTTTTAAGCGACGACGGCTTGACCGGTCGCCGGCCGCGAGTCCGCCGCCCGCCCGGTACTCCTACCGACGAGCTCGTCCACCAGGTTGAGGTAGCGCTTGCGCTGATGCTCCCATGCAATGTCCGTCAGGCACAGGGTCGCGCACCCGGCACGCTCGCGCGCCGAGGTCGGGTCCGCGCAGATCGACTCGATCGCGCGCGCCAAGTCCTCGGGGTCGCCCGCCGTGAACTCGGACAGCTCCAGCTCGGAGAAGTAGCCCCCGATCCCCGGCAACCGCGAGGCGACTATCGGCAGGCCCATGTGTGCATACTCGAGCAGCTTCACCGGCAGCAGCAACTCGGTGAAGCGATCGTGCAGAGTTGGCACGACTCCGATGTGCGCGGCCTCGAGCTCCGACGGAATCCGAGCGAAGGGAACCGGCTCGGCGGCCACGTCGATACGGTCCGCATCGATCTCGTTCGCAAGCGCCGCCAAGCGATCGCGATCCTCGCCGGATCCGCACACTCGCAACTCCAGGCGTGGCACCGATCTCCGCAGACGGGCAAAGGCCCGGATCAGCGTCTCGACGCCGAAGCGAGGGGCAAGCCCTCCGTGGTAGAGCACGCGCAGAGGCCCGGTGTCCGGCAAGCGCACCGGTGGCCGCGGTGGCCCAAACACACGCTCGTCGGGTGAGTTCATGATCACGCTGGTGCGCTCGACACCCACGCCGCGACTTTCGAGGCATCGTCGAGCCTGGTCGGTCACGGCGATGACCCGCGTCGCGAGCGCCGCGCTCAAGCGCTCCTCGCGTTCGAGCAGTCGCACGAGCACGTGGTCCTGAGGCCAGCCGTACTTGGTGGCAAACAACTCCGGGAAGGTGTCGTGGACGTTCAAGATCAGCGGCACTCCCCGCAGCCGCGGCCCGAGCGCCGCCGCGGTGAGGATGTCGGGCATGTTGTGCACCTCCACGAGATCGAAGCGCTTGCGGAGATCGAGCGCCGTTAGACGCCACAGCGCCCGCAGCAGGAACTCACCGTACCCACGCACGTAGGATCGCCCGCCTCCCTGTGGCTTGGCGACCGTCAACGGATGGGTGCGGATCAACCCGTCGCCGACCGCCAACACTTCGCGTTCGCCCACGCACAGGAGGTCCACCTCGTCGCCGCGCTGGGCAAGCGCGCGCGCCTGGCGCTGGATGCGCGAATCCAGGCTGAAGTCGGACAGGTGAATCATCGCCACACGCAACCCCGTCTTTGGCTCGCGCGCGGCCCCAGCCCCAAGCACGAGCGCCGGGGAGACTCCAAGTTGGGCCTTCGCCGCCCTCAGCACAGCACGACCTCGCCGCCGTCGCCGACGTTCAGGCGCATCGCGCGCGGAAGCGAGAAGTCTCTCGCAACGCGCGCCTCGCGTCCCACAACGCTTGCGACGAGACGACCGCCGACGTGCATGATGCTCGCACCCGCGAGGATGATCGAGCGCTCGACCTCGGCCCCCTCGATGTGGGCGTGCGCCCCAATCGAGGTGTATGGGCCTATGTAGGACTCCACCACCAGCGCTCCGGGCCCGATGATCGCCGGCCCGATAATGGCACTCGACTGTACGCACGCGCTGGGGTGCACCGATACGGATCCCTCGATCCGGTTGTGATCACCCGGGATCTTCTCGAGTTGCGGTGTGAGCTCGTCGAGCACGACTCTGTTCATGTCGAGCAGGTCGGGCGCGCGGCCCGTATACCTGAGCCAGCTGTCGACATACGCGATTTGCAGCGATCCCCCGTCCTCCACCAGCTTCTCCGCGACCGCGACGAGGCCGGACTCGCGCTCCGGACGCCATCCGGTCTCCTGTGCACGACGCAGCGCTCCGACTCCGAAGATGCACACGCCCGAGAGACCCAACCCCGCTCCGGCCGTCGTGCAGTTATTAGCGAGACGGAGCAGTCGTCGCGGAGCAAGCCCGATCGAATCGATCTCTCCCGGGCCTTCGCGTACAAGCACCACCAGGTCGGGGGCGTCGGCGCTCAGCAACTCGACGAAGCTCTTGAGCGGCTTCACGAGCAAGCCGTCGGGCGGATGGACGATGCACGGCGCCTCGCCGAGAAAGCCGATCGCCGCCTCGAGTGCGTCCGGATAGGCGTCATGCTCATACGGAAAGCATTGGCTCCTCACCTCGGTCGGGCCCTCCGCGGCCACGCATGCCTGCATCTCAGGGCTCACCTCGACGGGCGCCACGAGCGCCACCTCGCGCACACCCGCATCGCGCAGCCGATCGAGCGCGTGACAGACGATGGGCCTGTTCGCGACACGCTGAAGCCCCGCCCCCGCTGGATCGGTTGACGATGCACCAGTGTGCGCCACGGTGAGCCCTGGCGTGATCAGCCCCTTGAGGACCATTGCATTAGATAACGCACCGTGAGTGCCCCTGCTCGCGCGGCAATATGCGAGCCGCGATCGATCGGTAGAGGACACCTCGACCAATCGGGGAAGTCACCTGCGCCGAAACCCGATATCCGCTGTAAAAGTTCGGCGGAGGACATCGCGTTCCTGGGGTGGTGGAGCTGAACGAGATTTTCCGGATCCTGTGGGCCCGTCGCCTGGCGACGGCGGTCGTACTCGCGACCGCGCTCGCGGCGGCGGGCGCGGTCAAGCTGAGCTCACACAGTGTCCCGACGGGCGCCGCGACCCTTCAGATACTCGTCGACTCGCCGAGCTCAGAGCTCGCGAACCTCAGCCAGGACCCGGCGCCGCTGATCTCGCGTGCGGCCGTGTTCGCCCAGGTGATGACGAGTGACGCTGTCCTGCGTGAAATCGCGAAGGCTGCCGGCGTGCCGCCGCAGCAACTGACAGCCCAGGGGCCGTTCAGCGGCTCGGGGCAGGTGCTCAACGCGATCACTCCGGCGGAGGCGCGCAGCAGCCAGCTGGTCGCGGAAAAGGCTCCGTATCGCCTGACCTTTCTGGCCCAGCAGGATCAGCCCGTAATCACCGTCTCGGTCCAGGGACCGAACGCGCTCGCGGCGGCGCGCGTCGCCGACGCCGTCTACACCGGCGTGCAGGCCTACGTCGCGACGGCACAGCGGGCGGGCGGCACACCCGCGCAGCACAGGGTGACGCTGCGCGCGCTCGGACCGGCGCAGGCGGGTACAGTGAACAACGGATCGCGCGCGACGCTGATGGTCGCGGCTCTCCTCGGGATACTGCTGCTCGGCTTCTTGGCGATAGTCGGAGTCGAGAGTCTGCACAAGCGCAACCGTGAGCTGACCGGAATCGA
>JBARJU010000266.1:0-2381 GCA_049800435.1 Solirubrobacteraceae bacterium
GGCATAGCCGCGAGCCGCCGGCATATGTGCGCGTTCCGGCGTATGCGCTGATGTCCAGCGTTGCGTGCACGACATCGCGTCCTTGCAGTACCAGCGGACGTCGGCGCACGCCTGACCGCCATCAGGGACAAGCAGGCCTAGCGGAAGCGCGATGCCGCACATAGAGCACTGGGCTACCTCCAACGGCCGGGGCTGGTTGCGCTGCGCGGCTGGCGGTGGTTTCACCGGCGCCGGGCCAGCAGTGATCGCCAGCTGATCAGGTCGCGTTTCCAGGCACGTCGCCATGACCGCGGCCGGCGTCATAGCTGCCTGTTCAGGCGCCTGAGCGCGGGCATCGGCCTCAGCGAGGGCCGCCAGCCAGGGATCATCGGTGCCGTCTGGTTCGGCGTGGCCATCGCCGGGCGGCTTGGTAGCGTTATCGTCGCCGAGTTCGGCGAGCCAGTCACCCATCTCGGACGAGCCGTCGTCCTGGGGCATGCTGGCATCGTGTTGCCGTAGCTTGATCTTCATATCAGGCCTCCCGTTGAGCCTGGATAACCGCCGTGCAGTTGTGGTAAACCCTGCCCAGGGACAGGAACGCAGCGGACTGGGCCGCCGCTGCGCGTCCAGGCGGGCGGGCTTCGATCGCGCCGACTGCGGGATGGTCGGCTGCTGTGATAGGCCGGGCACCGCCCATGCCGCCCTGCCGTCAGCTAGCGCCTGGTGTATCCCCGGGGGGCGTTTACCGCCGTTGCGCTTGGGCTCCCCTTTCAAAGCGCCCGGGCTCACCGTCTCTGGGGTCAGTGTTCTCACAATCGCGAGGTCAAATTACAAAAACATAAATCTGCGATAAACGTTCGGTCAATTCATCATGTATTGCGGTGTGGGATGTGGATAATTCCAGTTTTTTCTGTATGCACAGGGTGCGACTCGCGCCTTCCCAGGTAAAAGCCCTATCCTGGTTACGGCCAGGGAGCGGAATCCCCAGCATTTCCACCGTGTACGCACAGGCTGGGCGCCTTTACGCACAAGTCATCCACATGTTTGTGCACAGACAGCAGGAAAGCAGTCCCTCGTGCCGGACGGGCAGGCAGCAGCGCATCGGCCCGCCGCCCCGCACGCACCGTGACCACGAGAACATATCCTGTAGATCACAAGAGAACCTGGCTCCGGCAGCCGTCACGCCGGTCCCGCGCACCGCGCCAGCCCTCTAGCCAAGATCTACGGGACAGGCCTTAATGGCGTGGCCTGTCCTCTGGCGGGAAGAGCGGCGGAGGACGCCGCTGTTCGGGTTCAAGGCTCGGAGGACTGTCGCTCGGGGGTTGGGGCTTTCTGCCGCTGGGCTTGGCGGCGGCGATGTCGGCCCACGCAGTGTGACCCGGGCCTGCCGTGCCTACTGCCGTTGCGGCTGCGAGCGCAAGGGTGGCGTGGACGTGCGCGGCGGTTAGGGTCAGGCTCCATTCCGGGCCGTACGTGACGCCGCTGGTATGACGGTCGGCCACGGCTAGCAGGCGCTCGGCCTCGGCATAGTGTTCTGGGCCCGTCATCGATCCTCCAGATGGCGAAAATGTCCTATGCCAGTAGGTGATAGCCAGCCTGGTGCCGGTCGATGCGTCCCGGCCGCTATGCGTTGTGGCCTCATCCCGGTGACCTGTGCGGCAAGGGTCTGCAGCGCTTCTCTGGGTATGACCGTAGGCAAACGGCGGGCAGCGCTGTTGGGAAGGAGGGACGGCATGTTCGAGGCGGAAAACATCCGGGATTGGCGCGGTCACGATGTGGTCGACCCCGACGGTCACAAGATCGGGGAACTGGAGGCCGTCTACGTCGACACCGGTACCGACCTGCCGTCCTTCGGCACAGTCAGAATCGGGATAGTTGCTCGGCACCGGCTCGTGTTCGTACCTCTTGACCGGGCGACTGTCGGCCCAGGGTATCTCAAAGTCGCCTACGGCAAGAAGCAGGTAAAGGATGCACCGTCGATCGATACTGACGGCGAGCTAGTTGCGGCTGACGAAGAGGCGGTCTTCAAGCACTACGGCCTGACCTACCAGCCCGGCGCTGGCGGTGAGCGGAGGCTGGGCCGCCGCTGAGGCCGATCACCCGAGGGGCGGGGTCACTCACCGGCGGCTTGGGGTCGGTTCAGCGCGCTCACCGGGCCGTTCGACGCTGGGAGGGGCCGCCGTCAGTTGATGTCGAACTCGTTGCCCTCTGGGTCTTTCATCGCTACCGCGTAGTGATCGAGGCCCTCCTCGCCCAAGACTGCGGTCATCGTGGCACCCAGATCGGACAGCCGTCTTGCCTCGGCGTCGACTCGCTGCCTGCGGGTTGCGATCGGGATCGCCCGCCCGCCGCTGACGTGGACGTCGAGGTGGAGCCGGTTCTTGACCGTCTTGGCGTCCGGC
>JBARJU010000267.1:0-4156 GCA_049800435.1 Solirubrobacteraceae bacterium
GGCCGCGGCCGCGGCTGCCTGCTTCTCGGCGGCCTCCTTCGCTGCCGCTTCCTCGGCCTCGCGCTTTGCCTGTTCCTCGGCCTCGCGACGCGCACGCTCCTCGGCCTCGCGCTTGGCCTGCTCGGCGCGTTCCGCGCGGGCCTTCTCCTCCTCGGCGCGGAACACGGCGTGGCCCTGGGCGACGACGTCGCCGATCGCTTTGGCGATCAGTGCGCACGAGCGCATCGCGTCGTCGTTGCCGGGAATCACGTAATCGATGCCGTCGGGGTCGCAGTTGGTGTCGACGAGCCCGATCACGGGGATGCGCAAGCGCTGGGCTTCGCGCACCGCGATCGCCTCGGTCTTGAGGTCGATCACGAAGATCGCATTGGGGGTGCGCTGCATGTTCTTCACACCGCCGAGGTTCGCGCGAAGCTTCGCGAGATCGGCGAGCGCTCCCATACGCTCGCGCGTCGGCAGCAGCGCGAGCTGACCCTCGGTCTCGTACCGCTCGAGGTCGTGCAGTCGGCGGATTCGCTGGTTGATCGTCTGGAAGTTGGTGAGCAACCCGCCGAGCCAGCGATGGTTGACGTAGGGCATGTCGGCCGCCTCGGCGACCTCCTTGACGGCGTCACGAGCCTGCTTCTTGGTGCCGACGAACAGCACCGTGCCGCCCCGGTGGGCGATCTGCGCGGCGAATTCCTGTGCCTGCTGCAACAGCGTTGCGGTCTTCAGCAGGTCGATGATGTAGATGCCGTTGCGCTCGCCGTGAATGAAGCGGCGCATCTTGGGGTTCCAGCGGCGTGTCTGATGGCCGAAGTGGACTCCAGCCTCCAGCAGATCCGCGATTCCTACCTGGGTCACGGGTACTCCCTTATGTGATCTTGTTGGATCCGAACGCTGCGCCTGGCGGACCCGAGAGCCGCAGGATAGGGCGACAGTCGGGCAGGGCCGCGTGGCGCGGTCGTACGGTGTTGAGTTTGTCTACAGCCGCTCAGGATACCCCAAGGCGATGCGTGGGCCGGCGGTCCGTGTCGCGCTGGTCACCCAACGTCCTTCGCTACCCGCCCTGTTTGCCTTCGGCGCGCTCCAAGGCGTGGCGCAGGTCGCAGGGCAGCGGCGAGTCGACTTCGACGGGCTCGCCCGTGATCGGGTGCGGGAAGGCCAGACGGGTGGCGTGCAGGAATTGGCGCGTCAGGCCGAGCTTGCCCGGCGTGCCGTACTCCGGGTCGCCGCACACCGGATGCTCGATCGCCTGCAGATGAACCCTGATCTGGTGGGTGCGCCCCGTGTCCAGGCGCAATCGCAGCAGCGACACGTCGCGCAGACGACGCTCCAGTGTGAAGTGGGTGCGCGCCTCGCGACTGGCCGTACCCCCAACCGCCATGCGCGTGCGGATGCGCGGATGGCGTCCGATCGGCGCCTCGATCGTGCCGGTGCGCGCGGGCGGGAGGCCTTCGACGAGCGCCAGGTACTCGCGCTCGATCAGCCGCTCGCGCAGAGCGGCCTGAAGCAGCCGATGGGACTGCTCCGAGCAGGCCACCACGATCAGACCCGAGGTGTCGCGGTCGAGCCGGTGCACGATCCCCGCCCGCTCCGCCTCGCCGCCCGCGGCGGTGCCCTCGAGCAGTTGGGAGAGCGTGCCCTCGCGGTGGCCACGAGCGGGGTGCACCACGAGCCCGGCGGGCTTGTCCACGACGAGCAGGTGCTCGTCGGCCCACACGATGTTCAACTCGGAGGTCATTCGCGTCTCTCGACAATCAAAAAGAGCAGGAGCACGCCGACCGTGATCGAGGCGTCGGCGAGGTTGAACGGCGGCCAGCCCAGTGGGAGCTTGACGAAGTCGGTGACCGAGCCCGCACGCACACGGTCGAGGATGTTGCCGAGCGCGCCTCCGAGCAGCATTCCGGTCGGAAGCCAGATCAGGGGCTTGTCAAGGTTGCGAGCGAAGTACACGATCAGCACCAGCAGGGCGACGCCGACGAGGGCGGTCACAGCGAAGTGGCGACCGGGCAGGAAGCCGAATGCGACTCCCCTGTTGCGCGTGTCGACGAACTGCAGGCCCGGCAGCACCCCACGACTTTCCCCCGGCACGATCGATTTGCGGATGGCCGTCTTTGAGAGTTGGTCGAGCGCCACAACCGTGGCCGTCACGAGCGCCGCCCACAGCAACGGCAGCCCCAAGCGGCGCGCCGAGGCTGGGGCGGGGAGAGCAGTCACCCGTGGATCAGGCTGACGAGCACGTTGCCCACGAGCGAGAGCACGACGATCGCCACCATCGGGCTGAAGTCGAACGCGCCGACCATCGGGACGATGCGTCGGAAGATGCGCAGATAGGGCTCGCACACATCGCGCAGGAACGTGAGCACGGCGTCGCTGGCGCGCGAGTAGGGCGGGCGCACCCCGAACGCGAACAGCAGCTGCACAACTATATAAACGACGATCAGCAGCGTGTACACGTAGATCAGCGTCGACAGGTAGCCGGCGATTTCGGTGCGGGCGCTGGCGAGCGGCACTGTCATCGACATCCCTCCCCACCATCCGCCTCAGGCCCAAGCGGGCGGCCCGCAACACAGGCCGTCATTGCCCTGGCCCCCGACCCAGCACGGCGTCGAGGGCGTCGCTGAAGGCGGCTCGAACGCCCCCCCTCTCCAAAGCATCCAAGCCGCGAGCTGTGGCGCCACCCGGCGAGGCGACCTCGCGGCGCACGGCAAGAGTGTCGTGGTCGCGCTTGCGCAACAGCTCGGCGGTGCCGGCGAGCGTCTCTGTCACGAGCACGGCGGCCCGCGCGGGCGGAATGCCGCGACGTACGCCCGCATCGACCTGGGCCTCGGCCACGAGCGCCACGTAGGCGGGGGCGCACGACATCAATCCCATGGCGACGTCGACGAGCGAATCGTCGACGGTGACGAGCGTGCCGAGCTCGGCGAACAGCTCGCGCACCTGCGCGTCGAGGGTGTCGCCTCGGCCGAGAGTCTCCTCGGGCTCGGTCTCGACGGCCTGTACGACCGCTCCGCGGCGCACCTCCACCGGCAGGGAGGGCAGGAAGCGGTACACCGGAAGTCCGGGATAGGCGTTCTTCAAGGCGGACAGCGGCGTGGCGGCGAGGATCGAGGCGACGGCCGTGGCGGTCGGTGCCACCTCTTTGGCGATTGCCTCCAGTTGGGCCGGCTTGTGGCAGAGCACGACGAGATCCGCGCGCGCGGCAACCTCCGCGTTCGAGGCGAGCGCCTCCCCCCCAAGCTCCCCCACGAGCGCCTCCGCGCGCTCGGAGATCGGGTCGAAGCAGAGCACTCGCCGCCCCCACCCGCGCGCCATCGCGCGAGCCATGTTCCCGCAACCGATCAAACCTACGTTCATGAGCGTCCCAGGCTACCGCTCCGGTCGGCCACCACACGCTCAGGACTGGTTGAAGAAGCCCTTTTCGATCAATCTGGCCCGCTCCTCGGCGGAGATCTCCACGTTGTGTGGGGTCAGCATGAACACCTTGTCGGCGATCCTCTGCATGCCGCCGTCGAGCGCGTATGTGAGGCCGCTGGCGAAGTCGATCAATCGCTTTGACAGTTCGGTGTCCGCGCCCTGCAGGTTGAGGATCACCGGGATCGAGTCCTTGAACTTGTCGGCGATCTGCTGGGCGTCGTTGAACGACTTGGGGATCACCAGGTGCACGCGCACGTCGCCGTTGCCACGGCTGACGGGTCGCAGCGTCGTGGTCGGACGCCCGCGCTGGCCGGCCCGACCCTCTGAGGCGTGTTCGCCCGAGCGTTCGTCATCGGGAAAGATCTCGTCGAACTCGTCGCGCCTGCGACGCGGAGAGAGCCGGCGGACGTTGGGGCGCTCGCGGTAGCGGTCGGCGATCTCCTCCTCGTGGGGAGGCTCGTCGTAGTCGTCGTGATACTCCTCGGCGAGGCCGAAGTAGACGAGAGCGCGGTGCCAGGAGTCGCGAAATGCCATTTGTATGGGGCGTTTTCGGTGAAAGCGGGCGTTTCCCTGCTCGTGAGGAGCATCCCACCGCGGCGCGGCGAGGGACTTGGGCCCGTGTTCTCCGTCCCTAAGTGCTCTGGCTCGGAAGTTCGCCGACGTATTCGTGGTCAGGCGGCTTGGGCGGTGGGCTGGGCGAGTCGCTGGGCGACGCGGTCGAGGTCTTGGCGGGTGAACTTCCATTGGAACGGGGCGG
>JBARJU010000268.1:0-7341 GCA_049800435.1 Solirubrobacteraceae bacterium
GATCACCTCAACACACCGCTCCCGCCCCGCGTCGAAAATCGCCTCCGCCTCGGCGCGGTCCATAACCCCAAGATTCGCCACACCAGCAAACGATCCTTGTTATGACGACCTACAACTGAACGCGTACGACGACCCGCTCATTTGCAGGCAAAAAGTGCCCCCGCCAGGAGTCGAACCTGGATCTACCGCTTAGGAGGCTGGCTCGCGCAGCGGCCGGAAGGGCCGGATCTGTGGGCGGTTACTGGCGATCTGGCCCTCTGAGTCGATCCTGGATCACGCCGGATTGGGGGCGATTTGGCTGGGTTTGGGCAGCGGAATGGGGCTGCTGCCCAAACGTCAGGCAGCCACCAAGATCCAAGATCTACCCGACTTCGGCCCGAGAGATGACGACGCAGTCCTGTAGCTCAACTCCACTTGGAGCGGTGCTGCTCAAGACGCGCATGATCTGGGCACACAGCTGGGTCAGACGGAAGCCGCAACTGATCCCGCAATCCTTCCTTGAGCCGTATGAGGTCACCGGGGTCGAGGCCTAACTCGACTGTGCGGTCTTCGTTGACGGATATGCGACTGTCACTCTGCACGAGCAGCAAGCCGCGGTCGAACGCCTTGTGATGGTTGGGGCACGCGGCTACGCCGTTGGCGACTACATCGGGGCCATTGTCCGCAACGCTCTGGATGTGCGCCGCCTCTACGATCCCCAGACCAAGCCCGCAGAACGCGCATCGCTCCCTGTACGCCCGAAGCACAGCTGTGCGAAAACGCCGATCTCGGACGAGGGCGGCGACTTCGCGAATCTCACGCCGTCGCTCGGCATCGGCTGGGAGCGAGGCGTCCGGAATCGGCGCGCCACTGGTTGCCGCCTCCACGGCTGGGGTTGCACTCTGCACTCCAGCTGCGTAAAGGCGCTCGCTCACGTCAAGGTATGCGGCCGCTGATTCAGGGGCAAACGCTACCACCAGCTCTTGTCCCGCTTGGGTATCACGGAGGCGAGATGTGACGCCCTTTTCCCGAGCCTCTTCGAGGAGATCGAGAGACACCTGCAGAGATGACGAGCTACCAGGGTTGGAGTGTTCACGGACGTCCCAGGCGGCAAAGACATCCAGATCCTCGTGATAGCCCAGCAGCAGTGTCTGTGCCCCGTCTCCAGCGAGGAATGGCTGGTTCTGAGGCCGTGTCGTCTGAACTCGATACTCGTCGGCGGCGCGGGATGCCCCGCCGTGCGTGATCCGCCAGATGAACACGCGAAGCGGGAGTGTCGTGGTGCCCATGCGAACTTGAAGCAGGACGGGGCGATCGTGCAGCGCAGACTCAACAGATACAGCGGCGTCCGAGGCAACAAGCGCATCTACAAGTCTCTGGCCAAGCTGGCCCGGACGGAGCACCATCGTGCTTCCTGGTTCCGTCTACGAGGCGTGATTCCTGCCTTTTAGGCGGTAAGGGGCCAGATAACCCTCGGGGGTCTACTTGCTGGTCGCGACGGACCGCTCGCCATCGGGCAAGCGCCAACGGCCGTTCTCGTCGGCGAGGAACCGCTCCTCGCAGAGCCGGCGGACCAGCGCGTAGCGCCCGACCTCCAGCCCGAGCCCACCGTTGAAATGGGCCTGTACGAGCAGAGAGTGGAGGAAGGGCAGGGTCCTACGGCGGTCGGCCTCGGAATCAGCGCCCACCGGAGGAAGATCGGTGAGGTGACGTGCGAGGAGCTCGCCGGCATCGTCGAAGCCCCCGGGAGGCTTTGACCTGCGCCGCCTCTTGCCGGGCTTATGCAGGTTCAGAACGACATCAAAGGACGACACGTCCTCGACCCCGGAGCGGCCCTTGTACCCCTTGTGGCTCTGCTGGGTCTTGTCCAGGTATGTGGCATTCGCCAAGTCAAAGCCCGCCTTCTCGACCGCCACGCGTAGGGCGGCCCAGACCTCGTCGTCACTGGACTGAAAGACGACGGTTGCCCACGCATCGGGCTTGAGCACACGCTCGATCTCGCAGAAGGCGCCGTTCATCAGCGCAGCGTAGTCGTCGAGGCTCTTGCCGCCGTTGGCTGCCTTCAGAGAGCGGTTGACGACCGCCTCCTCTGCCAATGGCGTCGTTCCGCCGAGCCAAGACTCCCAGACGACCGCGCAGTCTCCGTAGAAGATGTTCGAGCCAAACGGTGGATCGGTGAAAACGTAGTCCACGCTCTTATCTTCGAGCGAAAGCGCCGTAGCCGAGCCACGGATGACTCGCGTGGTTGGTCCCGAGCGCGGCGCCTCTGCGTAGAAGCGCTGAAGCTGGCGGATCTTGTGGGCGAAGACTGGAGCCGGATTGACCTCGATCGAGAGCTGCGGAATGTAGAGCGTGCCGGTGAGCGGTCGCTGGCCGCCGCGGGCGTTGTAGCGACGCATCCGAGTCCCGTGCCAGGCAGTGTTTGTGAAGGCGAGTGCGAGCGCTTGGCGCTCGCGCTCGTCCGGCCACGCTGAGATCTCCGCCCACAGCCGCGCCAGGGCGCGCAGATTACGAGGCGTCCAGAAATCGGCGACCTCACCGACGCCCTGAAGCTGCAGCGCGCAACGCACATACATCTCACGGTCAGGGCCGAGGGGTACCTGTGGGAACCAGTCGTCGATCGGCTCAGCGCGGGTCGAGGCGATGCGGACGAGGTCTTCGTAGTTGGGCGGCCGCTCGAAGCGTCTGCGGCCTTCGTTCACTGCTACCCACACCGGCAAGGACCCGACAGGCGCGGCGGAGCGCTTGCGGATCTCCTCGCCGCAGAAAGGGCACGCCCAGGCCTGGGCGACCGTGCCCCGCGCTCGATCGGTCGCGTCGTGCCACAGCGACGAGGGGTGTCCGCAGCAGGGACATGCAACCGACGTGGAGTAGAGGGTCCAGGCAAGACGTGCCTTGGAGCCATCGCGCGCCTTAGTGCCATACCAGCGCACGTATGGCTCCTCGACCGTCGCCAACACTGCAGCCGCGGCGCGGCCAAGTGCCTCGGGATCACATGGTGTGGCGATATTCCAGGCCAGATGTGTCGCTCCGTAGGAAAGATCGTTGAGGACGGCTGCCCGTCCAAGCCGACGGGCGGCGAGCCCCAACATCCCAGAGCCGCAGAAGGGATCGAGGACCAGCGCGCCCGACTTAGTGTGGTGCTCAATGAACGGCTCGATGGCCTCCGGCGGCACCTTCGTTGGATACGAGTGGACGTTGTACGCGGCTGTATTCTTGGCGCCCTGGTGAGGCCGATCGATGGGAGAGCGGACTGTCTTCGGCTTTCCTATGCTCGGATCGGGCCTCTCACCAATACGCGGATAAAGAGTCTCGAAGGAGATCATGGCTTTCCCTTCCAACGACCGTCCTCTTCTATGTGGTGCTCGCGCAGCAGCGCGTGAAGCTCATCGTAAGTGACGATGCGCTCGGCACCCGATGCCAGAAGCCGCGCATTGACCAAAGCAAAAAGCTTTCCGATCGGAACTGAGCGTTTTTGCGCGCAAGCGATGGCCATGGTCTTCCGGAGTGCTTCGAGGGGCGAGATCTGAGTGGACTTGGTCCGGTGATTCTTGCCGCGCTTGGCGAGCGTGAGAACGATGTCGGCCGACGCCACCCGCTCGCCGCCCTGCCCCTTGATCTGCTTGAAGCTGGGTTGACCCTTGTCCAGAGTCGTGGCGTCGATCAGATCCAGTCCAGCGTCCACCGCACCTCGCTGGATGGCGGCCCACACCTCGGGGTCGGTCGCCTGGAAGACAACTGTGGCCTGAGCTTTCGGCTTTAGCACCCGGCGGATCTCGGCGAAGGAGCCACGTAGCAGAGTCTCGTAGTCGGCGATCTTCTTGGGCGTATCGCCTCCGGAGACGACGATCGCCTCCCGGTCACGATCGGTGTAGTCGTCGAGCCAAGACTCCCAGAGCAGAGAGGAATCTGAGTAGACGATGTGGGCGCCGAACGGCGGGTCGGTGAAGACGTAATCCACGCTGGAGTCGGCGAGCGGCAGGTCCGTGGCCGATCCCTGCAGGACATCGACGGCGCCGGCGGGCATCGGGTTCTCGCGGAAGAGGCGGGCAACCGCGGCGGTCTTGCGCTTCCAGAGCGAGAGGACGTTCCACTCGTAGCGCAGCGACGAAACATAGAGGGTTCCTCCCAATACGTTCGTAGGCCGCTTTGAGTTCCACTGATAGCGGCGGCTGGCACGGTTGGCGATTGCCGTGAGCGAGAAGCGCAGCGCCTCGCGCAGGCGCTCGTCGGGCTCCGCGTTGGCCTCGCGCCAGAGCAGCGCGAAAGCAGCTAGGTTGCGCCGCGAGTAGAAGTCGGTGAGCGTGTCAATCCCGAGTTCCCGATGACCACGACGCCACATTGGCCGCTCGGAGGAGAAGGGTGTCTCAGGCACCCAGGGGAGGTCTGGGGGCAGCCGGTCGAGACCAAGGTCTTCCTCCCGCACGGAGCGGACGATGCGAGGGCCGCGCACGACGGACAGGTTCGCCTCTACCGCCCGCTCTCCGACGATCTTGAAGTCGGTCTTTGCTGTCTCGTATGCACAGTCTGGGCAACGCAGTCGCCGCAATCCCTCAGCCCGGGCGTCCCAGAGGAGCACATCGGTGGCGCAAGCCGGGCAACGTCGCACGTCGCTCCATACGAGGTACTCGACTGTGGCGGGCGCTCCCGCCTCGCTCGTCAGGTAGAAGGACTCGATCTCGGGACCGACCTGGCGCAAGACCCGCTGCACGGCCGAGAGGAAGCCATCTGCGGAACAAGGGGCCGTGTAGTTGCGCGCAATGTGGACCGCAGCTGGACTGAGGTCGTTGAGTATCGCGCGTCGCCCGTGGAGGGCTGCTGCAACGCCGGTCATTCCGGAGCCCGAGAACGGATCGAGGACCAACGCCCCCCGCGCTGAGTGCCGGAGGATGGAGGCGGCGATCGCGGACGGCGGGATCTTGGTGTGGTAGCTGTGGACCCCGTACAGGGGACCGCTTCGCTTGGCCACGAGTTCGCGTGGCGCGATCTCAAGACCCTCGACTGGCAGCTGCATAGAGGGCACCTGCCGTAGTCTTTCAGGCGCGGCGGATGTGCGGACAAGGAGGCGAAGCCGACACCTCCGGTGCACGTAGCTGCGGCCACCCTGCCGCAACAACTCCCGACGTTGGGGCTGCCCGTAGTTCTCGCGCGCCCTCGACCACCGACTCGCGCTTCTCCCTGAGTGCTGCTTTTTGGCGCTCGCGCCACCTCCGGGATCAACGAACCCAGCCGTCTGGTGGGGCGCCGGGTTTCCAGGCACGGGTGACGCCGCCGCCTTCTTGGCGGAGAATGTGACCATAGTCGGAGAGGTTGACCTGGAAGGCCAGCTCTTCGCGCGGGTCGCGTCCAGCCTCGTCGATCCACTGGCGCCATACGACCAGGGCGCACAGGGTCTCGACGTGCGCCTCGCTCTCCCACCAGCCGTCCTTCAACCCGACGAGCGCTGTGGAATAGCGGCCGTGGAGCGAGACGATCCCGCCCCACATCAACGCGCGCCATTGCGGGTCGCCGCCGTAGGGCTCAAGCCACGGAGCCCGCCGGTCGGGCTCCTCGTCCTCTGGCGCGTCGAGCACGACAGGCGCCGGCCTGGCGCGCGGCGGGCGAACCTGCCCGCTGGCCACCGCTTCGGCGATGCCCTCGCGGACCATCTGGCCAGCGAGCCGCGCGGCTGGCTCGCCGGTGTTCGCTGCCAATTCGTCCAGTTGCATCGCGACGGCCTCGGGCAACGTGATCTTTAGACGGCGGCTCATCGGGTGTACCCCCGCTCGTGCTGGCCGACCGTGTTCGTGTTGATGCTTCTCGTGGGTCTCATGTTGTTAATGACCGTGAGAAGGCCAGACCGGCCAACGAATTGGGGCCCTTAAGAGGAACCCGCTCGACCCCCGTGCATCTAATCTGTCCTTCCTGCGAGCGTGTTTGGGACCGGGTGCTGGTTCCGGTCGCAACGGCTGGCTCGCCAGACGGTATCGCTCGCAGGAAGGTGCTGTTTTGCGTGTCGTCCGGCTTGCCGGGTTGGGTCCCGGGCTGGTGGCGGACTGACTCATAGTCTGTCTGTCGGCCGGATGCTCTTGGCCTGACTATCGCTCGTTGTGTCGTCCACCACCACTCGGGACCCGTTGGCGTGACCTGATAGGAGCGTGGCGGTCGCGTGCGATCCGCCCAGAGGCAAGGCCTGTCCGCCAGGGGTCCAGTCAAACGAGAAGATCGATTGGAAGGACGTGCTGGATGATCGTGATCGGGACAGACACCCACAAGAACAGCCACGCGCTCGCGACCGTCGGCGCCGGCACCGGACAGCTGCTCAGCGAGCGAGAAATCGTCGCGAAGGACGCTGGGCACCTGGAAGCGTTGCGCTGGGCGCACGAGCTCGACAGCGAGATCGTGTGGGCGATCGAGGACTGCCGGGACCTCTCCCACCACTTCGAGCAAGCGCTACTGGCCGCCGGTGAGCGCGTCGTGCGAGTCGCACCGAAGCTGATGGGCGCTTCCCGTCGCGGCGAACGCGAACCGGGAAAGTCCGATCAGATCGACGCCAGAGCGATAGCCCGAGCGGTCCTGCGCGAGGGGATCGAGCGGTTCCCGGTCGCGTTCTTGGATGAGGACGCGATGGAGATCCGGTTGCTCTGCGACTACCGCGAGACGCTCGTCAACGAGCGCACCCGGCTTATCAACCGGCTGCGGATCAACCTTGTCGTCCTCGACCCCGCCCTGGAGGCGTCGATCCCGTCGCGCAAGCTGGACTATCCCGGGCAGCTGCAGCGCGTCACGCGACGCCTGCGGGCGATGCCGCAGACCGCCAGGGTGCGCATCGCGCGCGAGCAGGCCAAGCGGATCGGGGTGCTCGCACGCGAGGCGGAGCAGCTCAAGCGCGAACTGCGAGACCTCGTTGCCATCCATCGCCCAGAACTGCTCGCCGAGACAGGATGCGGACCGCTGACCGCCGCGATCCTGATCGGCCAGACTGCCGGCGCCGAGCGTTTCCACACGGATGCTCACTTCGCACGGATGGCCGGTGTCGCACCGATACCCGTCTCATCCGGGCGGAATGACCGTCACCGCCTCGATCGCGGCGGCAACCGGCAGATCAACAGGGCGCTGCACGTCATCGCGATCACACGCGGACGCCGCGACCCTGCCACCCGTGAATATCTGCAACGCAAGGAAGCCGAAGGCAAGAGCCGGATCGAGGCGATGCGCTGCCTCAAGCGTCACCTCGCACGTCACTATCATCGGATGCTTAGTGCTCTGGCTCGGAAGTTCGCCGACGTATTCGTGGTCAGGCGGCTTGGGCGGTGGGCTGGGCGAGTCGCTGGGCGACGCGGTCGAGGTCTTGGCGGGTGAACTTCCATTGGAACGGGGCGG
>JBARJU010000269.1:0-2507 GCA_049800435.1 Solirubrobacteraceae bacterium
GGTCCCGCCCATGTCGAAGCACAGCACGTCCCGCTCGCCCATCGCCTCGCTGAGGAGCAGCGCTCCCGCGACTCCGCCCGCTGGTCCGGACAGCACCGTCAGCGCGGCATGCTCCGCGGCCCGGCGCGCGTCGGTGAGCCCACCCGAGGATTGCATCACCTGCACCGCCGGCAACCCCATCTCGTCAGCGTGGCTCCCGAGTCGTTCGAGGTAGGCGCCGAGCAGGGGGGAGAGGGCGGCGTCGACCTCTGTGGTGGCTGCCCGCTCGTACTCCCTGAACGTGCCCACCAGCTCGTGCGACAGCGACACGTGTACGCAGGGCAGGCGCTCCTCGATCATCTCGCCGAGCCTTCGCTCGTGGCTCGGGTGGGCATAAGAGTGCAGCAGCACCACCGCGACCGCCTCGGGGTCGGCTGCCGCGAGCCGCTCCAGCATCGCCTCGGTCGCGCTTTCGTCGAGCTCGCGCATCGGCCCGTCCTTGCCCATCCGCTCGGGCGCCCCGAAGCGCAGCTCCCGCGGCACGAGCGGCTGTGGGCCCTGCTCGCACAGGCGATACAGGCTCTCCCGCGCCTGACGGCCCAACTCGACGATGTCCGTGAACCCGTCGGTGGCGATCAGCGCCGTGCGCGCGGGTGGGCGGGCCTCCGAGAACTCGAGCAGCGCGTTGGTCGCGACGGTCATACCGTGTGCGAACCGCTCGATGCGCCCCTCGCGCCGCGCGTGCGACGGGAGCCCCCGCGAGGCCAACACCGCTTCTATCGCCGCCATCACCCCAGCCTCCTGCGCGCCCGGCGTGCTCGGCACCTTGGCGATATGGGCCGTCCCGTCCTCGCCCACGAGCACAGCGTCGGTGAACGTCCCGCCAACATCTACCCCGAGCAGCATCGCCGGGAAAGGCTACGCGGCCGCGAGGTGCTCGGTGTCTGCGAGGTGCTGGTGGGAGGGGCAGTATCCGTTGTGGGGCAGCGGCACGCGCTGGCAGGTGGAGCCCTTGCGGGTGGTAGCACGACAAGTGGGCGGCTCGTCGGTGACCGCCGCGTGCGCCTCCACCGGGTGCTCCATCAGGAAGCGCTGGGCGAGGCCGATGTACAGGCACACGGTCTGCAACACCCGCTCCTGCGCGCTCATCGGGAAGTACATCCTGATGTCATAGAACAGCGTGCGGGCCGGCTTGGCGAAGTAGTGGCGGTCGGTCGCGAGTCGCTCGACCGCCGACTCGCACGCCTCCAGCACATGCTTGTGGTTGGAGGCGTGTCCGGCATCGGGCCTCCGCTCCGTGATGTACGGAGCCAAATCGCGGTATATGGCTCGGCTGAACTGATACATGGCTCTGATCCCCTCAACACCGGTCTGTATCGAAAAGACCGGACTTGCCGAGTATCCAAGCCATTCCTAAGGCGCACCGAAGTTATTCATTAAGCGCGGGTTAGCTTTTCGCCGTTTGCGTGTTTCTTGGGGGATTGCGACACGTTCCTATGGGTGAACGCTCCCAGGTAGGGCAGCAGGCCGGCTACTCCCACGCCTGCCAATCGAGCCGTGCCCCGACGCTTGACACCACCACATGCCTTCCTTCGAGCCGCGCGTCGCGGTCGGGATGGTCGGTGCGCGCGTGCGTTCCTCTGGTCTCCTTGCGCTCGAGCGCCGAGCGCGCGATCAGGCGCGCCAGCGGGTGGGGGTCATCCAGCAGACTCGCCAGTCCCTCGGCCGAGCGTTCGATCCCGGCGTGCTCCCACAGCGCCACCCTCGTGGCGCGATGACCGATTTGGGATCCCTCCGATCTCCAATCGGCGGGTATGACTGGCGCAGAAGCGGATCTCGACGCCGCGCCCGGGAGCGGTGGCTCCTCGAGCGCCGCCAGTGCCGCGCGGCGCCCGAACACGAAGCACTCGCTCAATGAGTTGGATGCGAGCCTGTTCGCCCCGTGCAGGCCAGTGCATGCCGTCTCGCCCACGGCGTATAGTCCCGCGACGGTCGAGCGCGCCCGAAGGTCGGTAGCGACCCCGCCGATCGTGTAGTGCGCCGCGGGCGCCACGGGCACGAGCTCGCGGCTGGGGTCGAGCCCCGCCTCGCGCAATGCGCCCACGACGTTCGGGAAGAGCGCGAGGTCGATCTCGCGCATGTCAAGGCTGACCGAGCGCTCGCCGCTCTCGTGCATGCGGGCCTGGATCGCCCGCGAGACCTCGTCGCGAGGAGCCAGCTCGTCCACGAAGCGCTCGCCGGCGGAGTCGTGCAGCGTCGCGCCCTCGCCGCGGATCGCCTCGGTAATCAGGAACCCTTCTCTTCCCTGCACGCCGATCACCGCCGTCGGGTGGAACTGCACGAACTCCAGGTCCGCCAGCGGCGCTCCCGCGGCGTGCGCGAGCAACAGGCCCTGGCCGATCGAGCCGGGGGGGTTGGTCGTACGCGACCACAACGCGGCCGCCCCGCCCGTGCTCAGCACGACCGCGCGTGCCGCCACCGTGCGCTCGACCGATCGGCGGTCCCCGGGATCTCCGCTGGGCCGGTAC
>JBARJU010000270.1:0-18089 GCA_049800435.1 Solirubrobacteraceae bacterium
GGCTCGCGCCGGAGACCGCGCCGGCCGCACCCTCGTCAGTCGCGTCGCCCACAGCCGCCCCCGACGGCAGGGAATCGACCAGTCCCGAGCACCCACGCGCCGTGCTCGCCGCGCTGATTGCGGTGGCGGCGGTCGCGAACCTGAACCTGTCGGTGGCCAACGTGGCGTTGCCGGACATCGGCAAGGCCTTCAACGCCTCCCAGACCGGGCTCGACCTGATCGCCGTCGGCTTCTCGCTCGGGCTGGCCGCCTCGGTGCTCTACCTCGGCGCCCTCGGCGACCGCTACGGACGCAAGATGATGCTCATGATCGGCACCACGCTCGCTATCCCCGCCGCGCTCCTGGCGGCGCTGGCGCCGTCGATGACGGTCCTCTTCATCGGGCGCCTCACGGGCGGCCTTGCGGCTGGCATGGCGTTCCCCACGACGCTCGCCTTGATAACGGCGCTGTGGTCGGGGCCCGCGCGCACGCGCTCGATCGCGCTGTGGTCCGGCCTTGGCGGAGCGATCTCCGCCCTTGGCCCCCTGATCGCCGGCGCGCTGCTGACGCACTTCCACTGGGGCTCGGTGTTCTTCATCACGCTCCCGCTCGCGTTCGTGGCGCTGTACTGCGCGTGGCGCTACGTGCCCTCCCACGCGAACGAGACTACGGGCCCCGTGGACAACCTGGGCGGGGTGCTCTCGGCGATCGCCATCGCGGCGCTGATCCTGGCGATCAACTTCGCGCCCGTACCCGAAGAGGAAACGATCATCCTCGTCACCTCGATCGTGGCGGTCCTCGCGGGGGTGGCATTCGTGCTGCGCCAGCGCCGAGCGCCGGCCCCTCTGTATGACCTGAAAGTGGCGAGCCGTCGGGTCTTCTGGGTCGCGGCGGCGGCCGGCATCATCGTGTTCGGGTCGCTGGTGGGAGCGATGTTCGTCGGCCAGCAGTTCCTCCAGGACGTGCTCGGCTACTCCACGCTCGACTCCGGCCTTTCGATCCTGCCCGCCGCCCTCTTCATGGTGCTGATCGCGCCACGCTCGGCAAAGCTCGTGGACGCGAAGGGGGCGCGCTTCACGTTGCTCGTCGGCTACGCCTGCTGCATGCTCGGCTTCCTCACGATGCTGCTCTTGTGGAAGCAGGGCATCTCCTACTGGAAGGTCGGCCTCGGCTACGCCTTCATCGGCGCCGGCGTCGGCTTCGCGGGAACCCCCGCCTCGCACTCGCTCACGGGCTCCGTGCCGGTCTCGCGCGCCGGCATGGCCTCGGGCACCGCCGACCTGCAACGCGACCTGGGCGGCGCGATCATGCAGTCGATCTTCGGAGCCCTGCTCACCGCCGGCTACGCCGCGGCGGTGGCCACCGCTATCGCGAATTCCCCCGACCGGGCCCGGGTGACGAGCAGCGTTGAAGCGGAACTGGAGAAGTCGTTCTCGAGCGCCGCCGACACCGCCTCGCGCTATCCCGCGTACGCCAAAGCGATCGCGGCGGGCGCCAGGGAATCGTTTGTCAAAGGCGACCAGTGGGCCTACACGGCCGGGATCGTCGCGATCGCCCTCGGGGCGGCGCTCGTGTTCTTCATGTTCCCGCACAAGCAACGCGAGGAAGAGCTCTTGGCCGAATACCACGCGCTTGACTCGTAAGCGCAATGGCGCAAAACCGCTTGATTTGACGCCACCGGCTCAGATAGCCTGGCGGCCGTGTCCTCACAATCAGAGCCCCTCGCAATCGCTGGGCACCCGTCCAAGTCCCGCGTTGGACGCGTCGCGGCGATCCGCGCCTGTCGCGCGCTTGCGGCGATCGCGGTGCTCGTGGCGATCTCCTACCAAGTCACCAAGGGACTCGAGCACCACGGCTTCAGCGCCACCGACTACTTCAGCTACTTCACCGAGCTCAGCAACCTGTTTGCCGCGGCCATGTTCCTGTACGGCGCCGTGCGCCCGGCGGGGACGCGGTCGCGCACCGTCGAGCTGCTGAGGGGCGCAGCCGTGGTGTACATGCTGACGACCGGGATCGTGTACGCCGTGCTGCTGTCCGGCCAGGATGTGACATACCCATGGGTCAACACGATCGTGCATCGGATGATGCCCGTCGCGGTGGCGCTTGACTGGGCGATCGACCCTCCGCGCGTGCGCTTGCGGGTGAGAGAGACGATCTTGTGGTTGAGCTTTCCGCTCGCATATGTCGCATACACGCTCGCGCGCGGGGCGATCGTCAATTGGTACCCGTACTTCTTCGTGGACCCCAACCGTCACGGCGGATACCTGCTCGTCGCCGGGGACTGCGCCGCGATCACCGTGGGGATCCTCGCCCTGATCCTGGCAACCACGTGGGTGGGCAACCGCCGCTCGGGGTAATCGGGCGGCATCTCGAGCAACCCGCGGGATTGGTTACCGAGCGTCGCGAGCGCCCTGTATGACCGACGCCTCGATCCCCCGTCGTGGCCTGATCCTGCTCGCGGTGGCGTCGATTGGATGGGGCTGCTCAACCACCCTGAGCGCTTTCGCACTGCGTCAACTCAGTCCAACTGACCTACTGGCGATCGAGCTGGTCTCAGGCGGGGCGGTGATCTGGACGGTCGCATTGGCGAGCGCTCGTCGTGAATTCGCAACGCCGGACTGGAGGACGTTCGCGGTACTTGGGCTATGCGAGCCCGGCCTGACCTATCTACTCGCAAACGAGGGACTGCGTCGCGACAGCGCGGCGACAGCGTCCCTGCTGTTCGCCCTGGAGGCCGTGATAATCGTGCCACTCGCCGTCATCTTCCTCGCCGAGCGAGTCTCTTCCGCCGTTTTCCTCGCCATCGGCGTCGGCTTCCTCGGCGCGCTGATCATCGCGGGAGGAGCCCAAACCGGAAATGACACGCCCTTCGGCCACATCCTGATATTTGGCTCCGTCCTCGCCGCGACTGCATATGCGCTGCTCGCGCGTCGCAGCACCTATCGCGCGTCGGCGACGATCGTGACCACCTACCAGCTATTGGCAGCCACCGCGATCGCGCTGCCGTTTGCGGTCCTCTCCCATGTCCTGAGGCGCAGCGGTCTCCCCCATGCAGACGCGTCTCACTGGGCCGCCGCATTCGCCGCGGGCATGGCCGGCGTGGCGCTGCCGTTTCTGCTCTACAACCGGGCAATCGTGGAGGTGCGGGCAACCATCGCCGCAGGGGTTCTCAATCTGGTGCCGCTCGTCGGGTTCACGACAGCCGTGATCTTCCTCGGCGACCGACCGACGCATCTCGAGATCCTCGGCGGCTGCCTGATCCTCCTCAGCGCTGCGTGGCTTGGTCGCAGCGAGGCGAGGGCAAATCTCCCTCCGCGGACATCCCCCTAGCGGCACCGGAGCACCGAGGGCCGGAGCACCGAGGGCCGGAGCACCGAGGGCCGGAGCACCGACTGAGACTACCCGTGGCCGGCGGCGGTGAGGACGATCGGGTTGCCTGACGGGTCGTGGAGGAGAGCACCATCCTCACGCGGCTGGGATTGCTGTCCGGCCTCGGCGAGACGGGCGAGGAGGCGGGAGAGCTCTGCCTCGCGCGGCAGCACAATCGTGGTTTGGCGGAGTGCGGCGGCTCCGGCCGGCGGCTGGCCGGCCCCTGCGCTCTCCCACGTGTTGGCGCCGAGACGGTGGTGATAGCCGCCGGCGCTGAGGAAGGCTGCCTGTTGACCGAAGGATGCCATCAACGCGAACCCGAGCACGTCGCGGTAGAAGGCGATCGTTTGAGGAATGTCGGCCACGCACAAATGGACGTGGCCCATCACGGTCCCCGTGGGCAGCCGCTCAAACGGCTCGCTTGAGGGATCGGGCAACTCGCCCAAGAGGCTCGAGGTGTCGAGCGGGAGTGTGGTCATGCGCTCGGCGACCTTCCCCTCCCACAACTCGCGCGGGCGGTCCCAGTAGATCTCGATGCCATGCTCGTCGGGGTCACTGAGGTAGATCGCCTCGCTGACGTAGTGATCGGCCATGCCGACGAGCGACACTCGGTCACCTACCGCGTGAGCGAGCCAGCGCGCGAGGTCGGCGCGGCGGGGGAGCAGCAGGGCGAAGTGGTAGAGACCGCAATAGCCGCGGGATGGCCGCGCGCCCGGCTGCTCAACCAGCACGAGCAGGTCCTCGCGGCCGGCGCCGAGCATCGCGCGATAGCCGGCTCGCTCGCGGACCCTCAGCCCGATCGCGCTCTCGTAGTAGGCGACTGAGCGATCCAGGTCTGAGACCGTGAGGTGCACCGCCCCCATTCTGGTGGCTGCCGGGATCTCGGCGAAGGCCGGCGCGCCTGCGGCTGTCGCCTCCTCGGGGTCGCGCGGAGCGGTGCTCATGCGCCTCACGATACGCCTGCTCGGGAGATGTCCCGAACACGCTCGCCGAGCCCGCGAAGCGAGGCAACGCAACAGTCACCCCAGATCGGGGGGCAGAACATGGCGCCGGGTGCGCCCGCAACAACGCGACCGGTGCGCCCTTGCGACCGAACGATGCGCTAGGCTGCGCGCACGCCGAGTTCCTGGCCGAGCCAGGGAACGGGGGACCCAATTGTTGGGGCGAGTTCCGCGGTGATCCGCGGGAGGCGACTTTGGCCGCCAGCCCGTCAGCTAACCCCGTAGGCCGACAGAAGGACAAGCTTTTGCGCAGGACGCTCCTGATGGCGTTCACAACGGGTGTGCTTGTTTGTGTGTCGCCGGCGGCGGCCGTCGATGCTCGCTCCGGGAAAACGACCGGCGGCAGCGCATACGAAGCGCCGGCCCCTACGAAGGTCCCCTCTATCCAGTCCCCCCAGGCGGGCGGAGCGAGTCCGACCGGGGGCGCCGCGCCAACGCCGACGCCGCCCGTCGTTGGACCCTATCCTGCCGCTCCCGGTGGTGGCTGGGTGTTTCCGCTCTACCCGCTGAGGCGCGTCGCCCCCACCAACACATGGTCGCTCGACCAGGGAGTTGACGTGGGCGGCAGCGCCAACGACTGCGGCAGCCGCCTCGTCGAGCTGGCGGTGGCGAGCGGGACGATCGTCAAGGAGGGCCTCGACGGCTTCGGTAGCTATGCGCCCGTGCTGCGCGTGGAAAGCGGCCTCGACGCCGGTCGCTACGTCTACTACGGCCACGCCAAGCCGGCGCTTGTGCCGGTCGGCGCTCACGTCTCTGCGGGGCAACCAATAGGCGAGGTGGGCTGCGGAGACGTCGGGATCTCGAGCGCTGCGCATCTGGAGATCGGGCTGTCGCCCCCGGGCGAGCACAGCTTCGAATTGCCGTCGTTCGGCGAGACATCGCACGAGTCGCTCGCCGACCTGTCGGCTGCCTATCGCGCGGCCGGCGACACCGCCCGCGCCGCCGCGCACAAGCGAAGCGGAATCGGCGGCAAGCGTCGACGCGCCGCTCACCGTCGCTCGAAGCGTTGAGGCTCACTGAACGTCGTTAGGCGTGGATCCCGCGCACGTGCTCGTCGAAGAACCCGAGCATCCGCTGCCAGCCATCGGCTGAGGCAGACGCGTCGGGCCCGACGGCCATCGGGGAGGGCAGCCGCGCAAGCCAACCCTGCCAGCCCTCGTGCTGGGAAAAGAACGAGTGGCCGGCGTCGTCGTAGGTGTTGATGTCGTGGGACACACCGAGTGCGGTCAGATGCGCCTCCAAGCGCTCGGCCATGTTGCGGCCAAACATGCGGTCGCGAGCGCCGAAGCTCGCGACGACCGGACAGACCCCGTCGAGCTTCGCGCGATCCTTGGGCACGTCGCCGTAGTTGACGGCCGCCGCGCGGAAGCCCGGCTTGGTGGCGGCGATCAACGCGAAGCCGCCACCGAGGCAGAAGCCGGCTACAGCGATCCGGTCGGCATCGACGTCGGGGTGCTCGGCGAGCGCCGCGCGCGAGGCGAGGATGTCGGCGATCTCACGATCGATGGCACCGCGCACCATGTCGCTCATCACGCGGCTGAGGCACACGATGCGCGAGCCGTGCGAGAACAGGTTGGGGAGGAGCGCCGCATAGCCCTCCTCGGCGAAGCGCGTCGCGATCCGGCGCATGTCGTCGTTGAGCCCGAACGACTCGTGCAGAACGAGCACGCCGGGATAAGGACCCGCCCGCCAGCCCGCCGACCCGGCCGACCCGGCCGACCGCGGCAGGAACAACTCGGCCTCGAGCGTGGCGCCGTCGGGGAGGGGTATTGCGAGGTTGGCGCCGATGGGAGCCATCGCGGACACCATACTGTGAACGATGGACTCACTGTTCGATCCGACCGAGGCCGAGACCGGCGCCGTGGGGCCATCGGAGACGGCACCCCTCGCGGCGCGTGTGAGGCCATCGACGCTCGATGAGTTCGTCGGGCAAGAGCACCTGCTGAGCGAGGGCTCGGCGCTTCGCACCGCGATCGAGCAGGGCAGGCCCCACTCGATGATCCTGCACGGCCCTCCGGGCAGCGGCAAGACAACACTCGCACGGATCGTCGCCGCGAGCGCGGACGCCGCGTTCGAGGAGCTCAGCGCCGTAGAGGCCGGCCGCGCTGAGGTGAGGGCCGTGATCGCGCGTGCACGTGAACGTCGACTCGGGGAGCGCGAGACGATCTTCTTCCTTGATGAGATCCACCGCTTCAACAAGGCACAACAAGACGCGCTGCTGCCGGCCGTGGAGGAAGGGCTCGTGACACTGATCGGGGCGACCACAGAGAACCCCTCGTTTGAGGTCAACCGTGCGCTTATCTCCCGTACACGGCTCTACGAGCTCTCGGAGCTGACGGAGGAGGACGTGCTCGTGCTGTTGCGGCGCGCCCTGGAACACGGCGAGTGCGGCGAGACGCGGGTGGACGCAGAGGCACTGGAGATGCTTGCGGCCCGCGCCGGCGGCGACGCGCGCACGGCGCTCAGCGCGCTGGAGCTCGCCTGCGAGACCGCCGACGAGAGCGTCACGATCGAGCACGCCGAAGACGCGCTGCAACGGCGGATCGTTCACTATGACAAGCAGGCCGACAGCCACTACGACACGATCTCAGCCTGGATCAAGGCGACGCGCGGATCGGACCCCGACGCGTCGCTGTACTACCTGGCCGTAATGCTGGAGGGCGGCGAGGACCCGCGCTTTATCGCACGGCGCATGGTGATCCTCGCGAGTGAGGACATCGGCAACGCCGACCCGGGCGCGCTCACGATCGCCACGGGAGCCGCGGCCGCCGTCGAGCATGCGGGCTTGCCGGAGTGCCAGTTCGCACTCGCGCAGGCCGCCATATACCTGTCGCTCGCTCCAAAGTCCGACGCTGCCAAGCGCGCGATCGGAGCCGCGCGGGAGTTCGTGCGCGAGCACGGCGCCGCGCCACCGCCGGTCCAGTTGCGCTCCGGTGGACGCGGGCAGGGCTACGACAATCCGCACCGGCATCCGGGGCACGTCGCACCGCAAGAGCTTGCGCCCGACATTGCGATAGACGCCCGCTTCTACGAGCCCGACGAGGAGGCGGAGTCGAAGCTCGCCGCCCGCGTGGCCGAGATACGCCGCGCGCGCGGACGCGGCGCCTGAGCGCCCCACACTGCGCACGCGGCAAGTGCCCGCTCAGCCCGAAATGTTGCTGCGTTCGTGCTCGTTCGCCAGCTCGAGCAGCTTCACGGTCGTGTTCCAGTTGCGTGCCGTCGCCGTGACACCGAGGCGCTTGTCGGAGAGAAGCTTCGCGAGCGGTGAACTGTTGATGCCATCGGGGTGCCAGGCATAGATCTCACGTCCCACGTGAACAAAGCGCTCCGGGGCGATGTCGATCGCCGCGATCTCGCCCATCGCCTTTGGATCGGGATTGGCCGAGAGAAAGCTCACCTGATAGAGCTTGTCCTGATCGACCACGTCACGCAGAGGATCGCGGGACACCACAGCGGCGATCTCCTTGCGCGAGCGCACCACCACGGGCGTCTTCACTCCAAAGCACCCAGAGATCTCAAGCTCAAGCTTGCGCGCCAGATCGTCCGGCTTGGCCGTGGCGCGGAGGACCACGTTTCCGCTCTGAAGCAAAGTCCGCACGTCACCGTAGCCACGGGAAGAGAGCAGCTCACGAAGCTCAGTCATCGGGATGCGGTTGTGCGACCCGACATTGATACCGCGCAGGAGGGCGACTTGGGTTGTCATGGTGAGGCCAGCGATGTGACCGCATGTGAGGATCGCGCATCCTGAAAGCTGAGGACGACGACGCTGTCTTCCTGCTCGCCGTATGTGTAGACGATCAACAACCAACGCCAAGGGCCAAGCGTCGATCGCAGCGGAGACCAGGGCTCATCCAACTCGCGGCCTATGCGGGGGAAGCGCTCGAGCGTGCCGAGAGAGCGCTTGACGCGGGGCCTGGTGTCGGCAGGCAGGCTGTGAGTGATGATCAGTCGATCAAGATCCTCGACTGCCTCCGGGCTCAGTCCAACATCGGTCACTGACTGTCTTACAGCTCGTCGAGCGGGATCGTCCTGCCTTGGCGAGCGCTCTCGAGGCCCTGCATTGCGCGCTCATACGCCCCCGGGATCCCGTCCAGCAGGGCGGTGATACTACGCGCGTCGGGGTCGGCTTCTTCGATCGCCGTGGACAGCAATGAGCGCGCGAGCGTACCCTCCTGCACGTGCATGCGCTCAGCAAGCCGCGCGAGCCGAGCAGCGTGCTCGGAGTCGAGCGTTACGTTCAATCTCTGGCCAGAGCGCTCCATGCTCGAAGTGTACTGCACGCATCGGCACGTATCGTGTAGACGACCGAGTGTGTGACACTGCCGCGCGTGCAAGCAAGGCGCCCGAGAGTCGCAGTCGTGGGCCACGTCGAGTGGGTGACGTTCGCGCGCGTTCCCCATGTCCCCCTCGCCGGGGAGGTGCTGCATGCAAGCGACCCGTTCGAGGAGCCGGCGGGAGGCGGAGCGGTGGCGGCTGTGCAGCTCGCCCGGCTGGCCGGCTGCTCGCTGCTCGTGACGGCGCTCGGGGACGACGAGCACGGTCGGCGGGCGGTGACACGCCTGCGCAAGCTCGGGGTCGAGGTGCGGGCGGCGCGGCGGGACGCACCCACGCGCACGGCGGTGACGCTCGTCGACGATACCCGTGAGCGCACGATTACCACCTTCGGATCGCGCTTGGAGCCGACGCTCGACGATGGGGACATCCCCTGGGAGGAGCTGGCGGAGATGGATGCCGTGTATTTCACCGCCGGCGACGTCGGCGCATTGCGCGCCGCGCGCGCGGCGCGGGTACTCGTGTGCAGCCCGCGCGCCGTCGATGCGCTTGGGCACGGGGTTCCAGTTGACGCGCTCGTATTGAGTGGAGAAGACACGATCGAGCGGCACGAGGCCGCCCGCGCACCTGACGATGCAGCCCTGGTGGTCTCGACAGAGGGCAAGCGCGGAGGCTCATACCGGTGGCGCGACGGCGACTCGGGCAAGTGGCCTGCCGCGGCGCTTCTCGGCGAGCCGGTCGATTCGTATGGCTGCGGCGACTCGTTTGCCGCTGGGCTCACCTACGGCCTGGGGGCGGGCCTCCAGCTACACGATGCGCTCAACCTGGCGGCGCGCTGCGGCGCGACATGCCTCACCGGCCGAGGCCCCTATGAGCGACAGTTGACCGCGAGGGAGCTGGATCGGGCCCAGCACGGTTGAGGCGAGTGTATTGCGGGCATGCGAGGAAAATCGCGAGTCCGAGGTCATCATCCGATGTGGATGATGTGCGTCCCCCCGTGAAGATGAGAGCATCTGCACACCTCCGGCGGACCGGCCCTCCAGACGAAAGGCCTTCATGAGCACAGCGGCACAGCCCCGGCCTGCAGCCACGCCCGCCTACAAGGACTTCACTCAGGCGGCCGACGCCTTGGTCGTCTTCGGCATCAGCGGCGATCTCGCCAAGGTGATGACCTTCCACTCGCTCTACCGGCTCGAGCGCCGCGGACTGCTCGACTGCCCGATCGTGGGGGTCGCGGCCGAGGACTGGAGCGTCGAGGAGTTGCGCAAGCATGCGCGCGCCGCGATCGAAGCGTGCGGGGAGACGATCGACGAGGAGGTGTGGGGGCGCTTCGCCGACCGCCTGAGCTATGTTTCGGGCGATTTCGCCGACGACGCCCTTTACGGGCGGGTGGCTGGGGCGCTCGGGGATGCGCACTCCCCCGTCTTCTACTTGGAGATCCCTCCCTTCCTGTTCGGGAGGGTCATCAAGGGGCTTGCCGGAGCCGGCATGACCAAGAACGCGCGCGTCGTCGTGGAGAAGCCATTCGGCCACGACCTCGCCTCCGCCCGCGCGCTGGCGGCGGAGATCCACCGGTACATCGAGGAGCCCCAGCTGTACCGGATCGACCACTTCCTCGGCAAGATGGGCACCGACGAGTTCCTGTACCTGCGCTTCGGCAACACAATGATCGAGCCGGTCTGGAACCGCAATCACATCGCATGCGTGCAGATCACGATGGCCGAGAGCTTCGGCGTGGAGGATCGCGGGCACTTCTACGACCCCGTCGGCGCCGTGCGAGACGTGGTCGTCAACCACCTGATGCAACTGGTCGCCGCCGCCGCGATGGAGGCGCCCGCGGGCAACGACGCCGAAACGCTCAAGGACGCGAAGTTCGCGGTATTTCGCTCCACCGAGACGGCCGATCCGGGGCACTACGTGCGCGGCCAATACGACGGCTACCTGGACATCGACGGCGTCGCCAAGGACTCCACCACCGAGACCTATGCCGCCCTGCGCCTCGACATCGACAACTGGCGCTGGGCAGGCGTCCCGTGGTTCATCCGCACCGGTAAGAAGCTCCCGATCACCCAAACAGAGTTGCGGGTGGTGTTCCGCCATCCGCCGCGCCTCGGCTTCATGCAGCACGGCCACCGCCGCCCCGAGCCCGATCAGCTCGTGGTCAAGCTCGACCCCTCCACCGGCACGAGATTGATCCTCGACGCCCACCGAGCCGACAGGGAGGGCCCGCAGGCGATCACGCTTGACATGGAGTTCTCCGAGGAGGGAGGAGAGGCTCCAACGCCCTACGAGGTGCTGCTGCTCGACGCGATGCGCGGCAACAGCATGCGCTTCACCCGCCAGGACAGCGTCGAGGAGACCTGGCGCATCTTTCAGTCCCTCGGCGAGGATCCCCCGCCCGTGCACCCCTATGCCCCGGGCAGCTGGGGGCCGCCGGAGGCCGAGCGTCTGGTCGCGGGCTACGGCGGCTGGCACGGGCCGTGGGTGGCATCGTGAGCCCCCCGAAGCCCACAGCCAGGAAGAAGGCGGCCAGGAACACCGCAAAAACGGCCCCCGCACGCGCGCGTGGAGGGAGCAATCCCAGCGAGCCACCCAAGATGCCCCAGAGCGCGGCGATGCCCTCGCCCTTCCCGCCGATCGCCGACTACGCGTTCCTGTCCGACTGCCACACCGGCGCACTGGTCGCGCCCGACGGGACGATCGACTGGCTGTGCGTGCCGCGCTTCGACGCCCCGAGCGTGTTCGGCTCGCTGCTCGACCGCCAGGCGGGCGGCTTCCGTTTTGGGCCCTTCGGGATCAACGTCCCGACGGCGCGCATCTACGAGCCGGGGACCAACATACTGTTGACCACCTGGAAGACCACGACCGGCTGGGCGATCGTGCGCGAGGCCCTGATCCTGGGGCCTCGCCGCGGCGAGGATCTCGTCACGCCACACACCCGTCCCCCGGCCGACCAAGACGCCGACCATGTGCTCGTGCGCGTCGCGATGTGCCTGGAGGGCGAGGTCGAGATGGAGCTGACCTGCGAACCGGTCTTCGACTACGGGCGCGTTCCCGCCCAGTGGTCGGTCACCGACGGCGGCCACAGAGCCGACGCCAGCGGCGCGGAGCAGACGATCAGGCTGCAGACGGACATGGCCGTCGGGGTCGAGGGCGATTGGGTCAGGGCTCGGCACGTGCTCAGGCAGGACCAGCAGATCTACTGCTCGCTCTCATGGGCCGAGGAGCTCGCCGCGCCGCGGGACATCGACGACGCCAACGCGCGCCTGGCCTCCACCGCCAGCTTCTGGCGCGGCTGGTTGGGTCGCGCCCGCCTACCGGACCACCGCTGGCGCGATCCGATCCAGCGTTCCGCGCTTGCGATCAAGGGCCTCACGTACATGCCGACCGGCGCAACCGTGGCGGCACTCACGACGTCGCTGCCCGAGACGCCCGGTGGGGAGCGCAATTGGGACTACCGCTACACCTGGCTGCGCGACTCGACCTTCACGCTGCAGGCCCTGCACTACCTCAACCTCGACTGGGAGGCGGAGGAGTTCATGCAGTTCATGGCCGACCTCGAGCCCAACGGCGATGGGGCGCTACAGATCATGTACGGGATCGACGGGCGCCGCGACCTAACAGAGACCACGCGCGACGATCTCTCAGGCTATGCGGGGGCAAGCCCGGTCAGGATCGGCAACGGCGCGTTCGACCAGCGTCAGAACGACGTGTTCGGCGCGGCGCTCGACTCGATCCTGCTGCACACACGCCGTAGCGAACGGCTGCCACGGCGGCTATGGCCGATCGTGCAGGCGCAGGCCGAGTGCGCGACCAACGTCTGGCGCCGGCCCGACCAGGGCATCTGGGAGGCACGCGGCAAGCCCCAGCACTATGTCTCCTCCAAGCTGATGTGCTGGGTGGCCATGGACCGCGCGGCGAAGCTCGCGGCGATGAGGGGCGACAGTAAGCGCGAGACCGCATGGCACGCCACCGCCGAGGAGATCGGGGCGGACATTCTCGCCCACGGGCTCACCAAGGACGGGGTCATGCGCCAGCACTACAAGACCGACGCGCTGGACGCCTCCAACCTGCTGGCCGCGATCTTCGGCTTCCTGCCAGGCAACGACGAGCGTCTGCGCGCAAGCGTCCTTGCGATCGCCGAAGATCTGACCGAGAACGGCTTCGTCCTGCGCTACCGCACCGGCGAGACCGACGATGGCATGTCGGGCAAGGAGGGGAGCTTCTTGATCTGCTCCTTCTGGCTCGTCTCGGCGCTTGCGATCGTCGGCGAAGAGCAGCGCGCCCGCGACCTGATGGAAAAGCTGTTGAGCGTGGCCTCGCCGCTGGGGCTGTACGCCGAGGAGTTCGACACGAGCACGGGCAGGCACCTGGGGAACTTTCCCCAGGCCTTCTCTCACCTGGCGCTGATCGAGGCGGCGGCGCGCATCATCCTGGCCGAGCGCCTGGCGGAGATCTCGTAGTGAGCTCCTCCGTCCGTCGCCGCCGCGTGGCGATCGTCGGCGGTGGCTTCGGCCGGCCTGGCCGCGGCCCACGAGCTGCGCCATGCCGACGTGGACGTGACTTACGCCAGCGTATGTTAAGGGCGCCGCAGCAGTAGAAACGTGTCGGCGAGGCGGCCCGAATCGCTCGCGCCATAGAGCGGCGAGAAGGCCGACACGCGCAGAGGCAGCCCGTTGAACGTCAGGCACCGCTCGGAGCCCTCGGCGGGTGCAGCCGCGGGGTGCACATCGGCTGGGGCCGTCCGGTGCGCGTCCATTGGGTCTCGCGCGACGATCGCAGCCAGGAGACGCGCGAGCCAATTGTCGAGGAGCGCCAAAGAGGCAAACGCCGGGCCGGAGATGACGTAGCCGTCGAGCCGCTCCCAGGGGGCCGCCTTCGTGAAGGGTGTGAGGTGCGCGACGATGGCCTGCACGTTCGATGCGAAGGACTCCGAGGACCACTCCGCGCTGCCCCACAGGCGCGCGCGCTCAACGTCGAGGTCGGCGGGCGCCGCATCGCGACCGGGGCCAGCGGCAGCGGGCTCGGTACTCGCGGCGTGGAGCGCGCGAAACCGCTCCAACGAGGCAGCCGTGCTCGGGTCGTGCGCGCCCGCGCCGAAGCGGCCGGAGTCAAGTGCCGGGATCGCGTCGAGCTTCGTGTTGACAGCCTCGACCAGGTCGACCTCGTGCGCGCACGCCACGTCGGCAAGCGCCCGATGGAAGCCGGCGACGGTCTCGCTGAGGGAGATCCAGCCATCGAACGCGCGGGGGGTCTTCGGCCCGTCGTAGTAGTTGACGATCCTCGCGATCCGCCCCGCCGCGACGACGACTCCTCCCAGCGGCTCGCCTGCTGGGCGCCCTCCGCCACCCTGGTCGGTGCCGTCCTCCGGCAGGCGGCCGGCCAGGTCAGGCTCGGCGACGGCGCCAAGGAACTGATCGGCGAGCGCGGTCGTGATGATCCATAGGTCGGCGAGCTCGCTGCCCAATTGCTCGGCGTCCCGAGTCGAGCGCCTGGAGGGCCCGGCAACGTCGGAGCCCGACGCGATCTCGCACAACTCCGCCAGCTCGCCGAGCTCCTCTAGCAGCCGCGCGACGGCCGCCAGCGGTCGCCAGTAGCCGCCGACCTGGCCGATCGTCGCCCGCACCCGCTCGCGCGTCGGTTCGTGCCCGCGCGTCGGTTCGTCGGCGCCTGACTTACCCGTCGTCATGTGCTCCACGCGAGGCCTTCTCAAACCACCTGCACGACCTCGACGCCGGCCGCCGCCAAGACATCCTCGCCGTCGAGCACCGCGTAGCCGTCGCGGAAGTAGAGCCTCGCGACTCCCGCGGCCGCGATCAGCTTCGCGCAGGGGGGGCAGGGGAAATCGGTGACGTACATGACCGCCGACTTCGTCGAGATCCCGTCGCGGGCCGCCTGCGCGATCAGCCGCGCCTCGGCGTGGGTGGCGGTGGACAGCTCGAGGTGAACCCCCTGGGAGAAGTTGGCGCGTGGGTCCCCCACCGTGTAGGGGCTCAGGGGATGCGGGTTGTGCTCGTTGACGGCCGAGACGATCTTCCCGTCGGCGAAGCGGATCGCGGCGCCCACCTGGCGCCACCAGTCGACGCTGCCCGCCGCCCGCTCCTGCGCGTGGGCGGCCAGATCCGCGAATGCCGCGTCGTCAGACGCACCCGTTGCCTTGACCGGCTCCGCAAGCGACTCGCCAGGCGATCCCGCGGCTGCAGGCTCGGTGAGACGCGCGCCACGTTGCGCCTTCCTCGCGGCGACCGGCACGAGCATCCGCGCGCTGCGCGTCTTGTCCCATCTCAGGAACACGGTGTCGTAGCGAACCGGGCAGCGGCTGAACCAGCGCTCGACCAGCTGGTGGCTGACGTCCTCATCGGGAAGCGTGAGCGTCGGCGATTCGCTTGCCAGCCGAGCGGCGCCCCGCTCGTCGAGCACCTCCACCTGAGAGCAGATCCCCCATGCCCGGATCGAGGTGGCCACGAGCTCGGCGTCGAGGCAGCGGATGTCCTTCGCAAGCGGTCGGTAGTCGCTGTACAGCTCTGGGCCGATCAGGAAGAGCGGGCGTCGGCTCGCGTGGGTCTCCACGAAGCGCCGATACCCCTCGTGTAGGACCGGGATATATGCGACCGCGACCTCACTCATCTGGAGACGAGGATAGGGACGGCCGCGATCCCTCTCATCCGCGAACGGGGCTGCGGGCGCTCGCCAACTCGCTCACCCGCGCTTGAGGATGCTGTCGATCAACCCGGGCAAGACCTCGGCGAGCTTCGGCCCCAGGCGCTCCCCCAGGTGCATGTACATCTGACGGATGCGCTCGCTCGTGGTGACCGAGGTCTGGCGCTCGATCACCTCGATGCTGCCGCACAGCTCGGCGAGCCCCCGCAGGTCCTCCTCGCCGTAGGAGTGATCGGCGGTCAGCACGAGCACGTCGGGCCGGACCGCCTCGATCAAGGCCCAGCGCGCTTCGCCGTCCTGCTTGAGAAAGATCAGGTCGACGGGGCGCTGGTGGGCAAGCAGCTCCAGGCGCTCTCCCTCGGGCACCATCGGGCGGTCCTCGCCCTTGCGCCGGCGGATCTTCGCGTCGCTGTCCACCCCCACCGCGAGCACGTCGCCGAGCTGCTTTGCGCGCGCGAGGTACTTGACGTGGCCGAGGTGGATCAGGTCAAACGAGCCCGAGGTGAGCACGACGCGGTAGCCGAGGCCCTTGAGGTGGGTGACGGTGCGCGTCATCTCCTCGAGCGTCGGGATCAGCCGGTCGCCGAAGTTCACGTCGGGGCTCAAGATGCCGCTGCTGACTGCCATTCGATCCTCGCCGGAGCCTGTGGGACTCGCTACCTTATCGACGCCCGCGGCCACGGTAGGCTCGTAGCCGCGAGACCCATGCCCGAATACCTGCCCTACAGCGAGCGCATCCCGAGCACCGCCTACAGCGACATGTTGCGCGCGATCCGCGACGGTGGTGTGCGCGTGGAGACCAAGCAGGGCGAGCAGGCGATAGCGCTCGCCGGCCACTGCATGCGCTTCCCGATGGCCCACGGGGCGGCGGTCATCACCGAGCGCTCGATCGAGGGCTTCGTGGGCAAGGCGATCGGGGAGTTGTGCGCGTTCATCAACGGGGCGCGCACGCTCGACGAGTTGGCCGCCTTCGGATGCGACTGGTGGGACGCGTGGGCGACCCCGGAGAAGTGCGAGGCGCGGGGGCTGCAGGCGGGCGATCTCGGCCCGGGCTCATACGGGCACGCGTTCAAGAACTTTACGACCGACCTCGACGGCGACGATCCCGGCTTCGATCAGCTGCCCCACCTCATCGAGAAGCTGCGCGACCTGCCGCTGGACCGCACCGCGCTGATGAGCCCATGGATACCGAACGCCAACCACCGCGAGCGGGGGGTGCGCTCGCGCAACACGATTGCCCCGTGCCACGGCTGGATCCACGCGCTGGTGTTCGGCGAGAAGCTCCACCTCGTGCACAACCAGCGCTCCGGAGACACCCCGATCGGGGTGCCTTCGAACATGGCCCAGTACACGGCGCTCGGCCTGATGCTCGAGCAGCTGACGGGATATGAGCTCGTGGAGTATGTGCACTGGATTCAGTACGCCCACATCTACGCCAACCAGCTTCCAGCCGTCGAGGAGATGGTTGCGCGCGAGCCGCGGGCGCTGCCAACGCTCAATCTGACGGAGGCGGGCCGGCGGATCGCCGACATCCACGACTTCCGCGCCGAGCACTTCGAGCTCTCCGACTACCACCCCCACCCGGCGATCGCCGGCATCCCGGTGGCTACGTAGTGGGAGCGGTCCCCTCCACGGCGCCTCCCCGTGCCCACCCTACGGAACCCCCCCCTGCCCACGCTACGGCGCCTCCCCGTGCCCACCCTACGGCGGCATGCTCACGCGAGGCCGTCGCGACGCCGGCGGGCCCCTCCGGCTGTATGAGCGAATTGGCGTGATCTCGCTCGTCGTCGCCCGCGCCGCCAACGGCACGATCGGCCGCGGAGGCGAGCTACCGTGGCACCTGCCCTCGGACATGCGCCACTTCCGCGAGCTCACCATCGGGCACACGGTCCTGATGGGCCGCAAGACATTCGAGTCGATCCCGTCGAAGTACCGCCCGCTGCCCGAGCGGCGCAACCTCGTGCTCAGCTCCAGTGCCGAGCTGGAGCTGAGTGGCGCCGAGGTCTTCCACGACCTGCCGAGCGCGCTTGAGGCATGCGAGAGCGAGTGCTTCGTGATCGGCGGAGGGACTGTCTACGACGAGACGCTGCCTCTCGCCGACAGGGTGTATGCGACGGAGGTGGAACACGATATGGAGGGGGACACGTTCTTTCCGAGCATCGACTCCCCCGAATGGCAGCTCGCCGAGCGGTCCGCATCGATCGATGAGAACGGCCTGAACCTCAGCTTTGCGGTGTATGAGCGAGCGGCGCCCGAGCAGACGGTGTCCCCTGTCCGGGTGGACGCGGCGTGAGTCGGCGGGAGGGCCCGCTGTATGACCTCGCGGCGGCGCGCTCCGCGGCCCAGCGCCGGCGCATGGAGGAGCTCGAAGCAGCCGGCATCTGCGTGTTCTGCGAAGAGCACGTCGCCGAGCACCAGCACGAGCCGATCGAGCACACGGGGCGCCATTGGTATGTGACCAAGAATCGCTACCCCTACGAGGGGACCGCCACCCACTACCTGATCGTGGCACGCCGGCATGTGACGTCATTTGACGAGCTCCCCGACGAGGCCGGCGCCGAGCTGTGGTCGATCAAGCGCATGCTCAAGGCCCAGCTCGAACCGGCGGCGCTCGCGACGGTGGAGCGCAGCGGCAACATGCTCTACAACGGCGGCTCCGTCGCCCACCTGCACATTCACCTCGCGGCGCTCGAGCCATCGCCCTCGGCGACCGTCCGTTTTCGGGTTAGCGCTTACGGGCCGGGCGACAGCGCCGGGTAGTCCGAGCGGCGGTGCGGGCGCGACGCCGGGCGACAGCGCCGGGTAGCC